>NZ_LR134173.1:3237142-3575000 GCF_900635815.1 Legionella cherrii
TTTCTCAAATACATCCAGTTTGTGATTCTTATAGGCTAAAAATATGGCAGAAGAACCTCTGTTATCGGTTTCATTGATCTGAATCTCATCTGTGGATGTTAAGGCAACAACCAGCTCGGGATTTCCGTACTCCGCAGCATAATGAAATGCCGTTTTTCCCTGATTGTCTTTAGCGTTTAATATAGCAAGAGCATTCTTCTGAGATAGTATAACAGTTAATATTTTCCCCATTATCTGCATATTTCCAGATTCAGCAGCATAATGAAGGGCCGTTTTGCCATCGTAATCTTGTATTGATAAATCGGCTTTATTAGCAATTAACTCATCGACCATTGCCATATTGCCCACCATCACTGCTAAATGGATAGGAGCTTTACCTACATAAATTGGAGGCGCCCCCTGCTTGATGCATTTATTTATCTGAGCTTCATCACAATCACATACCAGCTCTTTGATATCACGTGGATCGCTCAAATAAATTGCCCCTCGATGAAGGGGATATTTCTTTTTTAATGAATCAACATACTCTCGCGAATTGTCGTATAGCCTTCCAATGTCTAAAAATGAAAAATCTATATCTCGAATCTCCTGGTAAGAAGGACTATTAAGCATCGCCATAAACTTCGCCTTATCTTCCAAAGTTTCACTATATCCATATAAAGAAATACCTTTTTTATTCTGCTCAATAATCTCCATTGTATTTAGAATCGCTTCTTTAATAACGACTACTAACTGATCAGCACTATATAAATCAAAGACATTAGGTTCATAAAAGGTAGCTGGGGGCAAACCCTGTTGCATTAAAAGAATATTTAATAAATTGTTTACAAAGGTTCTTCCATTGGCATCCTTAAAAGGATGCAACACTTCATATTGCCGGATATGCTTGGCAATAACGTACAGTTTTTCATCAAGGGTTTTTGCGGCTTTAATTTCCTTGTTATAAGATTGAGTAATTGCTTCCAGAAAAACATCAACTTTTTTTCTTACTGCTAGATAAAAGTGGTTTGTGTTACTGTGACCATGCGCACTCATATCTTCATATATTTTTTTAGCAAGCTCGGGTATTTTTTCAGGGGTCAAATCTTTAAAATAATCCAAATCAAAGCTAGGACCAAATGGGCCTGGATTTCCAGGACCGAATGATGCACCACCCTCAATTAGAAAAAATAGTTGGAGAAACTCTTCTATCCCTTTAATTGAGGCACGACATGCTGGAATACCAAATGATACAGGCTCATCTGTTCTGATTTCACCTGGGCTCTTATCTTCTAACGCCTCTACTTTCCGTCCGCACTTTTTATGTATTTCTTTAATTAAATCGACACTTAATTCAAATTCCTCGCCTTCTTTATAAACTTGCAGTGCAATCGAGCACAAACTCTCTAAAGCAGCATTAATTGAACCTCGCTCTCTTGATTCATAACCATGCCAACCCTTTTCTTTTGACCAAAAGCGTCCATCAACCAATAGTCTCCATATTTGTTCAGGGGGGTAGGATTTTAGAAAAAATAATCCAGGCAAGTTTGGCATAATTTTACTCATAAAGCACAATTATTATTTATAATAATAGCCCATAGTGCTTTAAATATATTCAAAGAATTCATATTTTATGTCATAATCCCTTCCTTCATTTGTTCATTTTTCTAAAGAAAAGTTTTGAAAAATACCTAAATGTAATCTATAGACGCGGGTTGACGAGATGTTGTCATGCTAGTAACCACTATCTCCAAAGATGGTTTATTATGATTTGAGCTACCCATATTGATTAATGAAGAGTAATGCTATGAGAGATAAAATTATCACCAACAAGAAAGTTATTTTTTCATATTCAGTGGCACAAGATCGCTCTAAAAAATTGTCTCGTTTTTTATCAGAAAGATTTTATTCGGTAAATCAAAGTCATAACAGTACAATTCTTATCGGCTCAAGCTTAGCTCATCAGGATCACGATATAGAATGTGATAAGATTCTTGATAGTTCGGGCGCATCCATTACTACTGACAAGAATGGTGTTATTAACGGTGCACGCATTGCAGTCACCGACGGCTTGGGTGGAGGCGCTGGAGATCAACAAGAAGATGAGGAGATACATAGAGTATCTCTGGCAACGTGTGAAGCATTTTTGGATAGTGATGAACATATAGATACAGCTCTCGTTTCAATTGGCAAATTAACTTCTGCAAGGGATAGAACCAATAAAGAGCGTGCTCATGCATCTATGGCAGCGTTTACCTATAAATACGAGCAAGGAAAAAAATACTCTGGTGAATTTGCAAATATTGGCGATGGATTAATTATTGTTCTAGATAAGCAATTTCATATCAAACACACCCTAAATGCACGCCATGTTTATCGGGGATTTAATGCATGGTCTCCATCATCTGTACAAATGTTTGCATCACCTACTAATAAAGATCGCGCTCTAATCCACAAAAAACTTGAGTTAAATGAAGGTGATATTGTCATTTCGATGACGGATGGTATATGGGGAGAGTTGGCCTCCCATTTGACTTCTGAAACAGAACAATACCGTGATATCAATATTGCTGCCCATTCATTCGAAGCCTTATTTGACCAATTAGGTGATTCTCCATACCCTTCTTCATTCGATATAGCTCAAATCATAACCACTCACGCGATGTCCCAAAGCTTACAACGCAGACAAATCTTAGTAGAATTACTTCTTGAACTCGAAGAACAACACTTTCAAGAAAAATCGATAACAACCATCAGTGAAGTATTCGCTTACTTAGATAAAACAAGTAATCCCAAAATAGCTGATACCTTAAAAAGCATTTTGTTTAAGCAAGGTTTAAATGATGGGATAGTTTATTTTGAAAATATCGAGATTCCACTTGCTGTAGTGATGCGCGATTTAAAAAGTCGTACTGTTGGGGACTGTGCCACAATCAATGTCGTTCGAATTCCTTATCATTTAGATGAGCTCATACGATGTTTTATAAATCATCCTGAAAAACGACAAGCCTTATCGCAGCAATTTGAGACGACGATTCAATCCGAGGCAGACTTAGAAGAGGCATTTAAGCGTCTTTCTCTTGAAGTCATACAATCTGAAGTTGATTCCAGGCTTTCTGATGTGCATTTTCAACCGGCATTTAAAAAAGAAACTCTTGATAAAACCCATAGCCTCTTAACTCACTATTTTCGATTATCTAGTCTCATAGACCAGAAAATGGATTATCATAAATTGTTATCTCATTTAAATGCATACCTCACTAAAGAAACATCTCTTGAAAAAAATGATATTGAATTGTTACTATCGATGCTAGACAGCAAAATTAAACCCAAAAAAGGAATTTTTCATACATTACTTGGGGAAAATCACAACAAACTCTATAAATCATTTTATAAACAAATCGAATTACACTTTTTAAGTAATCAATCAGATAATACGCATCAATTGAATTAGTTGTAGTCTTGGTAAAGCGACTCAGTGCCTTTTAAAACTCTTCTTATCAGTAAATTAAAGTATCAATTTCGCCCAAGATGGGCCAAATACACCTTTTCGGTGCATGAGGCCTAAACAAATGCGATACATCTTATGCAACATAAGTCAGGTTAAACATGACCCCATTCGTATAGAAGTGATTTAGGGTTAGACCATCCCCCATTGTTTGATCCGGGGCACGCCCCAGACGACTTTTACCCCAATCAGCAAATTCATACCCCACTCCAACTTGCCAATTCTGATTCAATGCTTTTTGTACTCCCGCTCCCACAGTATATGTAAATGCTGTTTGGGTATGGGATGTAAAATCCGGATTTTCTATAGCCTCAAAAATTTTGGGCTCATTGTTAAATGCATGAGCGTCATTAAAACCCACACCAATACTGCCACTCACCCAAGGCATCACGATGAATCCCATATCTGCCAATAACTTTCCTTTTAATGCAATATGAGAATGCTGGATTTTATAATTGTAAGTGTAGTTGTCAAATTCGGGATCGGCATCATCCCAAATGTCCCCTGAAAGACGAGCATTAGTGGTTGCAGCAACGGCGAAGCCTAATTGTCCCAAAAGTTTAGGAGTGATTGACCGTTGCAAGCCCAAAAACACTTCAAAATCTGCAAGAGCGTTGTTGGTATCGTCAGCATCATAAGTTTTTTCAATATCAGGGGCCAAAAAAAAGGTTTGGGTCTCACCACCAGTCGGCCATACTGGACCAATACTTAATGCAGCAACGTAATTAAAGCGGGAAATAGGTTCACCCATGGTTCCCGCTACTCCACTACTACTTAAAAGGCTCGCTAATAATCCTAATAAATAAGACTGTTTTCTCATCTCAACTCCTTGTATGCTTAAACTGATTGATTCAATGCATAGTACGTTTTTATTTTTTTACGGGAACGAAACAGGTATCAACAGTTACGCCCCCTGGTATATTTGCTGGATTGTAAAGTGCAAGGTTATCCCCTATATCTGCATTGTTGTCAAAAAATTCATTCGAAGCAACACAAGAATGAGCGAGGTTCACAGCGAATGGAGTTCCTACACTACCCCCAACTAATATTGCCCCTCCTCGATTATCTTCTTCCATTGGCTTTTTCAAGGCTGTATTTCCGGTAAAAAGATTATCAAAAATTTGAGTGTTCCCAGAAAACTCCACTGCAATTGCACCACCTCCAGGTGCCATAGCGGTTACCGTAGAACTTCCGGCACTAAAAATATTGGCAACTAAGTTAAAGAAAAATAAAGGTGAAACTGCACCTGCAGGAACTCCTATAATGGCATTATCTAGAAATTTGTTATTAGAAATTTGCGCTTGTGTCTGAATTGAAGAATTAAATATGGCATTCCCATAATTTGAGGCAAAGATTCCCCCACCTTCCAACTGTGCTTTATTATCGAGAAATGTCGATCCGGTTACTGCTGTTGCAATCGAATCCAAGTAAATTGCCCCACCAACACCTCCAGTATTGTTGTTAAATTCAGAGTTCATAATCTTAGCTTGTGAACCTGGATTAGGAAGGATTCCAAAAACATTAATAGCACCTCCCCCAAATGCAGCGGCAACATTACTTGTAAACTTGGAGTTCCCAACATTTAAAAAATAAGGGGTCCCATCATTAAAAGGGATGTGAAAAAAAATAGCTCCACCCCCAAAACCTGTAAGAGTCGTTAAATTTTGCATAAAAGTGCTATCAGAGACTGATAAATTGGTATTGATCACACCAACAGCCCCCCCACTTGCATCTGGAACTGGTCCATTGAGTACGTTATTTTTGAATTGACTTGCTGAAATAATAACATCACCTGCATCTTTACTACGAATCGCGCCACCATTACGAAAAGCAATATTTTGTTCGAATTCGCTTGAAGTGATAGTATAAGCAGCGTCAATTAAATTTTCCAAAGCGCCCCCACTTCCCCCTGGAAATAAGGCACTGTTATTAACAAATCTGGATTTTTTGATATGAATTGCAGTATCCGTATCTATAGCTGCTACAGCACCCCCACCTGAAGCCAGTACGAGAAATTCTCCAGCAAGAATTTCCGATACTGTTGCATTAACGCCATCACTGATATTTTGCTCAAAAACCACATGATTGAGTTCAACTGTTGAGCCATAGCGTGCCAAAAGCCCCCCGCCCGCAGCATGCTCATAGTCTAAACTCTCAAGTATATTATGAGTTCCCAAAACTCCATTATCTGGACCGTTTGCATAGCCACCTCTAATAATGAGGCCGTCAAGCTTAACATTTTTCACTCCTGCGCCAGGAGGAACATCACTTCCGGCCATAAGCACATGCCACACTCTATCATTGCTACTAACAGGTACATAGGGTGTAAGACAGGTTGACGTCATATCCCCACATAAAATTGTAGGATGAAGTGTTGCATTTCTTTGTGCCCGTTCCGTTTCAACCCCGGAAAATCCTCCATATATTGCGGTATCACTCGGTAACTCAAAGGTTCTTAGCTTAGGGGTATTAACGCCATAAGCACCACCAATTATTCCTTGTGGAGCATATACTCGAGAAGGCTTATAAACTCCTTTCGCCAACCAAATTTCGACAGCACCTGGGTCTGCGTCAGCAGCTTCGAGTGCGGACTCTAAATTATTAAATGCATTGGCCCAGTTACTTCCATTCCCATTAGTTGCTTTATTGCCGTTAACATACAATACCGTTGCACTTCCTTTAATAATATTCAAAATCTCTGGAGCATTGGGTTGATAACACTGCAAGCGATTGCCTTGATTACAAACGACTGGACCTCCAGATATGTTGCCGGTTAAGTCACTGCCATTCACTTGCAACGTCAAGGTACATGATTGTTTAGAGCGTAATGTAAAAGGACTGTTGCAATTTCCTGTACCTGAGGTGATCTGGTTGATACCGACAATAGAATTCATGATTAAGGTATGTGTTTTTTTTGATTGATTGGTAATGGTGTATTTCACTAAAGCAGTACCTGTTGGACTCACAGTCAACTTAGGTGGAAAATTTACATCTGATGAAAAGGTCCATAAAGGGCTAACTGTCGATACTGAATTGATAGAATCAGTACCGGCAATGGCACTAAAACTTAGAATATTTAAAGATAAAATGAAAAAAAAAGGATATCTTTTCAATTAATGCTCCTTGCACCAAAAAGTTATCGATTATAATAAAAGAGTGGTTGAAATAAAGAATGGTCGGTAGTTGTTATAACACCCATGATCGTAAGACGGCTTGGAGCATCTAAGCATAAAATTATATAAATATCAATAAACTAACTTGGATACGTTTTTATAAAGTTCATTGCAAAAGTTCCTATTATTTTAAAGTAAGATGAAAATCTTCAGCCACATCACGAGGCGAAAATCCGTCTCTATATTTAAAATGTTCACAAATGTGGATGACAATAATATAGGTTCCTTGTTTGGTTTTTTTTAAAATCCATGTATGCGTTAAATCCGCGATGAGTTGTTGACTGTAAGCTGCCGGTGATTGCCAAATTCGAGCATACCAAACTCCTTTTGTACTCAAAGTAATTTGATCGTCTTGAGCTTCGCTTTTAATGAGTTCACATTCAAATTTTTGATCAAAATAGATGAGTTTGCCTATCTGGTGATCAGCAAAACCCGCAATCCCCTTAAAAACTATATCACTGCCACGCAAAGTAATAATTAAATTTTCTGGATCAACAATCGTTAAAAAATCGGAGATTGGCGCCCGTGAAGCATTTAAATGATTAAACTGTTCAACAACTTTAAACGCCTCTTTTTCATCATGTTTTGCTTTATTCATCAATTCATCACCTCTTTTGGTTTTATTGTAGAACAGTCATATAAAAAATCCATCATCTAATGAACATGAGCTGCAGAAAAACTTTTCTAGAACAAATAATGATATTGAGAAACTATAAATTTATCTTAGGCTATCTTTTTTGAGGACAGTTAAACCTGTCCTCATTTTTTATCATGAATAAGGTATTACATCTTATGTGCGATATCTAAAATCATATAAGCACCTGCTGTCGACAATGACTTGTGAACCAGTCGACAATTAAACCCTTTAAAAAAAGCACTGATGCCATGATTCTTATAGATTTGTGATGCGACCTCCCCAATGGTTTGCTTGGTTTGATTAGTACAAGCCTGTTGGTTGCTCTTAATCACATCAAGGGGTGTGGTTGCAAAAGTTACCGGTGCTGAAGCAGCGGTTGCCCAAAAAATCGTTGATAGGAACGTTTGTTTTTCACGCCTGGTTTTAATTGCATGGTAGGTCATGAATAAATAAAACCAACTTGGAAATGCTTTTGCCTGTGTTGCGCCACTTCCGACAAAAAAACCGGATAATCCTCTTTGCTGATAAATGCTCTTCATCGCTTGAATTGGAGTTACTGGTTTATTCTGACTCGCAATAGTTTTCATTTGTACTGTTTTAATATTCTCAAGCGGACTAACAACTAAGGTATCAAAAGTACTCGCAATGGAGGCTTTGACTAAACTTCCAACCACCATAGGAAATTGCAATTTATCAACCTCCTTTGGCATATGAGTAATCAGGAGAGGTCGGTATATTACTTTTCCTTGTTGACGAACAACGCAAGATAAAAAACCTGTGGAAAAATGGTTTAAATTTGCCCCCAAAAATTGTTTGGTTACTGAATAAGGACTTTGAGAAAGATTGGTTTGAATTGCAACTTTCAATCGTTCCGCTGGATGCCCTATTAACGTAGTAAATCCTGTATAACTCATACTAAAAGCATAAGCATCCCAAAGCGTCTTTTTTTCTTTTTTTTCTTGCCCCATAAAACACCCTTCTGCTAACAAAAAGGCGCAAATAATAACACATAGATCATTTTAGAGGCATTTTATTTTTCGCTTCCCAAATTTAACAGATAAATAGAAACTATTTTATCCCTTTAATTCACTCTTTGAAAAATATAAATGTGGTAAATTCGGATGACATTATTTAGTATTGTTTCCCTGTTGAAAATTAAATTTGTAAGAAACAATCTTTGTAAAAAGAAAAATACGTTTCATAAATAAGAATATTTTCAATGTTATTTCTTATTTTGAGTTTATTACTACTAAAAAAGGACATTAGAGTAAAATGAATCAATTCATAATGGCAAATACTTTATTTTTGATGTTGAATCAGGCCATTGCAGGTAATCCTATTCTTCATTCTTTAGATAAACCGTTCCCAACACAAATTTCCACACTAGGTGGCAGTGTCACGGCGACCTATACTTTTACGAATAATCTTCCCTTTGCATTTAAAAAACCATTTCAGGTGACACCAATGCTTTGCGCCTCTGCAACTCAAGAATGCACTGCTCGTGAAGCCGAATTTAAATACCAGGATCAATGCACAGGTAAAAAATTACAGCCTAAAGAAAGCTGTACCTACAGCATTACTTTAACGCCAAATAGCATTGGCAGGAAAACCGTCATGGTGGCATACGGTGGGTATGACAATAATGTGGTGCACGTTCAACCTGCATTAACAACCCTTGCTACAAGCAGTCCCGCTGGTCTTCTCGGTACCGCCAACTTTCCTTCAGCACAACCTTTGCCAAGCCAAGGATTTGCAAATACGAACTATACAGTAACCTTTACGTTTACCAATTATGATGCATCAACAGTCAGTTTTACTCAGCAAATCACTCAAAATAACAATCCAAACCACCCCAATTTCTTAATAACGAGCAACAGCTGCATTCCCTCAGGCACAACTGGAACTTTGGCAAGCGGCGGGCAATGCAGTATTACGGGTATTTTCAATGCACCAACTAATGGCTCATTTACGTTGGCAGCTCAATTAATTGGTAACCTAAGTTCCAATACGCTCAGTACATCAACCAGCATACAATCCGTTTCATTCAATCAACTCATCGGTGTTGATTATAATCCTAACCACTATACCAATAACTATCCCTTTAATTTTCATGATGTTTTTTATACTGGGACACTCAATAACCCTGCAGCAACTAATGTGTATGCAGAGCTACAACAATTGCAAAATGCAGGGTTTACCACCGTGCGATCCTATCAAACAGAGCCCTATAGTTGGATAGATATTATTAACCAAGCCAATGCTTTAGGGATGAAGGTGATTTATGAGGCGGTGATTCCGCAACTCCCTAGCGACACCAATTATCCAGGGTGTCCATTAGGTGCGCAAAATTATATTCCCTGTGCACAAGCCACATTAAATGCGGTTATTCAAGCAGTTACTCCTGCCGTGTTCAACAATACAGTCATTCTTGTCTTTGCTGGCCATGAAAACTATTGTAATGCGGGCAATACCGTTCCACCATGCACGGGAACTTCCAATGTGACTTATTTAACGACCGCGGTGTCGACTCTGCAAGCGACACTGGCCGCACAGGGAGTGACAACTCCGGTAGGTTCCGCAGTCCTTAGTGGAAGTTTAGTTACCCCGAGCCCGGCAATTTCTGCGGATATGCAAACACTGATTAACTCTTATTCGCCAACTGCTCCATTAGCCTTCGACCCATATCCATTTCAATTCGGGGTATCCCCAGCAACCGCTGCGGTATGGACGCCACCATTAAGTTCAACAGTCCAACCCACTAATTCACTCGCCTGGGATTACATCCAGGTTGTCGGTTCAACAACACCTCCTGCTTTACCGGCAGCTAATCCTCAACCATTTTACACTGCTGGTCGTGTCTTATTATCAGCAGAAACAGGCTGGGCAACAGCAGGAACTACCACGGGGTATGCATGTAATTCCCCAGGCCCATGTGCTCCGTCCGTGGCTAATGCGTCTGCCTATTTCCAAACGCTTTATCAACTCGGTACCAGTAATTTTCTACAAACATCCGGATATAATATAGGAGTTCTTGCATTTGAGGCCTATGATGAACCCGCAAAAGCAGGTCCTACAGCAGAGCAAAATTATGGTCTGTTTGACTCGGGTTGTAATCAAAAAGGCGCAGGACTGGTTCCCAACAATACGATAGTGTCCGCTACGGGATGTCAGGGATTTACTAACGGTACTCTACTCTCCATATTTGGGACTACCCCGCCGACTCAAGCCTCGTTTACGGTGCAAATTACCTATCCATCAGGACAACATCCAACAATAAATGCGACAATACCGGCTAATTCTGGCCTATCGCCCAATATCAGTTCGGTAACTCCATGGCCGCAATTCCTGGTTTATCAAGGGGCTCAAATTACAGTTTCTTCAGCGACAAGTGGACAATCGTGTACCACTACAGCCACCGCCGTTACTGCATCCCCATCTTCAATTACTTTTGGGCCAGTAACCTGTCAAAATCCTCCTCCCAGCAGTATGGGGTGTTTTGGCTTGGGTTGCCAATTATCAAATCCTTTTTAAAATAGGGATTTGAGTAGGATAAAAATTTTAAATTTTTAGATAAGAACATTTCAAAAGTGTCGGGCTAAGGCCCGATACACCCATTATGACGACACCCCGCAAATAAGCTACCAAACGGAATAATTTATTCTATTAATAGGCAGATGACTCAATTCTCGTCGTTGCTCCTTCATCATTTATTACCGAACCAGTATGAGCAAATAAATAACAATTGGGAATAAACTTGACCAATCCACACAAAATGATGTATTATTGATCCACTTGATTAATTTACAAGCATTTATAAGTGAGATAACAACATGCAAATGAAACTTTTTAAACAACAACCTATTCCTAAAACCAGTCAAGAAGCTTTTGATATATTAAGCTGCTCGTATGATCTAGATGATATTCAGAGTATTTTTTTTAATTTTAAGCAATTAGTAAGTATCAGGAAAAGTGTTTTGACTTCTCATGCTCTTCCAAACTCAACTGTACCCGATAATCAAGCATTTATCATCGATTTGGAGGCTCGCATTAATAGACTTCAAACAGCTGTGGCTGAAGGTAAACCTTATCCAACTTTATATGGCGACGTTTGTAAAGTAAAAGAAGGTCTGGGAGTAATTTTAGGATATTATCAATCTCAGATTAAAAAAGATCAACCAATTGCAAGCAGCTTCGTACGAGATGCTCAAAGTCGTTCGAGTCAAATTACAGCTTTAGCATCTGAAGTTGCAGGTGATGAGCACCCCTTCCTTAATAAAATAGATTCAAGGATGTTAACCAAATACACAATTAATTATTGTGCAACGGATATTATGCAAGATGATGTAGCAACAATTGCAGAGATTGTTCAAAAACCTTATTTAGCTGATCATAGTGATGATCCAAAATTTTCCTATATCTCGTAACATGTAATTAGTGAGAAGTATCAAAATATCTTTTTGGTACTTCTTAAACCAAGGAAGAATTTGTTTCTATCCTTAAGTCTTTCGTAACACAGCCAGGTACAAATTGAGTATGCTTAAAAAAAATTTGATATTTTTTCTTTGTTTCACACTCTTCTTTCCCTTAAAGTTTGCCAACGCGAGTCCAGAAGCAGTTAAACAAAAAATTAATCAAACAGTTACTGTTTTTATGCAGCATCACCATGTCCCTGGATTAGCATTAGCAGTACTCAAAGACGGTAAACCATTTCTTATCAAAGGATATGGCTATGCCAATATCGAAACTAAAGATCCGGTTAACACCAAGACCTTATTTGGTATCGGCTCCGTTTCCAAAGTGATCACTGCTTTTGCACTTATGACTTTAGTACAGGAAGGGAAAGTGAATCTAAATCACTCCGTCTTGGACTATGTACCCAAAGCACCACAGAAATGGCGGAATGTCACTATTCGACAATTGCTGTCGCACTCTAGCGGTATTCCCCAGCATCGTGGCCCCCATCTCCCATGGATTAAAGTTTGGAACAACCTGGCTAAAAAGCCCATGCAGTTTCAACCGGGATCGGCAATTACTTATAATAATTTTGCCTTTGCTGTATTAGGGCGAGTCATTGAAAATGTAAGCCATCAAACGTTAATCAATTACTTTTCCAATACCCTTTTTAACCCTTTGGGAATGAACGACACAGGCTTGCCTAATGCACTCTTTCCTGCAAATTTAGCAACCGGATATCGATCAGGAGCTGGCAAAATGATTCCCAGCCCGAATCAAAAACCATGGCAACAAATGGGAGGTTCAGGTGGGATCGTGTCGAACATCAGTGATATGGCAAAATGGGACAATGCGATGTCTGCAGGAAAAATATTAACCCCAGCGGCGTACCAGCAAATGTGGACACCCATTTTTTTGAACGATGGTCAACCTGCAGGTCATAAAAATTGGGCTTGGTCTTTAGGATGGCAAATTGCCTCAATTGATGGCAAACGGATTGCATTTAAAAATGGGGCGATAAGAGGATATAGTAGTTGGATAGAGCGTCATCTTGATGATAAGGTAAGTATTATCATTCTCACCAATACCAATCATGTCCCTTTGAGACGTCTTGCTAAGCGCATTTTCATTCAGGTGATGAATGGTTCAAAATAGGGTCTACCTACATCCTTGATGTCAAGGAGCGCGAGAGCAACTAAAAAGTTTTGCCTCCAAATCCATAGTGCCGATTAGGTGTTTTGATATCATTCATTTTTTTCAATTCAGTCAGTTGTTGTATTGCCTGAGTTCTTTGTAAACTGTAATCAATCGTCGTATAACGTAGATGATGTGCTGCCCCTACTTTCAATATTTGTGCGTCACAAAAATTTAAATTCTGCATAATATCACCATGAAGCGTGATTTTTTTATCTACAGAGGCACTACTCAATTGCTCTTCTGCCATTTTTCTGGTGCATTTAATGGCGCAGATAATCGAGCTGGGCAACACTTGAAAAGCGATTGCTTCATAGGCATGAAGTGGCCAACCCGCACTCAGCGTCATTGAGGACTTAAAAAAATCATTAATATTTCTTGTTTGCACCGTTTGCAGTTCATTTAAATCAACCACAATTTCTTTATTGTCAGTTGGAGTATCTTGCGTTCGTGATAAATGCACTTCTCCATCCCCCGATCCAACATATTCTATTTGGGTAAAATCTGGAAGCGCAATAGCATAGATATAAGTCTCTTCATTATCGAGCGGAAAAATAGCTGCGCTTTCAATTTTGGTGCTCATGCAAATGCATACCGCAGGATCTGCATCAACCGCTTTATCATCAATTCCTCGATCATTAATGTATCCTCGAGACTTAATTGCCTCTTTCCACCAATCCTTACCATAAGCTTTGATTCTTGGAACGAAGCCTTCTTTAAAAATGAGCTCAGGTGGTCTGCTGTCTGAACGAAAGTAAATTCGTCCCTGCACCGCAGAAGGTGCGCTTTTCTTATGCAATAGCTCAGTAAATAACATGATGATCTCTTTGCTAAAATAATTACTTTATCTTTTCATGATTTCAAAATATGTAATGTATTGCTACCCCTATATTGATAGCTGCAATATATATTTACTTATTGAATAAAAAAATCCCTTAGCTACAATAGTCTTTTTTTTCAGGCAATCATCATGGGATTTTATTTTAATACCTTTAGACAACAACAAGGCGATGCAGCTTACAACGAACAAAAATATGAAGAGGCATATAAGCATTATTCAGAAGCATTAAAAACTTTGCAATTTCATGCTGCTTCTAATGGTTCTCGACATAACGATTTTTATGATGCTTTAGTTTATGTACTTTCGGAAATAGTGCATACCAAACTGATGCTCATCCGTCGTGAGGCAGATAATTTGAACTTCGATGCTGTGGCTCATTATTGGGATGATATTCCCAGTATGGTGCATGAAATGGAATTGGTTTATAAAGAACATGTTATAGGACTATCTCAGTCCAATAGTAATAAAGATCAAGTAGTCAGGCGCGTTAATAAATTGCTTGCAACAGTTTGCGAGGAAGTAAGTGATGCGTTAGTCGATCAACTCGATGAAAAGGAGCAAACGACGCTTATTGAATCCCAAGATGCACTATCAAAAGCGGTTCAGTGGATGAATAGAGCGATTGATTTTCAGATAAAAATAGAAGGACATCCTTACCTACCCAGTAGTCTAGGCTATTTAAACTTACTTGAACGTCAATATAAAGAAACCGGAAATAGGGATAGCCTTCAAATGATGTCCGAATATATTGATAAGCAGAAACTCTTGGAGTTGACCATTGAATCAGCCCTGGAGAAACTCGAGCTACTTAGTTACGTTGTAAGAATAGCTCTTGTTAATGGCCAGAATGTCGATGCCCTGACCCACGAGTGTCAAACCCTTTATACCAAACTCGATGAGGAAGAAAAAGAAAATGACATTTTGGATGACTTGCGTGCTTTAATTCAATTAATCCCTCAAGAGGAAGAGGAAAACGAATATGATGATCAATTGAATGCCTCGGAGAATGAAGAGACAAGCATGGATCAATCACTGGTTGATTTAAGCATAGATGGATTTAACACGGGAGATTCTTTTACAGACCTCGCAAGTGATATGCTTGTTGACTCTCAGCCTCATCAGAATCAGGATACCCCTCCTTCTTTATTAACGAACCTGGGACCTTTATATCCATTCATGATGCAAAATGATTCAACAAGCCGGGTCAGAGTGACTCAACCCTATGGTCTCGTCGTACAACAGGGATTTTTTGCTCCCTCTTCATATCCCTCTCAACAATTAGGGGATGAAATGCCTTATAGTCGCGCCCTGCAATTGGCATTAAAAAAAATAGTCACTCACTCGAACCAGCCGAGATTTTTAGCGAACATAGTGTCTCTTATAGCAGATTTCTTTTGTAGATTTAGGGCTGATGGAATTCAAAAACAAAATGCGATTGTATTAGCTTTCGATCTCTATCAACACGTAATTAAAATAGATCCTGAGCATCATAGGGCTATTGAAAAATTAAAGGAGTTATCCTCCAACCACCAACCGTTGATTGGTTCATATCAGCACTTCAGTAAACCTCCAAGCCCTATACCAACATCGATCCAATTATCAGGAGCAAAAAATCGTTTTTATCAGGCAATAGAAGAATTAACCATTCAATTAGAATGTCTTTTAATGGATGATAAAGATAAAATTCAAGAAGCGATAAACAACATAATCGACTTTATCGGAGAAAAATTAACCAGTGGAGCAATAACCAGACTTCCAAGTCCGGAAATAAAAGAGCTTCTTATACAAACTTATTGGGAGGAGCTTCAAGAATCAATACCTAATTCTATGAATATGAAAAGGATTCGCTAATTATTAAAACCTTATGCTCAAAACTGGAAAACATAGAATCATTTATTATGGCTGTAAGCGATTACTCTATCTTTGCCTGCCAGTTTTGCAGCATAAAGTGCAAGATCCGCAGCCTTTATTATTTCATCAATAGAAGCACCATGTTTTAGTGCTTCTGCAACACCGATTGAAATAGTAATGTGATTCAACGGATTGCCTTTAAAGTAAATTGATATATTTTTTATCTTTTCACGAAGCTCTTCCATTTTACTCACAGCATTGTTTAAGGTAGTGTTCAACAAGACGATAACAAACTCTTCTCCACCGAAACGTACAGAAATGTCCGTTTCACGGAGACTGTCTTTTAACAACTTTCCTATGGCTTTGAGTATCTCATCGCCCGCTAAATGACTGTAAGTATCATTAAATTTCTTGAAATTATCGATATCCAACATCGCAACGCATAATGTCTTTTTTTCCCGAGCAATTCGAATTAATTCCCGTGACAAAATGTCATTTAAATAACGTCGATTGTATAAATTGGTTAATGGATCATGTAATGACAACTCGCTCAATGATACGCGCAGGTTAATATTAGCAATGGCAAGCTTGACAATATTTCCAAAGGAATTGGCCATGTCTTGTTGATGGCGTGTTAACTTTCTGTCTTTTGGTGCGATGAGATGGATAACACCTATCAACTCATTTTGTACCAAAAGCGGTAACGCCATATATCCACCTTGAGGGGGGGTATTATAATGGGCACAAGGCACTGATTTATTGGGATCATCCACTACATTAGTGGCGGCCTCACGGATTGAAAAGCAATCCATAGGCAAGAATATATCAGGTAATAATTGTTCTTTTCCCCACTGAACTACTGTTTCCATTTGCATGATCGTTTTATTGTAAATTGATAACCCCCCACTTAAGTCAGCAAATAAATCTTGAGCAATTAAATGGATTCGTGGGTAAGCTTCTTCTGCGGTAATGCAAATTTGTAGTGAGCGGTTCAATTTATTTAATAAACTTTCATCATGTTCTAGCAGCTTCAATTCATTTAACATTTCCATCGTTTTTTCATTCAACTGTCGCATTTTTTCTTCATTTTGTATGCGATCACTTACATCCTTCATTTGCATAATAAAATTGATTGGCTCTCCCTGTTCATCACGGATTAGACTCGAGCTGACCATCCCCCAGATAATACTTCCGTCCTTTCGAATATAACGTTTTTCCATATGTGAAATACGCAATTTGCCTTGGAGAAGTTTATTCATGGCATCTCGAGTCATCGAGACGTCATCAGGATACGTAATTTCCAGCATATTTTTTTTAAGTAATTCTTCATCACTGTAACCCAAGATTTCTTGCAGTGTACGATTGGCATGAATACATTTTCCTTCAGGTGAAACAATGGCCATGCCAATTGGTGCATTTTCAATAGTATTGCGGAAGCTCTCTTCACTGCGTCTTAAATCAGATAAAAGATTTGAGCTGTATATTTCCAGGTAAATTGATTTCGTTAAAAATTGATTTACTTGTGTCGTGGCATAGAGCACTGTAACCACAAAAAGCAATACCGCCATCAGTAAAATCAATGATAGTGAGGGAGCAATAGATACCGATAAAAACATCAAGAACAACGAAATGGGTATCATAAAAGCGATGTAGGCGCTGTGAATAGTCAACAATTTAGGCGCAGGTGCTGAAAGAAGACCAACGAGATAAACAAAAATTGCCATGCGATGCATCGGATCATCGATATAGAGGAACAGCGATCCTCCTAAAGCCCATAAAATACCCGATTGGAAATTATTCGCTATAAAATATTTTTTCCAAAAAGATGGGTGAAATAACCCATCCTGCTTTTTTCGACGATAATAATGAAATAAAAATAAACTTCTCAGTAGATGATTGAATATGAACATCAACAAGACCCATATAACAATTGGAAGCTTATTATTAACCTGAGGCCAAACAAGAGCGGCAAAAATTATAGTTGCAAAAAAATCAGCAATAATTAAAACATAAAATTTTTTATATGCTTCGGTTATAAGCTTATTTTCTATTTGCTCGCTCGTAATGCCCGGGAAATCCATCTCACCCTTAATTATTTATCAATTATTAAGATAATAGTATGTATTTACAAAATATCCAAAATTCCCCCCGAGCATTCTTTACAGTTTTGTTATAAAATTGACGATTATGAAATAATGCCTTACCTTAAAGAGGCGTGGTATCCGTTCTCACACGGGTGCAGCAATCTCTTATCCACTTTACAAGGAGCGTCCAATGTTAATTAAATTGATGCTTGGAGTTCGTCAATTTCAAGATGAATCGTTTAAACAAATGAAGGATATTTTTCAGCGATTGAGTTTAGGACAAGACCCTGAAATTCTATTTATTACTTGTTCGGATTCACGCCTGTTGCCAAATCTTTTGACACAAACGAAACCTGGTGATTTATTTTTCATCCGCAATGTAGGGAATATTATTCCACCCGCTCATGTTCCTTCAAGCGAAGCAGCAGCGCTGATGTTTGCCCTAAGTGAACTTCATAGCATCAAAGACATCATTATTTGTGGCCACTCACATTGTGGCGCGATGAAAGGACTTTTATCTCCTAATCCAGAGGCATATCATCCTGCAGTGGCCTCATGGCTTAATCATTCACATTCTGTCTTGAAAAGAATCAATGACTCGAAAGAATCCTATAACGATAATTTCGCTTTAAAAGTACGACAAGCCACTATGCTTAATGTTTTGGCTCAGATGGACCATTTAAAATCATATCCAATCATTGCTGAAAAACTGAGTCGTAAAGAACTCACAATTCATGGCTGGTTCTATGAGTTTGAGACTGGTGAAGTACTGGTTTACGAACCACAATATAATGAATTCTTGCCACTGGAAAAAGCCTTAACTTTGGCTGTCTCGGCGCGAAGGGATAAAATTATTGAGCAGGTAGTAATGAGCCATCTGGAGCCTTTAACCAAACCTCAGACAGCTGAACAATATAAGAAGTTAATGCACCTCTTTTTACTCCTTGAGAACGATTTAAAACCTATCTGGCAAGCAATAAAAAAAGAACTTACCCCAAAATTATGGGAAGAATTAGGAGGATTATATTCCAGTATTGAGGATCCACGATTCAACGATATGCTAGAACAAGGTTGTCAATTTAAGTTACCTCATCTAAAAGATTTTCAAAAAAATGTAATAGAGTCCGCAGGCTATCAGCACTATATGAGACAGATGATGCGCCATTCATTCTTTATGCAATCAACTCCTTTGATACAATCAATTCCAAAAGAAATTTCAGAATCAATTTGTAATTCGTTTACCTTCAATCATTAAACATTCAGGCCAGAATAACCTGGTCTTTATTGCTGATAGAATTTTTACAGAGTCATCATCCAAATTCTTAATGCCTGTTTCTTAAATGGAACCTATCCATTCATTTTACAAAATAAATTTTTTAGGCTACATAATATTAAAGGGAATTTAAATAGAAAACTTATGAAAAAATGGACTGGTTTCTTTGTATTACTGGTAGTACTTATTCTGGTGGCTTATTATGCCATTGGTCTCACAATTAAAAGTACTTTAAATAAAAATATAAATTCGATACCTAAATCTTCCGCATTTAATGTCCGTCTTCACGACTACCACAACGGCTGGTTTTCATCTCATGCGATTATATCAATCAAGATGCATATTCCTGCGCAAACTACAGCGGATAAAAATGGGGTCGCCAAAACAGAACCACCCGTTGATTTTGATATAGATATACCCATTCTCATCAAGCATGGACCTTTTATAGTTACAAACTATGGCCTACGTTTTGGAATAGGAGTCATTACAACTCAACCTGAAACGCATTATGAAGCATT
Source organism: Legionella cherrii (assembly GCF_900635815.1). Classification (NCBI taxonomy): domain Bacteria; kingdom Pseudomonadati; phylum Pseudomonadota; class Gammaproteobacteria; order Legionellales; family Legionellaceae; genus Legionella; species Legionella cherrii. The sequence continues at coordinate 3,256,653 of NZ_LR134173.1, forward strand.
TATTAATTACCTTAATAGAACCATATTCAGGTACACGCTGCCCTCTTTAGCCATAGAAGGCAAAATTGGTCAAAATGAAGGAGATTTTCAACTCTCTTGGGAGGGATTAACTTCCTTACTTAGCGTTTCTTCTAATCTTGACCGTATTGAGGGTAATTTAGAATTATTAGGATTAAGTGGATCCGCCAATAACCCTGCGAACACACAGAGTAATGTGATCTTTAAAGTCGGTGGAATGACCTATGATTTTAAATTAAAACGTTACCATGACTGGTTGTGGTTAGGCCATTCGCGCTTTGATATTCCTACTATAGCAATCAATCTAGCTGGCACCCCGTTATTTGAACTCACCAGCCTTAACTTTCTAGCGCGCTCCGATGTGAGTCATGAAGCATTGGACATTGATTTTAAACTGTCATTACAAAAATTATTTGCTAATAATCAAAACTACGGACCAGGAATGATACATTTAAGTATTAGAAATCTGGATCCCATTGTTGCGGCAAAAATCAATCAACAAGAATTCAACATGATGCAAAATAATAGTGATCCCAATATGATCTCACTTGCATTCGTGAATGAATTACCTCAGCTCCTTGCTAAAGGAGCCGTCATAGAACTTTCTGAAATGACTTTAAATTTACCGGAAGGGAAAATTGCAGGAAATTTTAAAATAACTCTGCCAAAAAATGAGAACAATGATTTATCTCAGATCATGCAAAAACTACAAGGTGAAGGCTCCTTTAAAGCCCCGATGGCGACGGTAAAAACACTTCTGATCGCTTCACTTAAAAACGAATCGTCACCCAATGATACTCAAGCCAATCCAGTGACTTCGCCAGCATCCACAACGAGCCCGACACAAATTTTAACAAATCCGGATAACGATGCGGATAAAAAAGCAGATAAAATATTGCAGGACTTAGTGAGTCAAGGTTTTTTAAAGATTGAAGGTGCTGATTATGTCTTCACGTTTAAATTAGAAAACCAAAAAATTTTCGTCAATGGCAAGGTTTTTAACCCTGATCTGCTTAAATAATTTAATTTCCTTTATCAAACTGTGAAATCATTTGAACAATATAAAAAAGCCCATATCTCGTATTGATATGGGCTTGGAATTTTTTACATCGATAACGAAAGACTAGTATCTGTAGCTCCTTTATGATAATGGCGCTCCCGCTCCATAAACTTGTCAACAAGCTCGGTCAAAAAACCAATTTTCTCCGACATAGGAAGATCTGTTGACATAACTCCTTGAGTAATACCCTGAAATATTTGACTGAGAGGAGATGCTTTATATTCCTGTTCTGATTTTTTCTTCCTTGCCAGAGATTCATTATAAACAGCAAGGCCAACTCCTGTAGGTAGTGCAGAAGAGGGTTCTTCTCTAGTTCCTTTTGGGAATACACGTTGGAGGGGGCTTTCTTTTCCACTAGAAAGCTCCATCACTAAAACTCCTTCATCTCTGGAGCTCGATAATCTCGAATGATAAACCGAGGATTGAGGAGTAGAGCTATGTTTCCTAGGAGAGAAAAAAGTAACCAGGTCACTTAACTTATCGGTCTTCATCGGTATGACAACCGGCTGAGATATTTCAACGTTCTCAGATTCTTTTTGTGTTGCAACATCCTCAACATCCTCAACTTCATCAACTTCGTCAAGTGCCTCAGCTTTCTCAACCTTTCCTAGATTGATTATTTTCTCAGCATTTTTCGTTTTTTTATCTTTTTTAGGTTTTTCATTTTTTTCAGTTTTTTCACTTGTAACAGTTAAATCATGGCTTCTTTTAAAATTCACTTCCAGCCAATTGACAAGTTTATGGGGTTGTGGAACGTGAATGCTGTGTTTATCATGGTAACACTCTTCTTGAATATTCCGACCCTTTTCAATATGAGGAACATGATTTTCAACAACAAAGAATTCTTTTGTTGCTTTAAATGGAGGTAAAATATTACCTGGGTAAGTAATGAAATTATAACCTAGGGAGGCCGCTAACAACATAATAGAAGGACTTTCTTCAGCAAGATAGTTTCGAGAGCGAACATGCCACAGCTCATCACTTTCTCCTTGTTCGAGATGACGCTTAGCAAAATCGGCCGCAGCTTGCTCAATAGGTATCTTAAGACCATCTAGAGAGTTATAAAGAGGCAGGATTTCTTCTAATGTTTTCTTAAAGTCATTTTGCGATTCCCAGGTCTGCCAACGCATTATCTCAAAATTTTTTCCTTGTGTTACCGCGAGTTGATTGATAATCTCAATTTGTTCATCCATCGATTTATTAGAATATTCGCGTTTAAAAGCTTCTGGAGTAATATTCAAAGGAGCTAAAAAAGCAGCTAAATTTCTTTCGAAATACGACTCACCCAATCCTCGGGCTTGTTGTTTAAGCTCATCCCGCTCATCATCAGATGACTTCTTGAGATTATGCCAGTATATTTCATCAGCAATTAAGAACGTTGTCTTACCCTGTGTTCCCGAGTTATTGTTAGGCGTTTGATGCATCGCTACTGCTTCATTCACAATAGCCGCCAAATACTCCCCTGTACAATACTCATTTCCTCTAATACTTAAAAGAACTAAGTTTTTTGTAGTCTTTAATGTGGGGAAAAAACTTTTACTATTATTTTTTTTATCGATTGAATCAAAACTAGCAGTAACAATCTTACCGTCTTTGGGGCCTCTAACTTTTGTCATCTAAATATTCCTTAGCGCTTATTTCTATCACATCAGTACGCTAACCATTTCATGAACCGACTTATATTTTATATTCGATATTACCGCGTACTATAAATAGTATGGTTTTCTAAACTCTAATAACCTTGAATTATTCGACTAAAATTATAGCCATAGTATAATTCATTTTGAAAAAAAAAATAACCATTTCTTCGGCAAATAGTTTATAATATTCTCATTAACATTTTATTAAGAACAGAATATTTAGAGGACTTTTTTTCAGCGTGTTGTAAATTAGTCCATGAACATCTGTCCAAGCAACTTAGGTAAACAAAATTTTACTTAATAATGACCCTGATTTTCATTGTTAAGTTCATTTTAAAAAGTGGTGAAAAATGGATTCTGAAAAAATACAAGAATTACAAAAGATTATTAATCAAAAGAACGAGGAAATCGCTCGATTAAATCTTTCTCTAGAAGAAGAAAGATTAACATTTAAAAATGAATTACAGGCGGTTCATGATTATTATGAAAATATCATTGCCTTAATGCCAGGACACGTTTATTGGTTAGATAAGAATAATGTATTTTTAGGTTGTAACGATGCACAAGCGGCCAGCGCACGGCTGCAGTCAAGAAAAGATATTGTAGGGAAAACTAATTATGATATGCCATGGAAAGATCAGGCAGAAGAATTAAATAAACTCAATACATTAGTCATGGAAACAGGCATACCCCATACTGCGGAAGAATATGCAGTCATGGCAAATGGAATGGGCATTTACTATTCGCAAAAAGTTCCTTTACGCAATCAAAAAAATGAAATTATTGGCGTTTTAGGTATTTCCCTGGACATCACAGAACGCAAAAAAATGGAAGTTGCCTTACGTCGTGCAAAAGAAAACGCTGAAGTAGCCAATCAAGCTAAAACCGAGTTTATAGAAAATATGAGCCATGATATTCATACTCCATTAAGTGGTATTGTGGGGATGTCAAGACTTTTAGAAGAGAAAGCAGAAGATCCTGAAAGAAAACAATATGCACGTTGGATTCATGAAAGCGGTGAGAAATTATTGGATTTACTTAATGGGGTTATGGAAATCGTTAAAGCAGATAATCTCCGAGAACAAGATGTCCACGAAGAATTATTCGAATTACGTAAGAACATCAAAGATATCGCACATCTCGTTCAACCAACCCTGGAAATGAAAAAGATTCAACTAAACATTGAAATTGATGATACAGTACCCAATGCAGTGATTACGGATGGGACAAAATTACATCGAGTTTTGTTAAATCTTGTTGGAAATGCAATTAGGTTCACAGACACGGGTACAGTCACAATTAAAGTAGAAAACCTTTCCCATGAAAACAGCTACACGCAACTTCGATTTAGTGTGATCGATACAGGAATCGGTATACCGCAAGAACTAAAGAGCAAAATCTTTGATCGGTTCTTTCGTGCCATCCCTTCTTATAAAAGCCAGCACAGCGGTTATGGCGTTGGACTTCATGTGGCACAAAAGTACTTAAGTCTATTGGGTGGCGAAATACATTTAGAAAGCGAAGTTGGAAAAGGCTCTACTTTCTATTTTACCCTGACCATGAAAGTTGGGTACGATGAGTTCAATCCTTCATATGATGGGGCTCAAACGAACGCGCTACAAGGAGCAACTGCAGCGGACTCTCCACTTATTCTTCTCGTAGAAGATAATATTATATCGCTTCATATGATTGAAAATGTTGTAGAACAGGCTGGGTATCAATTTTACTCAGCGATTGATGGCGAGCATGCTCTAGAGTTGTTAGAAACAAATAATTTTGACTTAATCATTACTGATGTAGGGATATCAAGTACTTTAGATAAAAATCTGGTTCAGTGCATTCGCGATCTGGAAAAAACAAACACAGAAAAATCCCATACCGATTATTGGATTAACAACAAGTACCTCAGATGAGGTAGTATCAAAAAATTTAGGTATCGGAATGACTAAAGTGTTGACCAAGCCGATTCATTTAAAAGCGCTACAAGAGGTAGTTAATGGACTTGATTTATCCTCAAAAGAAAAATGATTTTTCCAATGCAATGAAGCGGAACCCAAGGCTGCAGTACTTTTGTTCTCATTTCATATAAGTTCTCCAGGGATACGTCATCCTGTATGAGATAGGATATTATGGAACAGTATGCCCTATTGAGGAGATCCTGCGCCGTAAACTCCTCAGGATGACGTAAAAACCCTGACTAGAACGTTCCTCTGCACTCACTTAACCGAATTACTTCATGGAGTTTCAAAATAATTCTTGTCAAATGGATAACAAACCCAAGTCAAGGTGGAGCCATTGTAATTCACTTCAAGTGTTGAAGTATCTAAGGAAGTTAAGGAAGGTTGTTTTTCTATATAACAGACTCGCTTCGCACCCTCTACGGTTACATAGTAATAAGATGTTGTTGTTTTATAATCAGCAGGGACATAATAAACATTGCCTTGTTTTTCCAAAATAATGGGTTTTCCTGTAATCAAAATTTTATCGGCGTAAGAACTTACATTGAGTATCATCAACGAAAAAAATGCTAATAATAATTTTTTCATAATAGTTTCACTCCCTGAAAAGATGCGAGGTTATGGTTAAGTATAGAACAAAACCCTATTTAATTTATTTTTTCACTACATCCTAATCACTGCACGAAATCGTACTTTATTTGCCATCATATCGGCAAAAGCTGTTTCCGCTTGGGTCAGTGAATATTGTTGAATCATTGGACGAATTCCCGTCAGCGCACAAAACTGCAATGTTTCTTCTATATCGATTGCGCTTCCAGAAGCCCAACCTTTAATCGAGCGATTCGCAGAAATAAGCTGAGTCGATATGACCTCAATTGGATCGTTAGAGGCGCCTACAATAACCAGCTCACCTTTACTACTAAGCCCGTCAATTAAGGGCGAAATTGATTTACCACTTGGTGCTGTTGCTAAAATTACCCGGGCACCACCCAATTTTTTTAATTCAAGCGTAACATCTTGGTTGTCAGAATCTATATAAATGTCAGCGCCTAACTTTTTAGCGAGGGACTCTTTGTCTGCTCCTTTAGAAAGAGCAACGGTTTTAAATCCCATTTTATTAGCAAATTGAATTGCTAAATGACCTAATCCGCCTATACCCTGTATTGCAACTAAATCACCTGCACGAGCAACACTATGTCTTAATGCATTAAAAGTAGTAATGCCTGCACACATTAATGGCGCTGCATCAGCAAAAGAGAGTTCATCAGGAATTGCAGCAAGCGCTTCAACCGGGGCGATCATATATTGCGCATAGCCACCGTCATAATGTAATCCTGTAATTTGATGATTTTCACATAAGATAAAATCCCCGTGACGACATGGAAGGCATTGACCACAACGCGCCCCCGCCCAACCTACGCCAACACGTTGACCCGCTCTCCATCGCGTAACATTAGGTCCAATCTCATCAATTACACCTGCGATTTCATGACCAGGAATTCTTGGGAATTGAAGATTCGGCCATAATTTTTCCTTCACAAATACATCGGAATGACACACTCCGCATGCTTCAACCTTGATACGAACTTGATTTGTTGCAGGCATCATTATGTCTCGTTCAACCGCTTCCCATTCACCGGATTTATTGACCTGTACGACGTTCATTTTGTTCATTGTTCATTTCCTTATGTCATCGATTACTAACCGAATTAAATGATTGATAAAAAAATCCCTATCCTCAATTGTAGACAATCCCCACAAAATTTCATGAATCATTAGGATTATGAAAAAAGATGTTCCCTAATGTTGTTAGGGTGTTTTGTGCTACAAGAAAGATTATAATCGCTTGAAAAGCGTTTGAATTTTGTACTGCATACCATTTAATTTTAAAAGGAATCTTATGAATACTCTGGATTGGTTAAAAAAACTGATTGCATTTGATACCACTTCACGCAATTCCAATTTATCACTAATAGAAACCCTAGCCAATGCATTGAATGATCATCAGATTAATCCTATTTTAATACATGATGACAAAGGAGTTAAAGCAAATTTACTTGCATCCATCCCAAATCGCTATGGTCGACTCGACGGAGGACTTATTTTATCTGGACATACCGATGCAGTACCCGTTGATGGACAAACTTGGGATAGCGACCCCTTTCGGGCAACGGTTAAAGACGAAAAAGTCTATGGCCGGGGGGCTTGTGATATGAAAGGTTTTATTGCAGTAGTCATGAATCTCATCCCGCATTTTAAAGCACTAAATCTTGAATTCCCAATACACTTTGCTTTTTCTTATGATGAAGAAATTGGTTGCCTTGGTGCACCAAGCCTGATTGAGAAAATGACACAGCTCAATTATAAACCGCAAGCATGTATTGTAGGCGAACCGACTTCGATGCAACCGGTAATCGGGCATAAAGGAATACAATGCTATCGTTGTCACATCCATGGTGTAGCAGCTCATTCATCTCTGACGCCTCAGGGTTGTAATGCCATAGAACATGCGGCATCATTAATTACGTATCTTCGCAATATCGCGCATCACCTTAAATCTCAAGGACATCGTGATCCAGCTTATGATGTACCGTATACAACGATATCTACAAATCTCATTCAGGGTGGGAATGCGTATAATACGATACCTAGCTTGTGTGAGTTTATTTTTGAAATTAGAAACTTGGTAGCAGATAATCCCGATGAACTTCATCAACAAATTGTTGAATATATAGAAACTCAGCTGCTTCCTACACTCCGTAAGGAACAATTGAACACCAACATTATTTTAGAAAGGCTTGCGAATGCTCCTGGGTTAGATACTCCCCCATCAGAACCAATTGTTCGCGCTGCTCAATTAATTTGTGACAATGAACAGCTGATTAAAGTGGCTTATGCTACTGAAGCAGGATTATTCCAACATGCGAAAATACCGACGATTGTGTGTGGCCCAGGTAGCATTGAACAAGCTCATCGTGCCAATGAATTTGTTTCACTTGAACAATTGCATCGTTGCGAACAATTCATGATAAAATTTCTACACTCACCATTTCTTAATTCAGTTAATTAGGTTAAAAATCACGATGAGCGAAGAGCATGATTATCCTCTATATCCCATTCTGTGAAGAAAATGATTTAATAGCCAGGGCAATTCATTGGCAAGAAGTGCTCGACACTCAAAATATACTGATCATACAACATGGTAAAAAAATTAATTATCAATCCATGATGCAAGAACGCCTTAAAATCTATGTGCTGGCGCATGGTATTGATAATTTGTTAGAGCAGTTTCATCTGGCAAGCACTTTTCCTAATACCGCTCGGACTACACTTCTTAGCATTGATAAAATAGCTGAGCGTTTTAACTCTGATTTTCTCTATCTGCACCATAGGATAAAAAGAATCAAACTTTATTTTTGTAATAATAAGGGAAATCAGAAATCCATAGCAGAGAAATTTCATCAGAATTTAATCTTATTTAATGCATTCATCGATTATTATGCAGGAACCCTTTTTAGCCCTTCAACAGATAAAAAAAAATATTCCTGTCATAATGGCCAACGGCTCCCCACTTCCAAGGTACGCCAAACCTTATATCATAGCAGAGATGAAGATTCGCCTGGGAGAATGAATATCAAACAGCGAAGCAAGGCCATTTTCATTGATGAAAGAAAAGAAAAGTACATTGAGTTGATGCTTCAACGACAAAAAAAAGTACGTCAGGAATTATTTATGAATAATAGAGATATACGCCTGAAACATACTGTAGATTATGAAAAGACAGAAGCTGATGAGTTATGCAAATCTTCGAGTTTTTTTAGATAAGGTACAGCAAGGCAAAAGAAATAGCTTAAATCAGTATAATGTCCAGCCCTCTCACCTAAAGTTTGTAACGAGGGCTTACCTGAAATTGATCCGTATCCTTCACCGACAATGTAAAGAAAAAACATATAACACCGTTATGGTAGATAATCATGGAGTTGTTTATGATTTATTTTTCCACTATGGGTCAATGGTATCGTGTCGATGAAGTATACTTTTACCGGAATTTTATAGTGTGCAATATATTGAGTGAGGAATTGACTCAGTTCGGGTTCAGTCAACCTCTTTCCATTTTTCAGCACCACAAAAGCTATGGGTACTTCTCCTTCATGTGGATCAGGAATCCCAATTACTGCCGCTGCTTTAATTGCAGGATGCTGATAAATCGCAGCCTCAACTTCACCGGGCATGATATTTGAGGTGTTCCGAATAATGATATCCTTAATCCTCCCAGTAAAATAATAATTTCCCTGAATGTCTTGTTTTCCACTATCCCCCGTTCTAAACCACCCTTCGATAAATGTTTTTTGAGTTTCGTCCGGATTATGCCAATAATTTAGCATGAGTATATTTCCTTTTACCAAGATTTCACCCTCTTCACCTGGTGGCACTTCCTTACCTGATTGATCCACTAAACGTAATGTTACTCCTTTAACCGGCTTGCCAATGCAACCGCTTGAGGGATTTTTTTCCCTACAGACTGTCATCCAAATGCCCTCTGTCATACCATAACCAACGTGGATAGACATCCCGGAACAGGCAATAAATCGCTGTTGAACTGCCTCAGGCAATACATCACCGCCTGTATAAACACCGCGAAGTGAAGCGAAAGTATCGGCGGTACAACGTCCTGAGTCCAAAAGTTTCATTAGTGTATCAATGTGCGGGACTGCTAAAGTCGGTTTATGCTTCATTAAGCCATCTAAATATTCATTTAGGTTAAAACCATCATATACCAAAACCGTACCGCCTCGTGACAAAGTAGAAAAAGTTTCCATAAAACCACTTATATGACATTGTGGTTCACACACGATCATCTTATCTTGAGAAGTAATTGTATCCAAAGCATCTGAAGTTGAATCTAATATTGCCTCAATTGAGCGCAGAGTATGCACAACACCCTTGGGCTTTCCAATAGACCCTGAAGTATAAAAAATTACTGCGGGACTGTCATAAGAGAGCGCTGATACCTCAAATTCAGTAGGCGTATTTATGACATCATCAAACAAAGGGTAGCCATTAGTTTTCCCCTTTTTACTTACAACAAAGACTTGCTTAATACTGGTTTGAGTTAAATCAATTTTATCCAGTAAAAATAATTTTTCCTCTTCAATAATTAAAAAATAGGGCTCTGCATCCTGAATTACACGTTCCAATTCAGGAGGAGCATAACGACGATTTATAGGCATCGCAATACAACCTGCTTTAAAACAACCCAGATAAATAGAGATTATTTCAACACAATTAGGCAGCATAAACGCAATACGTTCGCCCTTAAGTCCCATCTCAGTTAAAAAATGAGCAAAACCATTTGCAACGTTTTCCAACTCCTCGTAGGAAACACTTTTATTTGCCAATATAAGAGCGGTTTTTTGTACACTATCTTCCCTAGTTGAATAAATTAAGTTTTTAGTGAACATAAAGATACCCACTATTCTTCAAGCAATTATTGTTATACTATAGGATAAATTTATTTACTCTATGTATGAATTTGCAACAGAGTGAATCTAGAAAACTTAATAAAAACTTCTTTACAATGTCTCATTGTGGAATTCAGTTATAGGGTTCATTATGCCTACCATTCGATTCAGAGAAACCCCACTAATCCGTGAAATTTTAACAATTTATAAAGACTTGCGAACGAAAGTCATGGAAGACATGAAAAATAGCATTATTGAAGTTCCTGTAGAACAGCAAGGTTGGGGATATACATTTGGTCTGACCTATAAAGAAGGTGTTATAGAGGGATTGGAATATCCTCAGCCTGGTGGGTTATCAAACATAGCCAGAAAAATACAAGAACAAAATCATTCAAAAAAAACTAAAAAAAACTGTGATTTTTTTAACTTTGTGTACAATACGTGTTATCAGTACATTGCGGATAATCAAAACCGTTATTTTGGTCGCGCCAATTTAAATGATATTTCACATGGCAAAGTGATAGCGATGATTTTACTTGCCCACCTTTGCCGTCAAGCTTTGGAAAGACCCCTTGATGAACAAGAAAGGTACAAAGATAGAATTCAGCGTTTTACTGTTGAATTACTGAAACATAAAGACATTCAAAGTACAAATAGCCAAGATGACCAAATGCTTTCCTGTAAGTCGGCTCTTGAGCGCATATTTTCTGCATCACAACAAGACGACTCTTCTGATCAAGAAAATAAAATTGATGCTTATTATCATCATATTGAAGAAGCAACCCAAAAAATAAATGAATTACTTGTAGGCGTTGATAACTACTTGCTGCCATTGTTTAGTGGGCAAAATCAAATTGATGTGATGCATTTGCAGGCTCTGTATGAAAGAGAAAATCAAACTACTCTTACTGCTATAGAACAAAGAGTGATGCATGACCCCTTTATCGCGGAGCTATTTGGCCAACCTACAGCAGCTTTGCAAAAAGACAACTTTCTAACACTTTATAAAGGACTGGATTATCAATTCCCTAAAGAAGGAAATTTTTTATGGGAAGAGTTTGGGGAAGAACAACAAAAAAACTTCATTAATTTATTAAAATTGCGAGATAAATTACACGTATTGCAAAATGAGCTTAAAAAACTGCATCAGTTTGCTAGTGGCAATAAAATCAGTTATTTCAATGATTTTATTAAATTGTCTGAACCTTACTTAAAGGACATTCATCATGTCAAAAGTGAGTTAAATGTTCGTTTAGAAAAATTCGAAGCAGATTGCGGTAGCGTTTATCGAAAACGAAGCAAATCTCAAAGCGCAACACGAAACTTATGGGAACCTTTTTACTTAAATAAACTTCCATTAGTTGGGGTAAGAAATCATTTTATCACTACATCCCAACAAATTAGCGCAGCATTTGCGAACATTCCATTTGATTGCTTTGATGCACTAAAAGAATTCAGTAAAGAAGCAAATGAGATTTTAAAACGAGGGTATGCGCTATTTGGCAACGAATTTGAGGTGGTAGGTAGTGATTTTCAATCGGATATATCACGGGCACAAGCAAAAGAATTAAGTCGACAAGCCGAGCTTATTTTAGTAAAACAAAAAAATATCTTGGCAGAATATGATGAACTTCTTCTGCAAGCACGACTATCTTCTGATGAAACCACAAAAAAACTGGTCGAAATTCTTGAACGTCGTCGAGCTATTATTGCGCAAATTATCGAAGCCATTGAATCACAATCCACTGATATTGCTGAAGAAGAAGGTTTTGTTCTTGTTGAAAGCAATAGCCATGAAACTAAAATACTGGAAGAAGAACAAACTACTGGTTTTTTACAAATTATCAGAAACTATTTATCTCGCCCATCAGTGAGCTCGCTTGAATACAATGCATTACGAGAACAGCTGGAAAAGCAAGGCATTGAATTAAGCGAAGCCCGAAAAAGAAATGAGAGTGTCCAACAAGACAATCAAAGAAAAGATGAGTTGATTGTACAACGAGACCTAGAAATTAAAGCATTGGGTGGCGAAATTCAAAAAAGAGAGGGACAATTAAAGCTGCTCGCAGGTATTGCAAATATCCCCATGCTTGATGCGCATAATTCGCAATTACTCATTAAGCGCATTACCAACAACCAAACTGCGCAAGTAAACGAATTATTAACTTTAGTAAAAAACATGGAGGCCATCATCCAACAAGGAAGAAATTATGAAATAGCTTATGAGTCAAAAGCAAGCCAGTACGATAACTCACTCTTTTTTAGTCATAATAATAATGGAAAAAATCATGCACGCAAGGTTATGAATGAGTGGATAAATCATCTGTACGCCGTTACGAATCAAGTCATTACCGAAGCATTAGAAAATAAAAATCCTATGAATGCAGAGAAAATGATTGAGATCAGGAAATTTCTCTCAGACACCATAGTTGCTTCAATGAATGATCTAATCACTACTGAAAATTACAGCAGCTATAAGCAACATTCGTTTCGAAATTATCTTCGTTATTTTCATCAACAGTTAATTGTTGATGGACAATTACAAGAGAGATTAGATGATGAACAAGCGCTAATAAAAGACGTTAATGCAATTTTTGCAACGGTGAATAATTCGTTCAATAAAGAGGAATTAGAAGAATTCGAAATGTCGCTACAGAATCAAGGTGAATCATTCTGTATCTAGGCCGATGTTTCTTGATAGGCCGTATAGGGTTCGAACCTATGACCAAGAGATTAAGAGTCTCCTGCTCTACCAGCTGAGCTAACGGCCCGTTTTAAAATGAATGGTAATCACATCCACAATATATTGATTACACATAAAATAGTAGCTGATAAAAATAAATTTTGCTATATGACAATTCATTATCATAAAAGTTGTTACTACAGGTTATTTTAAGTGCCTCAATCTCGTCCTGTTCAATAACAAAAAGCCTAGTCCCGGATACGGCAAAGTATTACCATTCCGAGACTTTTTTTAACTAGGAGACTCTACAGGATAAAGTTTTGCAGTTCGATAATTCTCTCGATACGTCAGAAACAGAAACCCGATAACCCCCATTGCCAGGGTAACAGGAATAACGCCTACTCCATAAACAAAAGCATTTGCTTCACGAATACCGCCATTTGCATTGATTACAAAACCAATCACTGAATGAAAGGCATAGCCAAAAATCATGATGATCATATTGGCAATCGCCGTAGTCAAACCTGCAAGGTGCTCTGGCACAAAAGTTGAAACTTTATAAATCGCCAAGATTTGATAAGCGCAGCACATTCCAACCAATATAAAGGATATCGTAATACTGGATACCGTTAACATCCCAGCAATAAGTAAGGTAAAGACCACGAACATGGTTATTCCTGCGGCAATAATCGTTCCCAGGTAATACCCTGTTTTTTCCGCGATTAAACTTAAAATCGGCGAGCCAAAACACATTCCTATGAAAATCATTGAAGGCAAATAATTTGCTGTCGATGTATTCAAACCGTAGACCTGTTTTAAAAAGCCCGATCCCCATACATCAGAAAAACCTTCAAGTGGACCTAGCATCAATCCTGCAAACAAACACAGCAAAATTACTTTTTTGTTGGTAAACACCGTTTTAATATTTGTAAGGGCTGAGGCCTGATAAGTAGGCTTCTCGTCAGGTACAATAAAATAAGTGATGCAGGCAAGAATGAGTCCAACAGCAATAAATACTTCGACTACCATTTTATAACCCACTGCATGGCACATATAACTAACAGGACCACCACCATAAACAGCCCCTATCAGCCCTATCATCACAGAAAAACTGAGCATTCTAGAAAAATGCTGCTCTTTGAACGTCATTCGTATTATTTTAAATGTTCCCAAAATTGCAGCTGAAGAGCCAATACCAATGAGCGCTCTTCCTACAAGAGGATATGCCCAATGGTCTGCAAAAATAAGGGGTAACAATCCGACAACTGGAAGCAAAATGCATAAAGTCATCACTTTTCTTGGACCATAACGATCCAGCATAATCCCGATTGGCAAATGCATTAAGGAATAACCAAGATAATAAACACCAGAAAACTGCCCAAATACTGTGGCATCAATGTGAAATTGCGATGTAATATCATCCATCATGATATTGGGCATTACTCTTAGAACATATTGGTACGCATAAAATATGGATGCAACAATCCAAACAAACCAGGCAACAATTCGTGATGTAGACATAAAAATCCTCGAAAAAACAAGCAGCCAATTGATGCACAATGACTATAACCTGCGCATCAATATATTCTAATTCATTTCTTTTGAAATTTTATTGCAAATATAGGCGTTTAATGACTAAATTTGAATTTTAATTTCATCATATTATGATTTATTAGAATAAAATGCTAAAATAAAAAATATTTATGTAATTTTTAAAAAGTTATGGACCGTACAGATAAAAAAATTCTTGAAATCCTGCAAGCCAATTGCCAAATTAACAACCAAGAACTCGCTGACATGGTGGCTTTATCTCCTTCCCCTTGTCTTCGCCGAGTTAAGTTGTTAGAAGATCAGGGTTACATCAAAAAAAAGGTTGCCCTTCTTGAACCTGAAAAAATCGGTTTAAAATTATCCGTGATTGTTTTGGTTGGATTAAACAGTCATCAGCCTTCCGTGATGAGTCAGTTTGAAGAAGCGGTGCGTTTTCTTCCTGAAATAGTTCAGTGTTATTTAATCACCGGCCAATCTGCAGATTACGTATTGAAAGTGATTGTACCTGATCTCAATGCCTATCAATCTTTTTTATTAGATAAACTAACACGTATCAATGGGGTAACCAGCGTACAATCCAGTTTTATATTGAGAACAATTTGCGAGACAACGACGCTGCCATTAGATCATCTCGATTAGTGATACTTCCGGTGTATTTAATGAAACGAATAACTTTTCCTGGCTACATCCAGGATTGTCCTCTCTTAAAGCACCTCTTTTTCTATTCTCTCCATAATCACCTCAAATTAAAATTTCTGGAATTTGCTTTCTTCATATACCCAAGGTATACAATTTAAGGTAATACTTAAAGTGCCTCATTGAATAATATCGATAAATTGCGGAGCGCAGATGCTTTGGCTGAACCGCATATATGTCATTGAATAAAAGGGAAATAATAGATGACAAAAACAGTTGACTTTTTACTTATTGGCGCAGGACTTTCCTGCGCATTTAGTGCTGACACTTTGAGAAAAGAAGGTGCTAATGGCAAAATCACCATTCTATCGGAAGAAAGTTTTCTCCCCTACCTCCGTCCTCAACTCGCTAGAGGATTTTTGATTGGAGCACGAGAAAAAGAACAGCTGGTTTTATTCGATGAAGACTATTATAAAAAAAATGATATTGAGGTTCTACTCAATACCAAAGCACTATCTGTTGATACAGAAAAAAAGAGAGTCAAAACCGATCATGCTGGAAACCTATACTTTAACCAATTGCTTATTGCCACAGGTTGCAGCCCCAGAAGGTTTTATCTACCAGGAAGTCAATTAGATAAGATCTACTACCTTAAAACAATTCTCGACGCCCAACCAATCATTCATGAAATAAAAAATGCAAAAAAAGTAGTCATTTTGGGAGGAAGCTATATTAGCGTTGAGATCGCTTCTTTATTGGTGAAAAAAAAGATAAAGGTCACAATTGTTACCGAAGAATTTCATTTATTCAATGTCAGTTCTTCTGCTGAGGTTGCTGCTTTTATAACTCAAAATGGCGTTGAAGTACTCCTCAATGAAACAGTAAAAAAATTTAACGGTAAAAATCAGGTTCACTCAGTCGAGACCAGCACAGGAAAAATTTTATCATGTGACTTTGTACTCATTAGCGATAAATATTTTCCGGATACTGATTTTCTCCAAGGCAGTGGCATTGAAGTCAATGACGGCATCATTGTAGATCAATACCTACAAACGAATAAAAAAGATATCTACGCCTCGGGTGATGTTGCTAATTTCTTTGATCCCGTATTTAGAAGATGTCATCGAAATGGAGGAGTGGATAATGCGATTAAACAAGGAAAAATTGCCGCTTATAACATGATGGGAATGAGAAAAAGCTACCACAGTGCATCCTATTTCAATCTCCATGCCTTTGATACATATATTGTCATTATTGGTGATACAACGGATGCTACAGAGCAAATTATCAGAGGATCGATTAAGGAAAAAAATTGCTCAATATTGTATTTAAAAGATGGATTGTTGCAAGGTGCCTTTTTTTCTGGGCGCCCTATAGAAGAAATTAAAGCTGCAGAATCACTCATTATCAATCGAGTCAATATAAAGACCCATAAAAAAAAGCTTTTTGATATAAACTTCCCCCTGGAGAAAATTGCACTCCAAACAATTCTTACCCTACAGGGAGGCGGTGCTTTAGGGGCTTTTGAATGTGGCGTGGTCAAGGCGATGGAAGAGCATGGAGTTTATCCAGATATTGTTTCCGGAATTTCTATAGGTGCATTTAACTCCGCAATTATTGCTGGAAATCCAAAACATGCTACTGAGGCTTTAGAAAGTTTTTGGAATGATCTTGCTTTAGATACATTGCAGGTTTCCGATGAACAAACTCGGCGTATTCTCTCTTCTTGGCAGGCTATGATTTGGGGCTCCCCCAACTTCTTTCATCCCAAATGGACAATGCCAATATTTAGTGCAGCTCAATCTCCAATACACTGGACAAGTTTTTACGATACTTTTTACGTTAAGGATCTTTTACGCAAATACATTAATTGTGATACGTTAAAGGACAGCCCCATTCGTCTGCTTGTCATGGCAGTTAATGTTGAAACATCTGAATTTGAAACGTTTGATAGTTATACTGATAACATCACTCTAGACCATATTCTTGCCAGTGGCAGTTTGCCTCCAGGCTTTCCATGGACAACCATTCATGATAAACATTACTGGGATGGGGGAATCATAAGCAATACCCCAATTGATTCAACACTTGATGTCTGCGGCCAATCAAACAAAAAAATTTATACCGTTGAGCTCTATTCAAGGCATCGAGCTCTTCCTAAAAATATGATTGAGGTTCTCTCAAGAAAAGATGAGATCTTATACTCAGAAAAGATAAGAAAAGACATACGAACTACAGATCTCATCAACAACTATAAAAAGCTAATTGAACAAATTTTGCGTTTATGTGAACCTAAAGTGGCTGAAGAAATCAGACAATTCCCTGCTTACATTCAAGCAATGGGTGATGCGGGCATCCAATCCATCACGCGAATTATCCGCGAAGTAGGAAAAAATGAACCCTATTCATGGGACTCTGATTTTTCAAGAGAGACTATAGAGCAGCATAAGAAAAATGGTTATAAAACGGCGAAGAAAATCCTGGAAAAAGAAGCATTGAAAAAGAAATCGGTCAAATAAATCAGATTGACCCTAATGGGACTAAGTGAAGGAAAAATAACTCCTCGCTACATCCCCAGGCTTGTCCGCGAGAGGTGGAAATGGACTAAATTGAGTCAAAAATTCATTACATAATGCCATACAGATATGGTGTAACCTACAATTTGACTAAAATTCATGTTATATCAGTTGTATTGTTTCTCAGTAAGCATTATTGAAAATAAGGTACGTCATTCTCTACGAAGGCGGGAATTACTTGGATGCAGTTTGGCAATTAGCGTATCATTCCAAACTATTTTTTTAACAAAGCTTTCTCAGTATGAAAAGGACCATCATGCTCTGGGCACTGATTTCTCTATTTTTCTTCTGGTTAGTTTTTCGAGAGCTCACGGGTAATTTACCCATATCCAAAGGATATCTTATCACCGTTCTGAGCTTGGCTTTGTTATTTGCATGGCCTCCATATCATCACTGGCACTTTGAACGTTTTTTAACAGCTATAGCTGGCCAACTTGCTGAGAATCACCCGGCAAAAGTACATTGCAATACTTTATTTGACACACTGTTTGATGAAGAACCCAGAGTTTATGGTCATGCTGATCCTAAAACTGGATATATTGTCATCCAATATCCGAGATGCTCTCTATTAATGGATTATCTTAAGCATCCTGAACTTGCAAACATGCAAGAATTGATTAGTTTGGATATCCTGACCCATGAAAGCATGCATGCACGGGGTGAATACAATGAAGCGAAAACTGAATGTGAGGCAGTACAAAGAAACTATCGCACAGCAAAACTGCTTGGGGTTCCAGACAATATTGCGAAACAAAATGCTCTTGACTACTACAATGGCTTTTACATGAAGCGTCACGATGGTTATTTCTCAAAAGAATGTGCTCCAGGTAAAACCCTGGATGAACATTTAAATGATTCAACGTGGGATGAATAATTAGGTCTGCTTATGGCGAACGAAGATAACCTTCAGCAAGTAAACGGGGCAAAATCTGTTGCCCCAAAATTGACGCAAATTGATATCCGCTAGTCTTAAAATGAGCATCTAACCATACAAAATGATCAATCTCACTGCCAGCAACTGGAACGCTTTCAATACGCACAAAATAGGTGCGCATCACCAATAATGCATCTTCATATATAGCCTTTGCTTGGAACTCATCATAAGGAATAACGGATAGGACACCGACATTCAATTCTTCAAATAATTCCCTTCTTAATGCGTCTTCATCCGTTTCTCCACATTCAATCTTACCTCCAGGGACAATATACTCATTGGGTGGTTTCCCACGTTTATGTACTGCCAATACTCGATGCTGTGCATCAAAAATTAATGCACCTGCTTTAAAAATAGTTTTCACCAATTGATTCATTTTCCAATACCTTATCTGTTAAGTCAGTTAATTGGTTTAAAATGGCTATAGATGGATTACTAATACTCTTGGAAGTAGTAAAAACTGTATTACATTGTTCGCATCGGTGTTGCTGATGAGGAACTACCGCCAGAACTTCTGTATCAAAATGAGCATGATAGCAACTAGGACAGCTAAGGCTAGTTAAATAGAGTTTGAGTTGAGGAATTGCTTTTTGAATTTGCAATACACGTACCATTTCAATATCCAGAAGAATTCCATTGACCCAAACTTCGCTATACGTGTTATCGATGACGCGCTTTTTTTCACTATTGTACGCATGTACATGAATTGCACTTTCTTCCAAACGTTGTGCCGTCCAAATGATTGAAGGATTTGAACCCCAAATCTGAAATCCACCTGGATATCGTGTGCTATCTAAAGATATTTTACGTTCCGGCATTATCGAGGGTCGCTTTACTAATTTATCATCAAGTATCTCTTTGAATCGAATCACCGGGTTTGCAACACAACGCTTGTTGGTTAAGGTTAAACCGCCACAAAAGGTACAATAATGTTCAAAAGAAGGGAGAACCGAGGCCAAGTCCTTATCAAGTAGTTCTGCGCCACAATGACTGCAATTCAAGCTTACGATATCAAAATCAAAAATTGAGCTCATGGTGTAACTTAGAGCACACTCTTCAGTAAGTGTCATCTTTTTTTCTTGCCAGATTAGCTCAACTTCCGGGAACGATTGGTCTATTATTTTTTTGCGCGAATGAGCCATTCTTGCATGAATATGAACACCGCGATCAAATTTATTATCGTGGCTATCAAACACTGCAGGTAAAGCACCCCATGCAGCTACTCCCCCAGGAAAATCATCCAGATTGATTGAAATGGATTCACGTTTCAACATTGGAATGTCATTGAGCATAGAGATACCTTAAAAATAATTAAAGTATCCCTCGCCCTACAAGTTGAATAAGACATTACAAATCGGGAGGGACTCGAGAATAGATGTAATCATCAACTTGCGTGGATGCAAATGAATATAGAGAAAACTTTTTTGGATGTCAATGTAAAGGTTGACTAAAGCGAATCATTTCAAGGAATATAAGAATATCTAAATGCTATAAATATTTAAATTACAATGATAAAAATACTCCTATACCACACGATGATTGGTTCATGTTAAAAAAAATAACTCTTTTGATATTATTGTTAATGGGATTGTTAAGCTGCACTAAACGGGTTGAACAGCCAATCTTCTCACCACCTGATCAATTTCCTTCCAGTACTAAGAATTATAAGCCGGTAAATGATTTACCCTATGTTGCCTGGTGGCAGCAGTTTCACGATGACGAGTTAAATCAATTGATTGAGACTGGCTTGAGGAACAATATGGACATTCATATTGCTCTAGGAAACTTACAACAAGCACAAGGTGAATTACAGCAAGTTAAGCTGAGTTGGATACCTCTAGTACAAATATTTGCTGGTTATTCGACAAACCCCGCACTTGGGGCGCCTGGGGCATTTTTTGGGGTATGGCCCTATTATTTTTTAAATATTATGAAGCTTTATACGCAACAAAAACAAGTGACGTACAATGTTCAATATCGTCTCGCTGCAATTGAAGCAACACGTCTGACATTAATCGCTCAAATAGCATCCGCCTATTTCACATTAATCGCTCAATTAGAACAATTGAGATTATTACAACAATTAGATGATGACTTAAAATCACTCGTTAAATTGAGCGAAGGAGAAATTAAGATTGGATTGGAAAATGAAATCACTCTGAGCCAATTGCAAACCGATGAACAACTTGTTGCCGCTCAGATTAAACCTGTTTTGCATAATATCGTATTCAGTGAAAATGCACTTCGATATTTGATTAATGCAAATCCGGGGAAAGTTAAAACGAAGCATAACTTCTCAAAAATTGATTTTTCTCGCTTTAAACCTGGCAGCTTACCTGCTACGGTATTAAATAATCGTCCTGATTTGAAAATGGCTCAATATGCATTAAAAGCTTCTCATGAAGGAGTTAAAGTGGCTTACAGCGATTTTTTCCCTGGATTGCAACTCGATGACTTTCTTGGTGACGTACATCAACCCGATGGTCATTTTGCTCAGGCATCTGATGCCTACGTTAATTGGACTATTCCACCAAGTTCTCTTGGTAAAATTGCAGCAAGCAAAGGAGCTTATAATGCTCGAGTTTCCGAATTTAATAAAACAGTGAAACGAATTTTAAGAGAAGTTGATAGCGATTATTCTGCCAATAGACGCATGAATGAAAAATTTGTGGCTTATTTGCGCGCTGAAAAAAATTATCGCCATAAATATAAATTGCAACAAGGCCTGCTCAATACAGGGCTTCTTTCTTACAAAGAATTATTACAAAGCAAAATCTATTTAGATAACTTGGCACTCTCAACAAATCAAGCTAAATTGGAACTTGCTATGTCATTGGTTATTTTGTATCAAGACTTGGCTGGAGGATATGCTCACAGTAAATAGTTATTGGGAATAGTCGAAGCTTCACTGCAGTTTTGGGGCTCGCATCTCGAGAGGCACGAGGGATCTTCATGGTGTAGTACCGTGTTACGATGGGAGATCACTTGTGCCACTCGGGATGACGGATGTTTCGCTGTGCTGTATCCCGGGCTACATACTCATTTTAAGGCTAACCGTATATTTTATGATAAAATTTACTCGAACTCGTATACACATTAAGCAAGGTTTTGCTCGATTAAAACGCTGGCTCACTATAGCCAATGTCATCATTTTTATTGGCTTTTTAACGACAATTATCTATCTTTTTTCTTTTTTATTTCCTTTTACCGATAATGCATTTGTCGTCAATAATGTGCGTCCTGTCGCAGCCCTTGCTAATGGTTATATTACAAATCTTTATATAAACAATGGTGATTTTGTCAAAAAAGGCCAAAAACTCTTCACTGTTTTTCAAAAACCCTATATCTATGCCCTAGAGCAACTCAGCGCAGACTTAGCAGGCGCAGAAGCAAGACTTGCTGCTTTAAAAGCAACCTATGAACGCCATCTCAAGCTCAGTCAAAATGAGCAAAGGAATTACATTAAACTCAAATTGGATGACCAAAAATTTCATAAAGGTTATTTATTAAAATCGGTCTCGCTTATTACCTTACAAAATTCGCAGCAAGAAACAAAAGCAGCTAAAGACAGATGGGATGCGGCTTTAAAACAACTAGAAGTTGATCAGCATCAGATAAGAGCCCAAGAAAATGAAATTAAATCCCTGCATGCCCGTTTAAAAAATGCCAAGGTCAACTTGGAACAAACAGATGTATATGCGCAAAGTAATGGCATTATTCAAAATTTGTTTTTTAGTGTCGGAACACCGGTAAATATGAACCAACCACTTTTTTCTTTAGTTGATACGGATAATATTTACATTCAAGCAAACTTTAACGAAACCGATTTAGGTCAGGTGCGTAAAGGTTCCAAAGTATTGGTATTTCCTAGAATGTATTTGGGAAGAAAAATGTTTCATGGTGTCATTGATTCCGATTATTGGTCGGCCAATAGGCAGTTGGTGGATAACCGCACTCAGTTACAAAATGTCATCAATGAAAATCAATGGATCTTATTACCACAAAGACTGCCGGTAATTATCCGAATCACTGATCCCGATCCCGATTACCCACTACGTCTTGGAACAAGTGCTTATGTCTATATCAAAGTTTGAGCAATGGCTTGATAAGGTTGATCCATATGCCTTACAAAGAATCACTCTTTATAAGTCTCTTGTGGTTGCGACAGTACAAGTATATGTTTATTGGTTATTTCAACCCGTCAGTTTTCTGGCTTTTTTTTCACCTTTTCTTTTGTTATCCCTCTATGAAGCGCCAGTGCTTCCGACCTTTAAAGAAAAGGAATGGTTACTGATTTTCATCGGAATTGCAGTGATCCTCATTAGCGTGTCTTTTTATCTTGTTTACCCATTCCGTGGCGTCTTTTTCTTTTTTTCAATATTTGTCTTCGCAGTAACCTATTTTTGCGTATTAAAATATTTCTATGCGTTAAAAAGTTTATCCATGCTGCTTATCGCTACTGGAGCCGTTGTTCTAAGCACTGAACCACCTGCCAATCTTGAAGTGGCGTATGGTTTTATTTCATCCACTGCGTTATCAATAACCACGACCTTAATTTGTTTGAGATTTTTTCCCAATATGTATTTGATCATATGGAATAAGGCGCTGCAAAAATTCATTTTATACCTCGAAGAGGATATTGATTCGGCCCTCAATCAAGATCGTAAGAGCCCTATAGGAGAAGAGATTCAACATTTGGGAATGGTTCGAAATTATCGGCGGCTGCTTCCCAAGAAGTACGTCATGCAAACTTATCGGGTTTCAGTATATATCCGAAATATTCAACATGCCTTGGACAATTTATATTATGAGACCAAAAATGAATTATTTTGGCATGGCGTCAAAAATAATCTCTCTCGCCTCAGACATAATATGAAAACGTATACTCCATGCGGTACACCGACCCTATATGTAGCGCCTAAAACCCAATTGCAGTTTTATATTACCCGCTGTCTGCAACTGGCCTTTCTCCGTTGGAATAGATTATGCTCACTGCGGAAAAACTAAAAAAGAAGCTTGATTACGCGCGGTTTACTCAATTGGCAATTATGTTTATGGTTGCCATGTGGGTTTATTTATTTACGACTATTCCTCACAAGTGGTGGGTTTTGCTGACCTTAATTATGGTCAGTGCGGGAATTGAACCCGGGTTAATTATTAGAAGAGCAATCCATCGTGTTGGGGGTACTTTTGCCGCATTGTTAGTTTTAATTCCCTTGATTTATCTCATGCAGGTAAATTACCGATTAATCCCCATTGTATTTATTGTCGCAATCATTGGATTAGCTGTCACGGCATTAAATACAAGACGGTACGATATCAGTGTTTTTTTCATTACTCTTGTCGTTTTTTTGCTTTTAGCACAAACAACGGACGCAAATTCCCCCGAGGGGCCATTTGAAATGGTACTGAATCGAGGGATATGTACTTTGATTGGCGTCTTTATTGTTTTGGTTGGCGATTATTTTTTATTTCAAGCCTATCGTTATTCACAAAAACTTTATTTATTTCACCAAATGATGGTATACAATTTTTTTAACGATACCATGCAGCAAATCGTCAAATGCCGATCTAAAAAAATTAATACCTTTATTTTTGTTGAACAATTGCGTGGCCAAGTCATTAAACATTGTGCGCCTATCACAATTAGTTCTGAAAACTTGAAACTTGAAGTAAAAATCAGCGCCGAAACCAAAAAAAGGGTCGACATTTTTCAAGAAACAATTTGGGATCTACGAAGGCTTATCTTTGCGTTATGCGTTTCAGAGTTTGTTTTACATTCCTCGACAACAACTGAGAAATATTTACAACAGTTTAAGATATTAATGAAGAAAGCAAAGGACAATTTTATATATACTGAAGATATTTTAGGATAGATTCTCCAGAAACATAAAATGTCACAGTCCTACGCCCCAGGATGACGGGGTTCGTGACACGTCATCCCGAACTTAGTGAGGGATCTCTAACCCGTGGCTCGTCATTACTCAAGATGAGGGAGTTGGGTAGTATCTACATTCTGTTAGTCAGTTGAGATCTATATTCACTCGGCTCTGCGGTAACCTGATTTAAAATTACTGCTCTTTTTTCGGTAATAACTCGATTCAAAATTCTTAATTCAGAAATTGCATCCGTTTTCTTTTGCTCCAAGCCAGTCACCAGCTGATTCAAATGATCAATTTTTTCAGATGTATTTGAAATTTCGGTGTCTAAATGCAACTTTTGATAATCATACTGCTCCATAGGTGAAGCACCTGCCGCTTGTCTTCCAAGAAAACGATTAGTCCTGCTGTAATCGGCAAGTACGCTATTTAATTGCGCGCGATATGCTGCTTCTAAGGTTTCTACTGTGCCATAATTATTTTGATGCACTTGTTTTCTGTTCTTAAGCCCATCCAGACGTTCTTGCGCATTTGCTAAGTCTTTATTGCAGCGATCGATTCGCTCTTCCAACTGCTCAAAATGAGGTCCGTATGAGTGGTTAATATCGAGTAATTGCTCCAAGGTCAGTTGTCTAAAATATTGTCGCAGTTCAAAAGCAGTTTTATTTGGAAATTTTGACATGGTTTACTCCATAAGGTGCAAAAAATCAAATAATATCCTTTTGTTATCCAAATAAAAAGTTCTTTTACCATTTTGGTTATTTATAAGTCTTTTCTTGATCGGAAATTATGAAAACCTGGAGTAAGTAAGGTGTTTTACAAAAAAAGGTTATTTTATTGTCTCTCGCCTAGAGTATTAGAATTATCACCATGAAGCGTGTGAATTAGATTTATTTTAATGAGCTCAGCCAAGGTCTTAGCCTTCATTTTCCGCATTACATTGGCACGATGAACTTCTACAGTGGATATGGATATATCAAGCTCATGAGCAATTTGCTTATTTAATTTTCCATCAATCACAAAATCCATCACTTGCCGCTCACGTTTGGTTAATCGTTGAAGACGTTCAAAAAAATCAGATTGAGATTGGAGGCGATAATTATACGTTTTTTTAAGCAATTTTTGCGTCACTTCAAGTAAATGCTGATGATTCACTGGTTTAAGAATAAAATCGGATGCTCCGGCTTTCATTGCACGAACAACCATTGGAATGTCACCATAACCCGTGATCATAATGACTAAAAGTTGAGTTTTTGATACATTGAGATGTTGCTCTAGTAACTCTAAGCCACTTATGACTGGCATACGCACATCAATAATCAAGCACCCTCTTTGCTTCAGATCATAATTTTCAAGAAACTCCTTCGCATTACTATAGGTGTATACGGGGATATTTACTGATTCAAATAACCAACGAAGGGCTTGGCAAAGCTCAGGATCATCATCTACGATAAAAACTGCACCATCGGTGAAATCCATCTCTATTTCCTTAGTGAATGAGTACTAAGTTGAATGCAAGTAATTCATACAACAGGATATTGCCATTCCCAAACAGAATCCAATTACAATGGATTCGTTGTCTTGATAAATCCGGTTCCTTCATCACAAAATTCACTCTTATTATAATTTTAGCAGTTTTTTTTATCTATTGTGACGCACTGAGGTTATTGCGTTTATTAGGGTTTACCTCAGCTGTGTAAACCCCATGAGTCATATTACGATAACGTTTTGAATAATAACAAAACAATTTAATTGAGCAAATAGAAAAAAACATCCATTTTTTTAGCAGGAGATTTATTTATGGAAAAAAAAGTAGCCGTTGTTACCGGTGGCACTGGAGGGATAGGCACTGCAATCTGCAGACGCCTTTCTGAGAATTATAAGGTCGTTGCCTGTTACTTTAAGAATGGCAAACCTGATGAAGTATTACAATGGCAAACCCTACAAAAAAAAGCAGGTTATAATGTTGAAATTCTCTTTGCAAATCTAGTCAATTTTTCTGATTGTGAAGCCATTACAAATTCAATTATAGAACGCTTTGGTCGTATTGATATTTTAGTAAATAACGCCGGATCTACCTGCGATGTCAGTCTAAAAAACATGGAACCACATCATTGGCAACAAGTTATTGATGCCAATTTAACCAGCACATTCAATATCACCCGTAATGTACTTCCTTTCATGATTGAAAAAAAATTCGGCCGTATCGTGAGTATTTCATCCGTTAATGGCCGAAAAGGACAATTGGGGCAATGCAATTATGCTGCTACAAAATCCGCTTTATTTGGATTCACCAAGAGTTTAGCCCTGGAAGTTGCAAATAAGGGGATCACCGTGAATACTATTTCTCCCGGTTATATTGAAACATCAATGCTGGCCACTATGAAAAAAGAAGTCATTAGCAAGATTACCAAGAGCATTCCTGTAGGACGCCTTGGAAAACCTGAAGAAATTGCCAACGCCGTATCTTTTTTAGTAAGGGAGGATGCAGGATTTATCACAGGTTCTAACCTGGATATCAATGGGGGCCAATATATGTAGCGCGGGGCATATTCGTCTATTCTTCCAACTACGGTTCCTAAAAATTCGCTCTAGTGTTTGGGTGCTTCTAAACTCATTAAGAAACATTTTATTTTTTACACTCGATTTGCTCCCTATCCCTGGACATAGCCAAGCTAAAATAGTGCCTTTTTCATTCTTTCTGTAATAAGATGAAAATAATAAAGCATTTTTTATTCAACGATAACTTTAGTATGAAATAAATAATCAACAACAATAAGGGCTGTTTTCAATTCGCTGGCTTGAGCCAAAATGCTTTGACTTTAGAGCACCGAAACGCAGCGTACAACGAATTAGTGGGTATCGGCGCACATAAAATTAAAGCATTTTGGCCAAGACAATAGAATGGTACACAGCCCCTACGTTCATTACGGTTTTTGTAGGAGATAATCATGCCAAAGCTTCATCATGATATTGAGCTCAAAGAAGTAAAAAAAGATAAGCTGCCTGATAAAGTTGCTTCCTCATTATCAAAGGGAGTCACTGAAAAAAGAATATTAAGTGATCAATTTGGGACCTATTATCTGATTAAAAAGCCAGATGTCTTAACGATAGAAGACGTATTTAAAGGATATCTTTCTGATGAGGAACTGCAAAAACCCTCCTTTGACACCATGGAGCATATTTTTTCAATTAAACTTGAAAGTGCCTTTCTGGAGATTTTAATTCCTCGAATGGCAAAAAAAATGTTTGAGGGGATTTTAGAAGTCCCTGAAAATTACCTCCATGTCGATAAAGACAAATCCATTGGTGTCATTTCAAAATTCATCAATAGTTTTTCTGAATTTTTATCGCAAAAAGAAACAGTCAAAACGGAGCCATTATTCGAACGGGAACAATTACCTAAACGTGATGATTTATCACTTACCTCTGAAGAAGCACGATTTCTAGGTCAATTGTACGCAGTAGCACTCGTTTTTAATTTATGGGATTTATTGAATTCGAAATTACTCAATTCGGGCTATTGTGTGGATAAAAATCATCAAAAGCGAGCTGCTATTGTTGATTTTGGTTGTGGAGGTACTCTAAGTTATAAAGGAAGACATGCAGATACACTGGCTTTTGATGATCCTGATTTTTCTCCAACTAAAAAAGTAGCTTATTCATTTTTTGGACAAAAATATCGTGATCATTATCGTCATGGCTATGCCTTACCCTTTGATAAATTAGTTGCCCCTCTTTTGCCTCATACGATAATTGCTGATTTATTCGATATGTCTAAAGAAGATAAAATTAGCCGCTCCATGCTTGAAGGTTTTTGTGAAGCAATTACCACAGCGGAGAAAAACATGGCTCAAGATCCTCATTTATTAGAAGACGCCTTATTCCAATCATTGAGCGCAATTACTTTAGATTCCTCGATACAAACACACGATTTGAAATCCCATTTAAATGCTGAGTTTTATGGGAAGCCAGAAAAAAACTCACATGCTTTAGTGACTATTCTTCAGCAACGTCTTCATAGCGTTAAAATGCTTCTCATGCAATTTAAAGTCGGAATATCAGCAACTGAGATTCAACAGGAAATCAGAGACTATTATTATTATTCTCAAAATTGGGTAAAACCTTAAAGGAACTGCTCCGATCATCAATCCACTCAATTGGAATTTGCTATTTTAGAATTTTGTGTGTATTAATTTAATATCGTGATGCACCATTTTTTTCTCATCTTTCTAAAATATGTGAGGCATTCTATGCTTTTTAACCCTCTTGATAATAGTTATCTTTATAATATCTATGATTTCAATATGCGTTTACTTCAGCCTTACTCCGATTATTTTGACAATATGGCGAAACGTCTTCGCAGAGTTTCTGACAATATTAATTTGCCGGTTAAAATTCCATATATGTCCAATGAAGGACAAGAGGTGTTAAAAAGAATATTGGATTCATCTTCAGGTTATTTTCGTAGGCTATCCGGTTACTCCTATATATTTCACATTATTACGAATGTTTACGATAAACCCCAATTTGATATTAATGAAGTGAAAATCCATGATGAATACTACGATGTCCAAGAAGAAATTATAAATAAAAAAAGTTTTTGCAATCTGATTCGTTTTAAAAAAGTAAATGCGGAACACCTGAATTTACCCAAATTACTCGTCGTCGCACCGATGTCCGGACACTATGCTACGTTGCTACGAGATACCGTTAAAAATTTACTTCCAATGTACGATGTCTATATTACTGACTGGAAAAATGCTCGTGATGTGCCCTTAATTGAAGGATCGTTTGATTTGGATGATTTCATCGATTACATCATTTCTTATTTTAATTTACTTGCACCCAATTTAAACGTCATGGCGGTATGTCAGCCGACAGTACCGGTTTTAGCTGCCGTTGCTCTAATGTCCACCAATAATTCACCTAACCTTCCTCGCACAGCAATATTGCTAGGGGGGCCTATTGATACGAGTCAATCACCTACTTCGGTCAATGAATTAGCGTCTTCCAGAGGAGACGATTGGTTTCAGCAAAATGTCATCTCGATTGTGCCCTCCCGTTTTCCAGGTGCAATGCGTCTGGTTTATCCTGGATTTATGCAACTTGCAGGTTTTATGAGTATGAATTTTCAACGTCATGTGGAATCACTGCAAAAAGCAGTCGATCGATATGCAGATAATCAAAAAGAAGCAGCCTTTAAGATAATCAAGTTCTACCTTGAATATTTTTCAACGATGGATTTGACTGCCGAATTTTACATGCAAACAATCAATACAGTTTTTCAAGAAAAACTATTAACAACCGGGCGCTACAAATCGCGCGGACATAATGTGCGCTTACAGGACATAAAGAATACTTCTATTCTGGCAATAGAAGGGGAACGAGATGATATCACGGGCGTAGGACAAACAAAATCGGTGCTCAGTTTGTGCAAAAATCTACCTGATTCGATGAAAAAATATTTCCTGGCTGAAGGAGTAGGTCATTATGGATTATTCAACGGCAAAAAATTCCGCAACATCATTATCCCGGAAATTCATGCCTTTACAGAAGAACATACTGATTCTTAATAAACAGGCAAAATTTTCTTCGATAATTCAATATAATTGACTCCACCGACATTAAAAATAAGCTATATTAAAGTGAGACAATCAAAAGGAACTGATATGGCTACTACAAATAATGTTGTTCATCATCATGAAAAAGAAACGTTACAACATCATCGCGGATGGCTCTTTGGTTTCGGGGTACTCCTGTTAATCTTGGGTTTTATTGGTTTAGGCATGGAAATCGCGTTAACCATAGTGAGTATGTATTTTTTTGCTGTGCTCCTCATGGTTTCCGGGCTATCACACATTGCTGATGCATTCAAATATAGGAAATGGGATGGTGCCATATGGAAAGTCTGTATTGGCATATTGTACCTCATTGGAGCAGGTATCATCCTGTATGATCCCTTGTTAGCCTCTACAATCATTACTGCGTTATTGGCTTGGACGCTTATCGTTATCGGCGTTACTCGTATTACCATGTCCATTTCATTACGACATACGACAGGCTGGGGTTGGATTTTCCTTGCAGGAGTGTGCTCCTTAATCCTTGGTATCCTAATTTTATTACATTGGCCAATGAGTGGATTATGGGTAATCGGACTGTTTATTGCAATTGATATGATAGTGAGTGGTTGGACTTATATTCTCATTGCAATTGCTCTGCGCACCTCCAAAAGGTTGCCCAGCTAAGAATCGGCGTTTTTGTTACTCATTAGACAGTGAGCATAATCTTTAATCTGATGGGCATTTTGCCCCATCAGATTTGCTTAGTCTCTACGAGAAACTCGTCAATTGACCTATCTTAATCATTCACGTGAACGTGCCTGTCCCTAACCCTACTACGGATTTTCTAAACCTTTCTAATAAGCGAAGGATTGGAACTATCTCTTTTTATAGAGCTATTTATGTAAAAAAAATCTAGAATTATAGAAAATAGGAGTGAGATATGGACAAGATTCCCAAAGAAGGTTTTATTCTTTCTATCCGTAGCCGATTAGTTATTGGCTTTGCAACGCTTTGTTTGCCTTTATTGGTATCAATTATGCTCTTGCTCCCCAAAATAAATTGCATCATGCAATTGAGCCAATTAATTAATCGCGAAAGTTTACCTCAAATTCTTGATACCCAAATTTATCAGGCCCAAGATATTCTCGAACATTGGGCAATGACTGGAGATCCCAAGGATAAAGACTCTTTTGCGCATATATGGAGAGAAATTAATGAAACTCGAAGTCAATGGAATCAGATTATGCACTCCAGCGAGCTGGATAATACTGAGTTACAGAAAAAATGGGACAAACTTCAAAACTTGTATGAGCCTCTTTATGAAATCCAAGCAAAAATAATAAATGCCCCTAGAGATCCTAATAATCCCAATAATGTAGAAAATAGTAGAAATACTACAAAGGAAATTCAAAATGCAATGATTGATATTATTGATGGTCCCTACTCTTTTGAAGAAGGAAAAAGAATAGGAGGTTTTTTTAATGAAATATCATCAGAAATTGCCAAAAGTACAAATAGAATAAATGAAAGCTTAAGTTCTTTAAAAAAATCGGCTTATGGGTTACTTGCTTTCGCCATTGCCTTAACTCTTATTGTGCCTTATGTGACCCAAAAATCGATATTAGCCGCCGTGGATTTTGCTATTGATATTGCGAAACGAATTGCTGCGGGTGAGCGTAACATTCCAATTCAACTTCGCTCAACAGGTAGACTTGGGAACTTGTTTATAGCGCTCAAGGCCATGCAAGAGGCAATTGCAGCAAATGATGAGGCGCTACGTGCGAAAGAATGGGAAACTCGAGCATTATATGAACAGCTAGTCAATTCATCAAAAAAATTCAGCGAATTCAGCAGCAAAGTTGCAGCAGGAGATCTTCAAGAGCGACTTGAACTTGATAAAGAAGACATATTGCACGATTTAGGCCGTGATTTAAATTCCATGACCGATGGTTTGGCATCCATTACTAAAAATATTACCGAAGTGAGTACGAACATAGTCACTATGGTGAACACGGTGATCACTTCTGCAGAAGAACAAGCAGAAGGTATTACCTCCCAAGCATCCGCTATTAATGAAATCAGTGCTTCACTGGAAGAAATGGATAAAAGCTCAAAACAAACCATGGAAAAAGCTCAAACGCTGCGGGAAGTAGCTAAGAATACTTATGAACAAGGGAAATTAGGTACACAATCCGTAGAACAAAGCATTTTGGGTATTAGAGCTTCAGAAGAAAAAATGAAGCTCATTGCCCAAACCATACTTGATTTAAACAATCAAACCCAACAAATCGGTGACATCACCTCAGTGGTCAATACTTTAGCGCAACAATCAAAGATGTTGGCATTGAATGCTGCAATTGAAGCATCAAAAGCTGGAGAATCTGGAAAAGGCTTTGCAGCAGTAGCGAAAGAAGTAAGAAATCTCGCCGAACAATCTGAACAATCAACCGTACAAGTACAAAAAATTCTTGAGGACATTCGTCGCGCTACTGAAAAAGCGGTTATTGTTACTGAAGAAGGGACTAAAACATTGGATTCAGGAGCAAAATTGATTGAGAATGCAGGTAAAATCATTCAAACACTGAGCCAAATGATTAATGATGCCTCTATAGCAAGTCAACACATTGAGGTAGCTATTCGTCAAGAGGCAGTCGGAATCGAGCAAATCGTTGAAAGCATGAATGAAATTAACCGCACCACCTCCACTTTTTCCAGCGGCATCAAAGAAATGATGACATTTATTCATCATTTGGACGAGATTGCCAAGCAGCTCAAAGATGATGTGGATGTGTATAAAGTTTAAAAGGTTGGATCAAAAGGACCCAACCAGCTTGTTATAATTATCTATGCCAGGTCGATCCATATCTTGTGGTACCACAATGACCGTTAAAACAACCTTTATTCACACTCGTATGGTGACAATTGCCTCCACGACAGACGGTATAACTTCGGTGATATCCCCAGGCAAAAGAGTTAGATATAAAGCCGCTCATAACGATAATCAACATAATTTTTTTTGATAACATAACCACTCCTTCTAATTAATTATCCAAAATGATTAATAAATGTGCAATATGCATGGTAAGTATAGTTTAATTTAATGAGTTTTTGCTGATCTTTGACCATCAAGGTAAAGCTACAGGTAAGTTACGAGGTAAACGCTTTAACGGCCAAGAAAAATTAAGACGTGTACTTGAGTGCATCAATAACCCCAAAAAACTTTATGCTTATGGCGACAGTAATGGGGCTCAGGAAATCTTAAGTTATGCTACTCATCCTTACTATCGCACTTTAACTCGCTTTTTTTCCTGGCAAGCAGTTCTCTGACACCAACATGGGATTAAAAATTAATTCCAGAATGTCTCCTTGAGAACTGCTTCTTACCGTTAAATTACATCGCTCCGGATTCAAATAATTCTACAGAGCGACCTGTTTGGTTTCTTGAATTATTGTTTCAAATACATAATCTGCAGGACTAAATTTCAGGTAATCGACTAAAGAATAATGAAGCCTTCCATTTTGCTCTGGAGTCTTGGACAATATAGGTGATGAGATAAAAAACCACTCATTAAATCAATATACTCTTTGCTTTTTTATGAGCTAAAGTACATTTTATGGATCTAATCGATGTAAAGGAGTACCAATGAATCATATTCTTATTGTTTATGAGCAACAGATTGAAGCGTACAAAAAACATTTTATCAGCGTACTCGAAGGTTTTTTAAAGCAAAGAAATTATGAGCTCTCTGTATGTACTTCATTAAAAGATGCTTATGCTGTGAGCAGCTTAAATCCACGAATTGTTACGATTCTTTATGATTGGGATGATTTCGGCTTTGATGATTTACATCATTTTTCGAATCATAATAAATTGTTACCTATCTTTGCAATGGCGGATAAGCATGCCTCCATTGACATTAACCTGAGTGACTTTGATCTTACTCTGGACTTTTTGCAATATGATGCAAACTTAGCACATGATGATTTTAAACGCATATTACTTGCCATAGAAAAATATCAACAAGAAATTTTACCTCCATTCACCAAAGCGCTGATGCATTACGTGCACGAATTGAATTATGCGTTTTGTACCCCAGGGCATTTAGGAGGCACGGCGTTTCAAAAAAATCCTACCAGTGCCGCATTTTATGATTTTTTTGGCAAAAATATTTTTCGCGCTGATCTTTCAATTTCAATTGAAGAACTTGGAAGTTTACTGGACCATTCAGGACCTCAACGTGATGCAGAGGAGTTTATAGCGAATATCTTTAAAAGTGATCGCTCATTAATTGTAACCAATGGCACATCAACATCCAATAAAATAGTGGGAATGTATTCGGCAACTTCAGGGGATACTGTAGTGATTGATCGTAACTGTCATAAATCAATCGCCCATTTTCTGATGATGGTCGATGTTATCCCTATTTATCTAAAACCGACGCGAAATACTTATGGTATTCTTGGTGGGATCCCTAAATCAGAATACTCGGAACAAGCGATCCACGATAAAATTCTTGGGCATCCAGAAGCTACAGCGTGGCCTACTTACGCGGTCATTACTAACTCGACATATGACGGCATACTTTATAAAGTTGAAAACATTCAAAACGAACTCAAGGTAAAACACTTGCATTTTGATAGTGCATGGGTCCCCTATACGAATTTTCATCCCATTTACGCTGAAAAATTTGGACTTAGTTTAACGCCACAAAAGGATCAAGTGATCTTTGAAACGCAGTCAACCCACAAATTATTGGCAGCGTTCAGTCAATCATCGATGATCCACATTAAAGGTTCTTTCGATGCAGCCATCCTTGATGCCAATTACATGATGCATATGAGCACCTCTCCTTTTTACCCTCTTGTCGCCAGTTGTGAAGTCTCCGCGGCAATGATGGCCGGTAATCATGGATATGATTTAATCAACGAAGCGATTGAATTAGCATTGGACTTTCGCATGGAAGTAAAACGCTTAAAAAAACAAAGTACAGATTGGTATTTTGACGTGTGGCAACCGACATTAGAAAAAAAATCATCCTGTTTTCCCTTAAAACCCAATGAAAAATGGCATGGATTTCATAACGTAGATGAGGACCATCTGTTTTTAGATCCAGTGAAGGTAACCGTGCTTTTACCAGGAATCAAAAATGATGAGCTAGATGATTGGGGAATTCCAGCTGTCATTGTGGAAAAATTTCTTGCATCGCATGGAATTATTGTTGAAAAAACAGGCCCCTATTCCATGTTATTTTTATTCAGTTTGGGAATTACTCGCGCAAAATCAATGGCATTATTGGCTGCTTTAAATAAATTTAAACAACTTTATGATGAAAATGTACCGGTCAAAATCCTACTTCCTCAGTTGTATCAAGAACATCCTGAATTTTATGAAAAGATGTCCATTCAATCCTTGGCTAAGACCATCCACGGTTTAATGCAAAAACATAATTTGCCCCAAGTGATGTATCATGCTTTTGATACATTACCTAAAATCGTCATGACACCTCATCAGGCTTACCAAAAACTCATTCGGCAAGAAACACAATTGATCCCCCTATCCCAATTGAAAGATAAAATTTCTGCCGCAATGATCCTGCCCTACCCACCAGGGATTCCTTTAATTATGCCAGGAGAACAAATTACTGATGAGAGCGAACTGATTCTTGATTTTCTCCTCATGCTGGATGATATAGGAGCAGCACTACCAGGTTTTGCAACTGAAATTCATGGTGTTGTAACTGGAGATGATGGAAAGAGTTATGTACAGATAATTAAAAAAGCTTAGAGCCGTAATGAGGCTCCTGCACATGGACGTAAAATGGTTTAGGCAAGGGCAATAAGGCTTTTTTTTGAGCAGTTTATGATATAATTTATTATGTAACTAATGACCTTTGATGATGCGATATAAAATTACAGAGCAATTTGCACGCGGCGAAGAAAAATTCATTGCTGAGTTTGATGAATTAAAAAATATAAATTTATTTCTTACAAAAAAGGTCGCGAATTCAGATCAAGAAAAGCAAAAAATTATTTATAGAATCTACGATGATTCTGATTTATTGCAGGTGTTAAATAATGAAAATGTCTCTGTAGCCTATGCAAAATATGCAGAAGGCAATGGAGATCTTAATATCATCCAGCTTCCATTCATGGTGCTGATTAAGCCAGAAAACGTACAGGAAAAAAGTGAAATTGCTCGCTTTAGCGAGAAAATTGATGCCGATTCATTTATAGAGGATAAGTGCGAATTAGATGAAACAGTTCAAGATAACGATCTCTTTTTTCTATTTAAAAATCAGAATCTTATTGATACCTCAAACAGGGTTATCAATTCACATCGAAAAAAAGAAGCAATTCGCTTTACTGAAAATGAACAAGGAGCAAAATTTCATCCATCTCCATTACCAAACCGCCCAAAACCTCCAGGTGGTCCTAGTGACTGCTGGATTGAAGAAGATGAAAATAATTGAGTAAAACAGTAGCCACCAACAACATGAACTGAGACAACCGTTCTCAAGCCCTTGGTGCGGTTATTGAGCAAATTGTATCTTCATTAAATTCAGTGACAAAATTCCTCAGCATTTTTTCAACTTCAGAATGAATGGCTTCTTTGGCTTTTGGCTCCATATTTTTAATATATTGTTCTGGATGATGCAAAAGAGAATCTAGCGTAATCATTTCTGCCGAAGATACAGATTTATTGAGTTCTCCCTCGAGAATGAGATTAATCGCAGAAACGATATCGCTGGCATCATTTTGTTTTCTTAGACGATTTAGTATCGCTTGAACATGGATCTTGAATGTATTAACTTCTGTAAAAAATTTATAATTTTTAGTTTCACGCATAATAATGTTTTTCGATTCTTGCAACACATAACAAAAAGTTGCAATATTGTATAATAACTTATAACTTTATTCCATTTTCATGCAAAGCAAATCTGCATTTTTCCCTTCCAATCACTATTTTTCAATAGATAACTTTGATTACGTCTTTCGAAAAATGGTCTTAAGTGCCTATGCGAAGCGTTTTAATAGTGTGGCAGATGCTCGACTTTATTTAGCAATATGCGGAATAGACCTAGAATCCACTGTCAAAATACTCTTAACAATGGAAAAATCTGGATTGCTCACTACACCTATAGCCGAAGCTATTTTTGCTCCAGTGGGATGTGGTGATATTGCAAATGCATTTTGTAAGCTGATGACTGGCGATATCATGATAACTGGAAAAAAGGGAATTCAATCTCTTACCCCGCTCATAGAGGCACTCGAAAAAGATTTGCCCAAAATTATCCGCATTGATATTCCTGGGCATTCTTATGTCATGTTGGCTTGCGAAAAAAAAACGGAAGGGGTTTTGGGGTATATTTATCAATCCAACGTAGCGTATGACATGGAAGATAATGCTTTTTCCCTTGCTGCATGGCTAATGGATGCGAAGTCGTGTAAAACAAATCTTTCTGAACATGTACAAAAATTAGCGCGACTGATTAATCCTGCTGTTTCTAATTTAGAGAAAGAAAGCATCTATTTTGAGTTATATTCTGCCAAACCCATCGTCGATGTCAAAGTCCCCGCGAACATGAAAGAAATGGTCTCATACATTAATGAGAATATGAGTTTTCAATACACAATCAAATCAATAAACGCTAAAGACATGCTCCATGTTTCAAAACGAATACAGAAAATAATAAGTCAGCACCCTGAAGAACAATTCCAATCCTTGGAGAGCTATATTTCCAGGATGAGAATAGAAACAGAGTGTGATAAAGAATTTTATCCTCTAACAGAGCCCTCCTAAGACGCGTCAAATGCATCCCTACTAAGGATGTGGAGATAAAATGGGTGCGAGCATAACGCAGCACTAAAAAGGCTGCAGTATGTTGGGCATGGCTACGCATCATTTTGTGAACGATTATCTTTCATTAATGGCCAATTATGTTACAATATGGACAACAGTAGATTGGAATTAGCTCGTGTCTTCCTTAGTATCTCCAAAGAATTATCAATGGATAGCCAGTCTCTATTTTTTTCAAAGCATACCTTATGTGGTAGTCACGTTGATCGCAACCATCATGTTTCAACAATATGGGATGACCAATACCCAAGCTGCGTTTTTAACCAGTTTATTTATGATCCCTTGGACAATTAAACCGCTATTTACACCTTTTTTGGAAGATCGTGCTACCAAAAAAAAATTAACCCTTTATGCACAAGCCACCTTGAGCTTCCTTTTTATGTTCATGGCATTAGGCGTCGATACGCCCTATTTTCTTATATTGAGTTCATTAGGTTTTGCAAGTCTTGCCTTTATTTCTTCACTTCATGATATTGTTTCTGATGGTATTTACTTACTTTTAAATAATGAGGAACAAAAAAGATACGTTGCTTGGCGCAGTTTCTTTTATCAAATGGGAAGACTGCTTATTAAAGGAGGCCTATTGGCCCTCATTGGCGGCCTCGCGTTGCACTATCAATTTAATGTATGGCGAATATTTTTTCTCAGCTTATTTGTCATAGGGCTTCTGCTTACCTGTTACCATAAAGTTAAAATCCCAGAAAACGACTCACGAACCGAATCGATTCACTCCAACTATCACCAAATATTTAAAACGCTTTTCTTTAATAAAAAAATCTATCCTATATTACTCTTTATTTTTATATATAATTTTTCCGAAGCCCAAATGCAAAAAATCATTCCTTTATTTTTATTGGATCACGAGGGATTAGCGCTCAACTTATATCAAGTTGGAGAACTCTATGGGATTTTTGGAAGTACCTTATTGATGTTAGGTATTTTTATGTCGGGTTGGCTTCTTACTCATTATAAACTGGAGCTCTGTATCAAAAAGGTAACGGTACTCTTGCTTCTTGGTCATTCACTCTATCTTTTGTTTCCTCTTTTTAATGCAAACCATAACCTACTTTATCTGGTTATTTTATTGAATCAATTCACTGTAGGTTTGGCCAATGGAACCTATATGGGATATCTGTTGGAAGCAGCCAACAAAAGCGCCTACCCAATGTCCATGTACACTGTTTGTACCTCCATCATGGCCTCAAGCTATGTGTTTTTTGGTGCACTCAGTGGTTGGATGGAGCAACAACTGGGTTATTCTGTTTTTTTTCTTTATATTTTCGCAGCAAACATAATGCTTGTCATAATAACTTTTAGAATGATGAATAAGTATGACTGACTTACTGATAACCTTAGAGAATGAATTAGTACAGGCACGCTCGCTTGCTGATTGTGATCTTGCCTTGAGTTATTATTTAAATAAAAAAGGGATTACCACGTTCTCATTTACTTATTATGCCTATCATCCCAATTCAGCCAATCATTTAAAATATGATATGTGTTCCGCCAATTTCAAAGCCTGGCATCAACATTACCTTGCAGAACAATACCAAAATATTGATAGCACACTGAATTTTGTTTATAACAATCATTTACCGATTTATTGGAATTTAAAACAGCAATTGGCACAAGCGGCCAGTGAATCAGAACGTAAAATGCGCGAAGACTCTATCGCCTTTGGCGCAGAAGCAGGCTTATCAATCCCTATCCATGGTCCACATAATAATTTTGCCATTTTGTTATTGGTGCAAATGCAAAATCAGCACTGTAATTTACAGGATAACCGTGCACAATATGATTTTTTTGTTACTGCGCATCTCTACTATCACTACATCCAAACTCATCTTCTCGATCAAATTAGTGAGAAAGAAGCTTTTCATTTAACCCAGCGTGAAATTCAATGCTTGTTGCTGATCGCGGAACAACATTCCGTCAAAGAGATATCTCAACGGCTTGAAATCAGTGAACGAACGGTTAATTTCCATATCCAAAAAATCAATAAAAAATTAGGTACTAAGAATAAATATCAATCCTTGGCTAAGGCCTTAGAATATCAATTATTAACCTTATGATCCCCCTGTCACAATTGACAGTGGTTAATGACCAATTGACAGGATTAAAATTTAACTTCCTGTTCATTGGAGATACATAATGAATTTTTTTAAGAAAATTATTCAATTAACTACGATTGCTGCTTCCCTAATTCCTGTAGGAGCAAATGCAAGCTTAACTTTATACACGACCAATTGGTCTATGTATGGCCAAAATCCTTACGAGTATGATGGAGCTTACAAAATAGGTCGGCCATATGGACAATTAGCTTATGTGTACAATCCGGACATGGTCGCTCAATTCAATAAAGCGGATGTAGTCGCCTGGAGTTTTTTACAAGTATGGAACAGCAAAGATCCCAATCAAGCCCAATATCAAATCCCCTCCAGCTGGGATGGCTTAATGCATTTTGCAGATCTCTGGGGCGAGCTGCCTTTAGAAGGTTCCTGGATCTCACCTTTGCCACCAGAAACAAAAGATTTCCTCGATTTTTGTACCGCAAATCAAGGTTCATGTACTTCCATACAAATGAATGGCAACACCGGTCAAAAAGAATTATTTAATTACACGGATCAAAAAGGTGTGGGGCAACTCAACAGTTTTGGCGCCTTTATTCATTCCAATAAATATACAGCAAAACGCATCATTGCAATTGGTGGTGCCAACACAGTTGAAAATAAGGGAATCAGCACCGCTACATTTGCCGCCATCTTCGCCAATCAAGATAAATTTTTAAATCAATTTAAATCCTGGATGAATCATTTTAAAAATTTAAAGGGAATTGACTATGATTTTGAACCCCCTATTGATTTGCAAACAGGCGGCCAATTACCTCCCGATGCAAATACTCTGGCTGACTACAAACATCTTTTTGATTTAGTCAAAGCCAGCCGACAAACCTTAGGAAAAGATGCTTATATCTCGGTAACCATCACGGTGAACAAAGAGTATTTGGAGCAAATCAATCAATCAGTTGATGGAGGTTGGTTTAAACAAATTGCAAATTATGCCGACAGTGTTAATTTAATGACTTATGATTTACATGGTCCTTGGTCACAAAGCAGTGATCCCTATACAGCAGTGCATGCCTATTTAAAGCAACCAGAAACCAGTCATAAAGATGAGTTTGCCATTAACTATGCAACAGATTCAATTACTGAACAAGTTCTTGCATACGGTATGCCCAAAGAAAAATTACAAGTGGGTCTAGCGGCCTATGGCCGAGGATTTTCTGGGGTAGCACCTGGTGACAACCTTGACCTACCTGGTTTTGAACAACCCTGGACGGGGGCAAGCCATTTTGCTTCTGAATATTCCATACAAGATGGTCTGCTCCCTTATAAATCGGTAGATAAATTGGTAAATCAACTCAATTATAAGAGCTATCGAGTCAATGCCTTTGATGAGAACAATACCCCTTTGATTACGGGTTCTTATCTCTACAACGCAACCGCCAAACAATTTATTGGCTATCAATCTCCTGAGGTAGTTAAGGAGGTATGCCGGTTTATCAAGAACAAACAACTAAAAGGCGCCATTATGTGGAGTGCTGATACCGACTTACCGGTTTCGAATCCCAACAGTTTGGTTGCAGCTTATAAGAGCTTATGCAACTAATCTAGCGAGCTGTCCCCCTTCACCCCAACCCTGTCCCTTTAGGCAAAGGGTTAGGGTGAGAGGAAGCTTGCAATTTTTATTCCTTAACCTGAAATCCACGGATCCCAATCTCATACAAATCTTGTATCTCCATAACTCTTTGACTATTATTTAAAAAAGACCTCAACTCAAGACAATGAATCTATTCTCTTTCCCAATAGCATCGAAATGGAAAATGATATTGTTATTCCTATCAGTGATTGCTATTTTTTTATATCTCGTTATGCAAATAATGAATGTTCCATTCGCTGAAGTTCCTTTATTGATCATCATAGTCATTGGAGGCATCCCCTTATTTTTACAAATCGTAATTAAACTGTTTCAAGGTAATTTAGGGGCAGACTCCTTAGCAGCTATTGCATTAGTCACCGGTACCCTTCTCCACGAATACCTGGCTGTTGCGCTCATTATTCTCATGCTGGCAGGTGGACAAACGTTGGAGCAATACGCCATGCGTAAAGCATCCTCTGTTTTAATGGCCCTCGCCGCACGGATGCCCACCAAAGCCCATCGAAAAACAAAAGATCACATTGAAGACATCACATTAGATGATATTCGTATTGGTGATGACATTGTTGTCTATCCCTATGAAATTTGTCCGGTCGATGGCAACGTTGTGGAGGGACATGGGATGATGGATGAGTCCTATCTGACTGGTGAACCTTACATGATTTCCAAAGCGCCGGGAACTCCTGTAATTTCCGGCGCAATCAATGGTGAATCCCCATTAACGATTCAGGCAGTCAGACTCCCTTCCGATTCACGTTATGCAGCGATTGTCGAGGTACTTAAAGAAGCAGAACAACGAAAACCTTCATTACGACGATTAGGAGACCAAATCGGCGCCATTTTTGCTCCGTTAGCCTTGGTCTTTGCATGCGCAGCCTGGTACCTCACTGGGGATTCGATGCGCTTTCTCGCCGTAATCGTCATCGCAACACCTTGCCCTTTACTTATAGCCATTCCCATTACCTTGATTAGTGCAATTTCTATGGCAGCAAAACAAAGTATTATTATTCGTGATCCAACAGTTCTTGAGCGATTACCGACCTGTCGCACTGCAATTTTCGATAAAACAGGAACAT
The DNA here is from genome assembly GCF_900635815.1 of Legionella cherrii. Taxonomy (NCBI): domain Bacteria; kingdom Pseudomonadati; phylum Pseudomonadota; class Gammaproteobacteria; order Legionellales; family Legionellaceae; genus Legionella; species Legionella cherrii. The sequence goes on from NZ_LR134173.1 coordinate 3,299,265, forward strand.
TAACCTATGGCAAACCCGCATTATCAGAAATCCATGTTGCCAAAAACACATCCCTGAATTCAGATCACATTTTGCAATTTACAGCAAGCTTGGAACGTTATTCAAAGCATCCGCTTGCTCCTGCAATCCTGAAGGCTGCTGAAGAGCGTCATTTAAGATTGCTTGAAGCAGCTCAAGTTTCTGAAAAACCAGGACAAGGGCTAATTGGTACGATTGAGCGTCATCAGATTCATGTAACCAGTCGTAATAAATTTCTGCTTCATAAGCCAGAATCTGCCAGCGAACTTCCACCTGAATCTCCAGGGTTAGAATGTATTATTCTCTATGATGAACAATTTGTAGGTTCATTAGTTTTTCATGATGCGCCACGTAAAGAAGGAAAATCCTTTATCAGCCATTTATCTCCCTCCCACCAATTTAAAAAAATAATGCTTGTGTCAGGCGATCGTGAGTCTGAAGTAAGATATTTGGCTACCCAGTTAAATCTCAAAGAAATTCATGCATCACAAAGTCCCGAACAAAAGCTTGCCATTGTTCGCGAAGAAAGAAAAAAAGCACCCACAGTATTTATGGGGGATGGTATTAATGATGCTCCAGCACTCACCGCAGCAACTGTTGGAATTGCCTTTGGGCAATACAGCAATATAACTTCTGAAGCAGCCGGCGTGGTAATCATGGAAAATACTTTGAAAAAAGTAGATGAATTAATTCATCTGAGCTTGGATACCCGCAAGATTGCATTACAAAGCGCTGTTGGAGGAATGCTGCTCAGTGTCATTGGGATGAGCTTTGCATCACTCGGTTATATCACTCCGGTAACTGGTGCTATTCTTCAAGAAGTAATTGATGCACTTGCTATTGTTAATGCGCTCAGGCTTGCATGGGGCGGCAAAATTAAAATTGATTTACCCCCTATTTCTGCCAGCTAAATTGTGTCGATGGTCGAGAAACAATTTCCCTCCAATTGTCATTTATTTGTACTTGTTTAACTATACTGTATATAGGAACACGAAAATTGGAGGTATGGGATATGAACTCGCTCAAGCAGAATGATCCTTATGAGGCCAGAGTTACAATTGAAAAAAAAATTATCTCTAAAACCACAGGACAAAGTATCGACGCGTTAAAAGCACATCTAAGCGAACAATGTGATTTAGAACATTCCGGCGCGGAAGGAGAAATTATTGAACTGGCCACCGGCAAGATTATCTATAGATGTCATAAACAAACGATAATCGATCAATAAACTTTCCCTAATATCTCTGATCATGACACAGTATCTATGCTCCATATTAATCTTTCAACAAGATATCTAAATCGTTATAATAGGAATTCACCTAAAACCAAGGATTGGACATGCAAAATTCCTATGGGTTTGGCAAAACAGTCGACTACGCATTCGATCAAGCACTTGAGCATGTAACCAAGTAAAAACCCGGCTCCAACGTGTTTTACATCAAATTTAAGGAAATAACAAAAATGATTTGGAGATCTTGTCAAGTCAAGCTAATGATAATCAGTAAGTACTGGTAGCGCGATGATTCGAAGAGCCGTACAAAAAAAATTGATTGTATTGGGGCTATGTCAATTTCTAGCTTCTTCTTTAGCAAGCGCTGAGAACGTAAAACCAATTAGTTATATTGAAGCAGTGAGACTTTCACTCAGTAGCAATCCTCGTATTGGTGCAAGCCAAGCCCAAATTGAATCAGCTAGAGCAGCCATTATCGAAACCAGAGGAGCTGGCTTACCGAAGCTGGGTTTGGAAATGAATGCTGCTCGCAGTGACAATCCTTTAAACGTTTTTAGTTATAAATTAAGTCAGGGCAATGTTTCATTTGCTGATTTTGGTCTGGGGCAATTCACCGGGCCCGGTTCAATTAATGTAAGACCACAAGCATTGGATTCACCAGGGTATTACAGTAATTACAATGCAGGATTTAAATTAATCGTCCCCATTTATTCAGGGGGTGAAACCATCGCGAGATTAAGAAATACTAATGCCCTACTTCGTGCAGCGCAACATGGGGATCAAGCGGCACGCATGCAATTAGCTTATGATATTCTCCAAGCTTATGAAGGTGTTCTTGCTACCAACAAACTTGTCGTTCTTGCGAATGAAGAGGTCGATGCGGCTACCTCTTATCTCAAAACAACCAAAACCCTTTTTAAACAATCGCTGGTCATAGAAAGTGACTTGTTACTCGCGGATACTTATCTGAGGACAGTAAAAACATCTTTAATAGAAGCGCAAGCACAATTGCAAAACCATCTTGATGAGTTCCGCAGCTTAATTGGCCATCAAGATCGTTTGTATGTTCCAAAAAATTCCGTTCAGTTTCCAACAACAAAAAGATCAATTGCCGCTCTGACACAAAAGGCATTCATCCGGAACGCACAATTGCGTGCAATTAAATCAACTATAGAGGCGGGTCGCGCCAATGTTGATGCAGTCAATGCAACAAACAAACCGCAGGTAAACTTACAATTGCGGCAGGATTGGAATGGAAATAATGTTGGTGCTGGACTTCCATCAAATCTCATCGCCCTTGGTGTCAATTGGGAATTATTTAGCTCAGGCGAACATTCAGGAGCAGTTCAAAAAGCAGTTGCAGAGGTCAAACAAGCTACCTTTCAATTAGAAGATACTGCGAATGCACTGCGTCTTGCACTTATCCAGGCACGACGCGCTGAAGAAGTTGCAGCGATTCAATATCAAGCAAATCATGCTAATGCAATGCAAGCAAAAAAAGTTGTAGGTCATCTAAGCAAAAGATATGGGCGTGGATTAGTTCCACTTGGGCAATTGTTGGAAAGCCAAATCAAATGGGCTGAAGCAAAAAATAAGTGTATCCAATCACAATACAATCAAATTCTTGCGCGAGGACGATTGTTAATGCTAACGAATGAGTTAATTCCATCAGAGAAATAAAATAGTGTAATTTATTGGACAAATGAGAGTTGCTAATAAAGAGATGTTTTCACAACTCTTTCAACAAAAAATGCATCGGAGCACATGGATTTTGAATAAAAATATCTCACATAAACCACTATTAAACAGTGCTGGCCAAATGGCTAGAGCCTTTATTCACTCAAAACTCACCCTGCTCATTATTCTTAGTTCCCTGCTGTTTGGTGCGCTTGCATTAGAGTTCACACCACGAACTTATAATCCTGAAATTGTAGTGCCTGTTGTTGCAATTTCCGTGAGTCGCCCAGGAAGTGATGCTCAGGAAATGTTGCATCAAATCGTAAGGCCATTGGAAGGACTTATGGCATCTATACCGGGAGTGGATCATACCTATGGCATGGCAATGAATGACAATGCATTAGTCACAGTACGATTTAAAGTAAACGAGAACGAAGAAAACAGCCTGGTTAAAGTGTACAATCAAATCAACAGCAATATGGATAAAATGCCTTCGGGCACATTAATGCCGTTGATACAATCAATCAGTCTATATGATGTCCCTCTGTTGACAATTACACTTAGCTCCTCTCAATACAGCTCAACTCAACTGCAGAACATGGCAACCACAGTACTCGAGCAATTACGCGGGGTACCTCAAGTAGGTAAAAGCTGGGTGATGGGTGCATCACCTTCTGCACTGCGAGTATGGTTAGATCCAGATAAAATGGCTGCACATTTCATTCCATTGCAAAAAATCAAGCAAGCATTGGAGATAAATAATATCAGCCTGAATGCGGGAAAATTGGAGCCTGACCTGCGTGAAGTTCCTTTACGTATCGAAGGAAATCTCATCTCAGCGGAGGATCTAAATCAAATCATTATTGGAGTAGATAATGGTAAGCCTGTCTTGTTAAAAGATGTTGCTCGAGTTGAGTTAGCACCCGCAGAGGAACAAATTCGTTCCTATTTAGCCTTCGGCCCAAGCGCCTCGAATCAGCCCACAGGGGTGCTCAAACCTGCAGTGACGCTTGCGCTGGCACGCCAAAAAGGAAGCAATGGGGTAGTTGTCGCCAATGCCATACTTGAGCGATTAAAACTCGTTAAGGAAAGTCATATAATACCCAGCGATGTAACAACTACTGTAACCCGCAATTATGGTGATGATGCTAATGATGCCGTCAATACATTGATCGAGCATTTAGGAATTGCAATCACTTCTGTAGTGCTTCTTTTAATGCTGTTTTTAGGTTGGCGTGAAGCATCCATAGTGATTTTTTCCATACCCCTGATACTCTGTATTGTACTAGGGATAGGATGGATATCAGGTCAAACAATTAACCGAATCACCTTATTTGCATTAATTCTTTCGTTGGGTCTATTGGTAGATGACAGTATCGTTGTCATTGAAAATATCCATCGTCATATGATGCAAAAAGCGCAACATAACCTCACTCGTTTGATTGTTTATGCAGCAAATGAAATAGGCAAACCAACCATCATTGCTACCTTTACTGTCATTCTTGCATTGATTCCCATGGCTTTTGTTTCAGGCATGATGGGCCCTTTTATGGCGCCTATCCCTTTTAATGCTCCTCTAGCCATGCTTACTTCACTGATTATTGCCTATACCGTTGTTCCTTACTTGGCTTATCAATGGCTAAAAACAAAACACCGCGCTTATTTGCACTCAGGGAATCAAGCAACCATCTCTGAAGAAAAACACCACTTAAGCTTGATACATAAAATTTATATTTATCTTTTTACTGGGCTTTTAAAATCTCGATGGATAAGATATTCATTTTACGTGTTTATTTTTGCTCTTTTATTTCTGGTGCTGTTGCAACCTTTATGGCAGTTCATCCGGCCATCAGGAACTAATGGCCCGTTGAGTCCCTTAGGCGTTGAATTGAAAATGCTTCCTGATGATAACGTGAATACCTTTTTACTCGAAGTGAACTCTGGAGCAGGTTCCGCGTTAGAGCAGACCCGAAAGATTGCAGATGATATTTCTAACGTTCTTGCCCAAAATCATTTTATAACCAATTATCAGCTCTTTTTGGGTCAAGCAGCCCCCGAAGATTTTGCAGCTATGGTTCGAGGGGATGCCATGAATACTGGCCCCCATTATGCACAAATTCGCGTCAACTTAATCAACAAACACGAACGAACTATTGGATCTCATGAAATCGCCCAACAGGTTTATGATTCATTGTCTGAAGTGCGTCATACTTATCCCTTGGCCCATATCAAACTTTTTGAAAGTCCTCCAGGACCTCCGGTTCGTTCACAAATGGAAGCTGGATTGTATGGACCCAATTACAATCAGCTAAGAGAACTAGGACAATACATCAGCAACACTCTCTACCCTCAAATTTATGGGATGATTAATATTGATAATTCAGTCACTGAGGATTTAACCGAATACAAACTATTGATTAATCGAAATGCTGCTGTTTTTTCAGGTCTACTTCCTAATGCACTGGCTAACGAGATACGCAGTTATTTTAAAGGGGTTAATGTAGGTAGTGGCCATAGACCAGGCCTTCTTGAACCAGAAAATATCATACTTCGCTTGCCCAGAATCACGCGGAATAATATTACATCTCTAAAAAAATTGTATTTATTAAATCAGCAAAATCAACTTATCCCCTTATCAAGGATAGTTGATTTCAAAAATGTAATCCAAGAAAAACCCCTTTTCACCCGCGATCAACATCAAGTTGTTTATGTCACAGGCGAGATGCTACGCTCCAGCCCAGCCTACGCGGTAGCAACCATCACTCAGATGCTGCACCATGAAAAACTGCCTCATGACATCCATTTAACCGTTGGGAATCTTGGATTTACAGAGGAGCAACCGCAGAATATTACTAAAAATCAATTACTTTGGCTTGGCGAAATGCGTTTAACATTAGACGTATTTCGTGATTTAGGCTCTGCATTTATAGTAGCAATTGTACTTATTTATATATTACTGACGGGATTTTATCGGTCCTTTTTCATCCCTCTAATTATTATGGGAGCTATTCCACTCACAATTATTGGCGTATTCCCCGGTCACTGGATTATGCATCAACCGTTTACAGCCACCTCCATGATCGGGGTGATTGCTCTGGCAGGAATTGTTGTACGAAACTCTTTATTACTTATCGATTTTATTTTAGAGAAACAGCGAGCCGGGTATTCAATCGAATCTGCAGTCACAGAATCCGGTGTGGTTCGGCTCTTGCCTATTCTGTTAACCGCTTTTGCAATTATTTTAGGATCCGCAGTGATGTTATCTGATCCTGTATTTGGCGGGCTTGCCATTTCATTAATTTTTGGGGCCTTTGCTTCAACTATACTTACATTATTCCTCATTCCTTTAATTTATTTGGGTTGGTGGAAATGGCGTAATTCTTAGCATGCTGACGAGGAGCCTCTCATGAACACTGAACGTATTGTTCGCATTGTTGCGGGAACATTTATTTTACTTTCGCTGGCAGTTGGTGTTCCACAAAGCCCCCTTTATCTCAGTAACTATTTTCTTTGGGTTACTGTATTTGTAGGTGCCAATTTATTTCAAAGTGGATTTACTCAGTTTTGTCCTCTAGAAAAAATCTTGAATCGATTTGGCGTCGGTTGCAAATAGACAACATTGAATCAGGGAGGATATGAGTATGGCTCACATCATCGTTAAAGGGGCTGGAATTGCGGATGTCTCAACTGCCTATGCATGAGGGGGAAACTTGAAACAACCCATAAAATCACGGTAGTCCATGAAGTTGACTATGTCCAATTTCTTCCATCCAACATTTGGGTCCGGATAGGTTGGCCCTCGGGTTAAGCAATTACTTTTGAAAATGCTTGGAATTAATCGGTTAGAATAGACTCAGTTTGCTTTCATTAGGCTATAATTTCAGTTAGGAAGGAACCACCATGAAAATATATCTCATTCAGCATGGAGAAAGTCTGGGAAAAGAAATTGATCCCCAGCAATCACTGAGCAAGCAAGGAATAGCTGACATTGAGCATTTAGGGCATTTTCTGAGTCATAAAAAAATAAAAATCGCTCGGATAATTCACAGTGGAAAACGTAGAGCCGAGCAAACTGCGTCAATACTCGCATCCAATTTGCCATTCTCCGGGGAAATCGAATTTCATCAAGGGTTGGAGCCTTTAGATGATGTGAACCCCGTTTCATCTGAAATAAATCAGCAACACCACAATATCATGCTTGTGGGGCATATGCCATTTATGGGCAAATTGGTTGGCAAACTTGTTGTTCACGATGAAGACAGAGCTCTTGTTGCTTTTGTTCCGGGAACTATCACCTGCCTTGAGCGAACGGATGAAGGTAAATGGATTATCAATTGGATTAAACGCCCAGATATATATAGAATTTGATATTGCAAGCAAGCTAATGGATTATTAAATAAATAATTTCTAATCGCCAGGAGGTCTCATCTATGTACAAACAAATTATGGTCGCTGTGGATGATACTAAAGCCTCCACTTTAGCGTTAAAGGAGGCCATTAAACTTGCAAAAAATCAAAACTCCAAACTTCGAGTGATTCATATAATTGATACTTTATATGAAGGTGATGTCGATCGCGAATCATTTGTTGAGTTAACCAGAAAGCAAGGACAGGAAGTTTTAAATTCAATGAAAAAAATGCTGAGTCGTGCAAAAGTAGAGTTTGAAATGAAACTTTCTGAGTTAATCCCTTCCAAGGCTCAAATTGCTGAAAAACTCGTTGATGAAGCAACAAGCTTTTCTGCTGACTTAATTGTTATAGGGACCCATGGTCGTCGCGGAATCCATCATATATTGACAGGAAGTGTAGCCGAGGAGGTCATTCGAATTTCCAAGACTCCTGTATTGTTAATTAGAGGTTAGAAAGATAAAGATGTAATATCAATTAAAAATTACTCTTGATTTGATAAATTGACTTTATTCTGCTTCACTTAATTCATTCGAATTCATTCTTCAAACCTATGTTTGGAGAAACTGCTGCCTCATGCGGTCAATTAATGCTCCTTTTAATAAAATCTTAATAATCTTATGCTATAAATTAATAGCCGGCAATTACACATATTGATACAAATATGCCCAAAACATACTCCAAGCAGCGTATAAATTTCGATTTGTTGACTGATATGGATCTGCCTCGCTATGAGTATCATCGAACCTTACGTCAGGCAATTGATTTATCTGCTACGAGCTATTCACAACAACAAACGAGTGATGGGGTAATTTATCAATGGGATAATATCGCACCAGAAATCGCACTGGTTATTCTTCAAGATGCTCAAAAACAAAAAATTAATATCCAAGATGAAGTGATTCAAAGCATGGGAATTCAAGCTTTTAATGAAGCACGCATGCAACGAGCGATAGAAAAATTACAAAACAATCCAAATTATTCTTTATTTATTCAAAAACTGGCCTTACATATTACTGCGAACAAATCAACAGAGCTCACTCTAGAACATTTAAAATCGGCAGGAATTCTCAGCCTCGAGCAATTCGATGAAGTATTTACTAAATTTTTATACACACAAAAAAAATTAACCAAGAGCTTTCCTAATTTCAAAAAAATAACTGAGGAAGATGATTTTTATCAATTCATTACTTTTATGGCCAATGAACCGCTATATGAATCGTTCCTTTTGGCGTTTACCCAATATCTTGCTGCCGAATTTAATCAAAATAGAATAAAAAATAATCAGGTTGAAGCTCCTAAAGAAATGGATAGCAAAACTCTATTAAAATTTTTTCAATCCATTAGTTATGATTTCAGTTTCCAATTTCCAAAATCCAGCCCCCTACAAAAGAATACCTTGTACCTTGAAGTACTTCATGACAAGCTAAACTATGCAGTCATTGATCTCTCTGGGAATGAAATCAGCGCCACAATCAATTTCAGTGAACTTGATTTTACCCTAGACGAAAAAACTACCGAAGAAGAGTTAAGAAGTCATTTACCTAAACTGTTGAAAATCACCTCGCAAAGAGGCCATACCGGGGACATCGCCGTTAATAGCACTGCAGCGTTAAGAGATAAAGGGATTGATTTTTTGGAAAGCGATGTGGGTACTAGTTTATTTTTATCCCATTTACCAGCAGTCGATCTCGTCAAAGATGAAGGATATCAATTTATACTGTATCAGTGGTTAAATCAGGGAAATTTGAAGCGTTTAAACGATCTATTGGTTTTGGGGGCTTGTCAACGTTATAACCAGGAACTTGACGCCTGGATAAAGCAGATGAAAGCCCCCACTGAAATAAATGAAGAATTTCAACACGAGATCGATGCAGTCGGTGACTTAATGAAAGAAATTACCGCAATAATCGCTACTCTTGATGATGATCCGCATGCACAAGATAAAGAATTAGATAATAAAATAACTTCACTGCTCCTCCATTTAAAATCCCTAAAACAACGCTATAGCGACACCCCTTTTATAAATCCTGGAGATACATTCCCCTCCACAACAGGTCATTTTGAACAGTTCATCAAAAGAATTCTATTCAACTCATCAGGTGATAAATTAATTCAATATATGCCAGACAGTCACGAGAAAGACCGAACCTGGAAATTAAATTTGGTGAGTTTAGTTAATGGACTAGTGAACAACAGAAATTTTGTTTCGGTTCGTGACGTAAAGAATAAAAACGAGCAGTCATTTTTAACCGATGAATCAGGATTTGTTGTAAACCCTTCTATTGTTTTTAGAGAACAGCTAAAACAGAGACTTACAGCTTATCTCAAAAACGATGTTCATCATTATCATACCGTACAGAGTTATCAAAATGATAAATTAAACTTGACCCCAGCCCCTGTTGTTTTTAGAGGAGGACATTTTACTGACTCTGTGGGTGAAACAATGCAGTTTGCAAAAAAAATGACGCGAACTGGTGAGTATTCTGCGGACAGTCATTTATTAGCTGGGCAAGAAAATAATGTTAAAAAGCATGAAATTCGTTCCGGAACAGCATCTACCTTAGCCGCTACCGGGGTTGATGGAACACGATCTGTTACGGATAAATTTGATGTGGCAATCAAATTTGGTGGAATGAACGAGGTAAAGATTCTCTATATCGTTCGGGGTAAGGAATCATTTCATTCACAACCTTTTGCAGAAATTTTAGGCAAAACAAAATTAGGTGAAATAGCTTATACCCACGTGAATCCTCATGATTATATCATGACCATCCTTTATAACCGCCATAATGAAATTCTTGATGTAATCTCTGGAAATTTGAGCGGAGAAATTCAGGGAGTAAGTGAATTTACCAGAGAAATCATTACTTCAGGCATTGAGTTTTATAATAAAAAGCAAGTTAACTCGTTGACTTCCAAACCTGTAGTGAAGCTCCCCTCTCCCGGTCAAAAACAGATGGCAACAATTCATTTGCCTGAAAAAAAACCCTTAATTGATATTCTTCACTCTCATAAAAAAGAATCAGCTCCAGCAGTTGATACACAGCCTGCTCCAAAAAAATTAGACAGCATCAGGATCACACGAGGCATTCATCAAGGTCATAAAATGCTGTCATTAGAAACCCTACGCTCGGAAGTAGAAGTCATCGAGCCAATGAGCGAAAAATTAGATCTTCCAGAGGGAACTTTCAAATTAGTTCCTGGAAGATTAAGTGAGGTAAGAGAAGCAGCAGTAGCTCATTTCAACATGCGGCATGTTTTGACGCTTAAAGATTTTAACCGATGGAGTGTTCAAGAAAGAAAATTGCAGGAAACTTATAATCGAATTTTACAGCCTAATTTTATGGAAGGTGACATCCAAGAGCAGCTAACACATGCCAATATAGCTCATGAAGAATGGTTAACTGATGTACTGGTGCCCAAATTGCAAACGGCGTTGATGCTTCATATCGCAGCACGCTTAATAACCGATTATCGAGTTGACACTGAAGAGGTGAATGAGCTCGCTCAAAAATTATTCCATGACATTCTGGGATTACAGGAGAGCGGTTTGATACAAATAACTTTTTGGTCAAAAATTCAGGAATCCCTGAATAAAGAAGATGTACATCACTTTTGCATGCAAAGGGCGCATGAGCGGATGGAACAATTGTACCCCTCCTTGAGCAAGGACAGTAGCGAGTATGCATTCAAATTTAATTCATGCTGGGTTATGGAAAAGAATAAAATCCACAGACAATTAGTCAACAAAACGATGTCCGAGTTTTTGGATAAAAATCTGGATGCTTTTACTCAAAAATATAAGCTGGAGAAAAAAACAGTTTATCCTTTCGCTGATAATCATGATTTTGTTTTTTTAGGCCCGGCAGCAAGTGGCAAGAGCACCATTTCGAGTCAATATATTAAAAAAGAAGATAAAAAAGATTATGTTTCATTGGCCACCGATGATTATCGAGGCATTTATATGCCATTTACAGAAGAATTTGAAAAACAAGAAACCGATCAGGCATTTATTCGCACCCAAGACAGTGCCTATTTAATCAGTGAGCTCGTTGAAGAACGAATGAATGCTCAGAAAGATAAAAGGCCTAATGTAATCGTTGATGGGGTAACCTATAAACCATCGCAAAAAGCTTTGGTCGAAAAAAATAATAATTCTATTGTAGTCTGTGCGTGTTTGGATGATATGTCCCAAGTGGTTAAGCGTTGCTATGATAGAGCAAGACAAGAGGAAAGTGGATCTGCCGATAAAGGACGATATGTCAATACAACCAGCTTACTCCACATGCATAAAACGGCAAGCCTCAGCTTATTAGTTCATTGTGCACCGAATACAAAAATTGATTTTTACAATACGAATGTGCCACGAGGTGTCACTCCACCTTTAATTGCTACGGTCGATACTCATGGAGAAAAAACACTCACAATTAATCATAATAAAGGCTCCTTAATGTATTTAGCTTCTTTTTTCAATAAAGCTCGCGTTAATGTAGGGGCTAAAAGTGATCAACATCTCTTTTTAGAAAAATTAAAACACCCCGAATTCCAAATTGATTCATTATTCTCAGTAATGGAGTATGGATTTAAAATTGTCTTATTGGGCGAAAAGAACAGTACCTGTTTAACTATTAAAAAGAAAGGCGATGGAATTATTATGGAGATTCACGATCCTGAACAGGTGAAAAATAAAATTCAAGAGAATCAAGCTGAAAAACCTCTATTGCAAATGCTTTTCTTGTATGGACACCTGGGTAGTTTGAAAGCAGTTCAAAAGGCATGTTTGATGCATGAAGATATTGATTTAATTGTAGAGCAAATAATTGATACCCAGCCTCAAACAAAAAAAACTGCTGTAAGCAATGGAGAAATGTCCCTTTAACAATCAGTTTGTAGCTACAATATATAGAATATGAAATTAATAGATATAATGCATTCCTAAATCGAAAGGAAGATACAATGAAGCACTTACTAAAAAAAATTGACAGAGAGAAAAATAAAATAGAACATTTTATTGATTCTATGCGTGATTTTTTTTCGAAAACTCATGATCAATCTGAGAGAAATAATCGTCTTGAAGTGTTTGATACTTTATTGCTTTTAGCAACCTATGCTCAAGCCGACGAACTCGAAAATGAGTTTCAAAGTGTATTACCACTTCAAGAACGAGGAGAGGCAATCAATTATTTATGTCAGGAACTTCGAGAAATCAATGGCTTTTGTAAAGGTTCATTTAGCGATGAGCATGACGTATATAAAGATTTATTCTCTGAAATAAAGTTTCCTACTGCAGAAAAAAAACAAGCCGTGCGCAATCTTTTGAGTGCAACGATTACTGAATTAATTTTTGAAAAGACCAATACCCCGTCAAAGGGTTTGGGAGCATCATAATACTACCTCCTTCTTCTTTTTTCTCATTTTCTCACCTCTTCAAATAAAATTATGCTCCAATTTTTTATGATAAATACCTGTTTCAATTAATAAAAATTTACGTTTGAATCCGAAAACCAGATGAGCTATGATAGCGTTTTGTTGTTTCTGTCTTTTTTGAAAACAACCATATGCTCAATAGTAGCCATTGATTCTCAGGAGGGTTATTCTGAGTACTTTTTTTAATGCAACACGCATCGCAGCCTTCGCGATTTACGCTGAGCTCAAACTTTATCCTTATTATAATTTTGGTTTTCATCTCGATGCTATCACCAGTTTTTTTTGTCATATACTGCGTGCTCTATATGATTTGAGTGCATTTCTATTGCGCGTATTAATTACCCCATTTTATCTTTTAAATCCTTTTTCTTGGCCCAGTGTACCAGGTCATACCTTAAATCTTATCGATGATTTAGTGGGTTTTGCGCTCAGTGCGGTCAGTATTACCCTTCACCCTGTGATTTTTGTTCTCCGTACCTTAAGTTCCATGATTCGAGGTTATGATCAAGGAACAGATTACGATTGGGGTGGGGATAACGAAGAAGAGGATCTGGAAACGGCAATGACCATTTGCTAGATCTAAAGCACAACATCATACTCATGATGTGAGCGTGCCCGAAAATTCATTGTGATCCTATAAAATAGCGCTCGCTTTTCCGGCAAACATTCACAAACTACTGCTCTACGACCTGAGTAAATGATCCTGTTCTGAGAAAACTCATAATCAATTGTCTGGTTTTTGCATTATTCATAATAAATGTATGATTGGAGTTAACAATAATTGGATCATTTTGTCCTTGTAAACGAGCTGATTCAGGAGGAACTTTCGCATCATAGCGTCCTGCTATAATTCCAATTTTAATGTTTGGCACGGGGACGCGATGTACATACGACGTTTGCTCAGAACTCAGTTCAGCCAAGGGTTTTATTGGGGAAGTAAACATAGGAAATATTTTGGAAGACAGTTGTGCCAGTTTTGAACCTTGATTTGGGGGAGCCAACATGATGAGACAACCGATTTGTTTTAATTGTTCTTGCGACCAGGTAGATAATGCCTGACGAGTAATAATTCCGCCAAGACTATGAGTTATAAAACTAACCTTCACCCCTGGGTTTTTTTTCTAATAAATTTTTAATAAATTGATTTAAAATAATTCCGTGCTCTTGAATACTGTATTTTGGAGATGGATAACTGTAGGAATAAACCTCATAGCCTTGTCTTTTCAAATAATTTTTTAATGGCCACATGCTAAGGGATGTGCGCATTAAACCATGGATTAGCACGATGATTTCCCGATTTTGTGCCGGTTTAACTTGTGCTGCAGAAGGCGATGCATGAAGTTGCTTGCTGGTATTGGGTAATGCATATGCTTGAACCATAGCGATCATTCCAATGACCATCATTAGAATGTATCGCACAAATGGGTTGTTTTTAAAAATGGTTGTGGTAGCCATTATTTCCCTGTCTTTAATTTTATAGGGGTCTGTCCCGATTATCCCTTATTATTTTAAGTGAATTAATATAGCAGGTTCAAAAAACTTTCCTATTAGAATAAGTACGTATTCATTTCAAAATCAAATTGCTCGACGGATTATCCTTCTCTCCCTGCTAATTTTGTGGATTTATTGTTCATATTATGGTACATGATAACAGTTCACTGTAACGTGAATAAATCATTTTAAAAGATCTAGGTGTAAATAGTATCATTGTTCGATTCAATTAAATCCAAACCGATGAGGAGTTTATTATGTTGAAAAAAGTGATTGTCGCTACACTGTCTATTATCAATTTCTCTGTTTTTCTTCCTGCCTATGCCAATGAAGATCTGAGCTGTAAAGTTGAGGTTGCTGTTGCTACCCCACCGGTGCAATTTGATCAAAATGTAGCATTTAATGTCACTAATGAATTCGGACTCAGCAAATCACTTACCCTGCTCGGAGGCAAAGCACCTCAATTTATCGATAAACTACCTTGTTCTCCGGCGCCTTTAACCATCAGTGCCACCTTATACTCAACTCCAACTCATTCTTTGTTACAAGGACCGATAATTGGTCAATGTGTTTTAAAAGCAGGACAAGTCATGTTAAATGGTTCAGATAATAGTGTTTCTGTAGTATTTCCTTATGATTTTAATTGCAATTAAGGTAGGGAATTTTCCTTCTCCCCTGTTCTCGTCATTCCGAAGAAAGCGAGAGAGACTCATACTGGTGACACAATGAGAAGAGCGCTCGTTGGTTCGGGGATTGATGGCAGCTGATGAGCCCTCACCCCTGCCCCTCTTCCACAAGCAGGAGAGGGGATTTTAACTTCAGGGCAAGAGTTAAGAATTTATAATGTGTTATCATCTCTCTTACAACGCATTCCCCAACGCGCTCCTACACAAGTAAAGATAGCTCCTAAGAAAAAGAGCGTGAACATAATAAATGCCCCGGAGGTCATATTAGCGGGAGTCACATTAACCTCTACCACCGCTTCATTTTGACCATTTTTCATTGCAGAGGAAATTTTGGTAGTACCCATCGGAGTTGAAATTTGATTTACTGTAACTGGAACTGCGACGACAGTACGGGAAATAGAATTGGTATAGGTTGCTACGGATTGGCTTAACAGTCCTATCAATACAGCGCCTAAAATTAATGCCATAACCCAGGTAATAAAGCCATAAATCATTCCCAGATTACGTTCAGGACAATACAAGCGGCCCAAATAACCAGCAGTATATCCTGCAACAAGCGAAGAAATCACAACACCTATGATAATTCCCAACATTCCGCCAACGACGACTATAATTGAGCCATTACTCATAGTTTTAAAGGCACTTAGTCCTATAGCAATTCCGAAGAGATTCAATAAAAAACTGAGACCTAATGCAGTTAATGCGCCAGCAACAACTGCTGTCCAAGAAATGCGTTTATTGGGATGTATGTGGCAATGTTCTCGAACCGATGAATTTTCACTTACCATTTGAATCTCCTTATTTCATGATGAATATGCGGTTGGGGGAATTATATTTGAAGTTTGCTCTTTCGGCTGTTGCTTCAACTAATATGAATTTTATAGGCTCAGTTTGCATTTCTACCCTCTTGGCCAAACCGACCCCTAGTACAGGTAATTATTTTTACTAAAAAATTAACCCATATATTTATATTTTTCAAGAGCATAACCTCTCTTCTAGAGAGGGTGGTAAGCCCTTAACCTCATCTAAGGCTCAGCGATTTGATCTATATTTCGTGCAATATTTTTTGCGATAGCAGTTAAGGGTAAATCGTTATCTTCCTTACCAAAAGGTTCTTCCAAGTCCTCAGATAAAATTTCCAAACCCAATAAAATATATACAATCATAACCATCATCGGGATAATCATAAATCCGAATGTATCTACCCAACCAAAGGGGAACATAATGGCATAAAAAAGTAATGCCTGTTTTACAAAAAAGGCAAAGGCAGGCGGGACATGGGTATTTGCGATTCGTTCACACCCCCCAGCCATATCAATCAAATTGGCCATATGACTGTCCAAAACCAGATATTGTTCCAGAGTTAATTTATTTTCTTGGCGGAGCTGATTCAGCATACGATACATTTTTTTAGTGACTAACAGGACCGGATGCTTTCCCTCAAATTCATGAATGCACAAGGAAAGCAACTCTGTTTGAACCTCTCTACTGTCTTTTCGTAAATGGGCTTTAATAATAGCCGGTAATTTTTTCAACAACTCATAAAACTCAGGATATTCCTGCAAACCCAGATAAGTATCGAATTTTAGACCTAAATTTCGACAATTATTTACAATTGAACCCCATAAAACTCTTCCCTCCCACCAACGTGAATAACTGGTGTTTACTCGAAAACCAATGACGATAGTCAGGATAAAGCTAAAAATCAGATGAAATTGACCTAAATTATAACGAGTGGCATTTTCAAAAAAATAAGCAATTATTACCGCATAGATAACAATAATGATGGTTATGGGTAATAATTTTCGAAAAACTTTTTCTTTGTAAAACAAGAAAAGATGAGGAATCCACGTTAAAAGATTATATGTTCTCAGTTTCATCAATGCTTCCCTACATAAAAAATACAGTGTAACGTGACTGTTATCTCGAAGCAAAGTCTTAGATCGTGACATGAATTATTAAAAGAGTTTAATATGCTCATCCGATTTAAATAAAAGGATGTATCATTATGTTGACTTATATTACTCAACTCTTAAGCAGTGGGCTTGAAGGATTTGATGAAACGTTTAAAGACACTCCAGCCCATCAGCTCGTTTTTGCTACTGCAGCGCTTTTTTTTCTTTGGCAACAATACCCCGCAATAGCTCAAGCTTATCGCTCCCGAAATAATACAACTTACAAACAACGTGTGATTGATGTCGTCTATAGTTTGGGTAAAAATTTACCACAAGTAAAAGCCTATCTCGATAAAGAACTGAACAAGGATCTCCAAAGCACCAAAGACAAATTAAAGGAATTACGTGCTCAGATGGCGTTACAGGATAAGATTCCTGAAGAAAGCACTTCACCAGGTTTGATTTTAAAAGAATTTGGCATCAATCCAGAGGAATGTCTTTTTAATTTTGCTGACGTGAAAGATAACGATAAGGCAAGACAATTTACGGTCCAACAAGGAGATGGTCAGGATTCAGGTGCACTTTATGCAGTTCATCCTCAAGAACTTACAGAATTACTCAAGGAAGTGTATGCTAAAACCGCTTTAACCAATCCTTTACATGACAAATGGCCACGCATTATTGCCATGCAGGCTGAGATTATTCGCTGGTGCCAGGAATTATTTGGTGGTTCTAAAGAAGGTTATGGACTCATCACACATGGCGGTTCGACAAGCATTATTGAAGCAATGGCTGCCTATGTCATTCACGCTCGAGCCAAAGGAATTAAACAACCTGAGATCGTAGTACCTGAAACCGCGCATGCCGCTTTTAAAAAAGCAGCAGATTTGACCGGAGCCCGACTGATTATAGTTCCAGTCGATCCTAAAACCGGCGCAGTTACTGCAAATGAAATGAGAAAATACATTTCCAGCAATACGGCCGTACTAGTTGGCTCAGCACCATCCTTTATGAATGGAATTAATGATCCTATCGAGGAATTAGGACAATTAGCTCAAGAAAAAGGAGTTCCATTTCACGTCGATGCCTGCTTAGGCGGGTTTTTAACCGCATTTCTAGATACTTCAAAAAAGCCTATGGATTTTCGCGTTAAGGGAGTAACTTCCATTTCAGCAGATTTACATAAGTATGGTTGCTGTCCGAAAGGAACCTCTGTATGTCTATTTAGCGAAGACTCTCCAGCTTTATCCGTATACGCTGCCTTGAACTGGTCTGGCGGGCTTTATACTACTCCGGGTATTTTAGATGGCTCAACCAGTGGTGCCCGCGTTGCAGAAATATATGCCACATTGTCATACTACGGCCGTCAAAAGTATCAGGAAATTTCGGAAAATATTGTAGCCCTGCGCCAACGACTGCAAAATAAAATTGAAGAATTATACACACCTAATGAATCAGGAATGCGAGACGTCACTATTTTTGGAAATCCTCAATGGTCCATATTGGGTTTCCGTAGTGATACATTAAATCCCCATTTTATTGCAGATGAGTTAGAAAAGCGGGGTTGGAAACTTAATCTATTACAAAAACCCGATGGTTTTCATTTATGTTTAACCCATGTGCATACACTGGTTGAGCACTTTGAGGAGAAATTTATTAGCGATCTTGGTGAAGCGATAACTGCAGTAAAGCAATATCCTGCTGATAAAAAACCTACCGGAAATGTTAAAGTGTATGGCACCATCGGAATGCTACCCACCGCCGTACAAGAAATGGTATGCAGGCAATATCAAAGAGCTCGCCTTTATTATGAAGCGACATGTACTAAGTTAGGATTTTTTGCCTCCAGCAGTAAACAAGAAATTAAAGAGGATGGGCAGGAAGTTAAGAACGAGCTCGTTTTATAATTAGTGTTTGGGATAAATGGAGGAGTCCCTCATCCGCCCTAGCGGGCACCTTCTCCCCTATGGGGAGAAAGGATTCAAAAACAGATTCCCCTCTCCCAGCGATGGGAGAGGGGCCAGGGGTGAGGGTTAAGTTATGCCCATTGTCGGATTTTATTTTCCACTTCCAACGATAATGCTCGGTGAGCCATATCAGTAGGATGAACTGAATCGGCAAAAAGATAATTGTTTGAAGTTTGCTGACATAAAATAGCCAATGGAGCAGTACAAACTGGATCTGTAACATTCTGAAATAAGAAAGGTACACCACTTACGACTGTTGGCTCTCCTGCTTCCGCATTTAGGATTAGATTGTCCAAAGCCATATAAGTATCAAAATATAAAATCTTGACTTCATGACGCTTATAACGCTTCACAATAGCACCCAGCTTTTGATTTAACAGTGAATCAAACATATAGCTGAGATTTTTTATATTTCCAGGAAGCGATGGATCCCCTATTGTTACAGCCAGTCGAGTGATAAATGGGGTAACACCGATGTTAGGCAAAGATAGGACTACAATTCTTTTTGCACCCCTTGCTGCAAGTGCTTCAACCTGTTGGACAATCTGGGTTGTGGTCACGTCGATCAACTGCATAAACGCAATGGGATTAAGTTGTGACGAAATACCAAAAAGCATGTCATTTGCACCGGACCAAATGAAGTACATTGCTTTAGGATCCAGTACTTTTGGTGCGGTAGATAAATAATTTTGAACTTGTCGTTGAACGGATGGAGCCCAATAAAAATTAATGCCAGGTTCCGCTACAGTTCTAGCTCCCCCACATGCATAATTAAACCCATTAAGCGGCACAACTGGTGGTGCTGGAGGACGGGTTGGATCAACAAAGATAGGCGTTGTATTGTTGGTCATCTTATCATCAAGTGATGGGAATAAAGTACCAGGGGGAAGAAGAGGAACACCCAAGATATCATGAGCAACATACTGAGACCAGGTATAGCCGTCAAAGGTTGTGAAGGTAGGTGCTTTATCAGGAATTCCATTTATAAGCGTAAATGTATTATTAAAGCCGCTATCCGTTAAACTATCACCAAAAAACACCATTTGGCTAATTTCATTAAATGGAACTGCCTGCGCGATATTGGACAAAGTACAGCATAACGAAAACATACCAACCAGCACCGTCAATTTTGTTTTGGCATGTAATATCATTTTTCTAATTTTGGCTAACATTAAATTATCTCCTTATATGGCCTTAGCAACTGTAACGTAGTCCCAGTGATACGATATTATTGGTTCCTTTATAATCAGCGCTGACCTGATTAATTTCTAATGGTGCGACCAAGCCAGGAACACCTTCATTAACCTGAGTGATGTTCACAGATTGCTTGTGAATAAAAATGTGCGAATAAGCTCCATCAATAGAGAAATGGTCATTTACCAAATAACTCAATCCAAAATTTAACCAATATTGATCGGAGTCAGGCATAAGTGGAGTACGGTTTTGAGAATCTATCGGCGACTGATCCCAGGCAAATCCGCCACGCAGCGTCAAAGCAGAGTTGTAACGATAATCAGCACCTAACGATCCGAAAAAGGTATTGTGCCATTTCATCGGAACAACATAAACGGTCTCAAAGGCATCTGGGGTTGAAACAACAATATCACCTAAATAATCCCAGAAGTTCACTTGTGCTGTTGCTTTAAGCGTCCACTCATTGATATCACGAGCAAGACCAATGATTAATACACCGGGAGTTCTCAGCGTATTGCTCACAGAGGTTTCAGTATTAAACAAAAAAGTCGTTGCAGGCGAAGGAACAATATCACCAATAATCGTATATTGTTCGCCATGACCACTCAGTTTGGTAGAGATTTCTGAACGATAGCTCAACCCGATACGAGTAAATTGGTCCATCTGATATAAGGCACCCACGGTATAGCCATAACCCCAGCCATCACTCTTCAAATGAGTTGGTTCTGTGGCTGCAATCAACGCATCAATGGGAGGAACTCCAGTGTTAATTCCATCAAAGTGAGAAAAAATTGTTTTTAAATACTGAGCTTGAAAACCAGCGCCCACAGACAGTTTTTCATTAAGTTGGTAAGACAGAGAAGGATTAATATCAACAGAATTAATCTCAGTCTTGACCGATGCATAGCGTAAAACGGAGTCTTCCGAATATTTGTTATAGAGGTAGAATGGTTCAACAACTGCTAAACCTAAGGTTAACTTATCGATAGGAGTTCGCCAACCAACATAACCTTGAGGAATAAACACCGCATTACTAATGTTATGTTCTGATGCATCTCCTTGTACGCCGCCAACAATGCTTGATGGTGGCGTGCCGGGCACATTAAATGTATGAGTAGCGGCTCCATCATACATACTAATTTGAGGAATAAATTCGCTCGCTCCAACATATATCTGGTTTTGCTGTAATGTAGATAATGTTGCAGGGTTGTTAAATAATGCAGAAACATCATTATTAGCCGCAGCAGAACCGGCCATTGCCGAACCCTGCAAGCTAGGGCTAGTCTCATTTAACTGAAAGCCACCTGCAAATACGGGCAAGCCAACAAAAAATTGACCCATTACAAGAGCAACCGCAAATTCCTTATTTAATAAACGTGAATTACTCACCTTAGACTCCTTTCTTCATTTCAGTGCGCTTCATTTTTAAAACTCAGCAATTACCTTGTCAGATTTATGCGAAAAGTTCAAATTTATTTTTATTTTTCTTGCCCAAAATTAAATGCTTTCTATGATCTATTGCCAAAACGCTCCGCCTTGTCATTTCGATATAGAGAAGAATTTTTTGTGATAAGGGGCATCAATAACACTGGATTGCTGACTGTCTTTAGTCCGGTTACTATAGATAGAATGTAACAATCTAAAGGACTGGATTGATGAGTGATTTTTTCCAAACTCCCCCCCGTTTGGGTAATCAATATGATGAAGATCGGGTTTTAAAAACATACCTAGAGTGGAAGCTTCCTTCCTCCATGCTGACCGAAATTCAACCTGAATTGCATCACCTCGGCCAACGAGTCATTGAAGATATCTATAAATTAGGACAAGAAGCGGAAGCATATCCACCTCGACATATACCCTATGATCCATGGGGAAAGCGCATTGATCACATAGAGGTTTCTCAAGCATGGAAAGAACTCGACCGAATTTCGGCGGAAGAAAAATTAATTGCCCTAGGTTATGAGCGCCAACATGGCGCTTTATCGCGTATACATCAATTTGCCAAATTGTATTTATTTCATCCTTCATCAGCAATTTATACATGTCCTCTCGCTATGACCGATGGCGCTGCGCGGGCATTGGAACTGTATGCTGATGAATCTTTAAAAAAACACGCGCTTTCCCATTTAATTTCTGCAGATCCGAACTACTTCTGGACTTCCGGTCAATGGATGACTGAACGTACAGGCGGCTCTGATGTCAGTGGCACATCAACCATTGCCAGACCAGATGGCAACCAGTTTCGTCTTAGCGGGGTCAAATGGTTTACTTCTGCCACCACCTCCCAAATCGCCATGACCCTTGCCCGTATTGAGGGCGATCCTGAAGGAAGTAAAGGTTTAAGTTTGTTTTACGTGGAGCTTAGGGATCAAATGGGTAGACTGAATGGAATTCGTATCAATCGCTTAAAAGACAAGTTAGGTACTCGTGCCCTACCTACTGCAGAATTAACTCTGGAAAATGCGCCTGCCTTACTGGTTGGTACAGCGGGTGATGGAGTTAAAAAAATTTCATCCTTATTTAATATTACACGCATTTACAATGCCTGTTGTGCTGTTGGTTATATGAGACGCGCTATCGCACTGGCCCGTGATTATGCAACAAAACGTGTCGCATTTGGCCACACCTTGTCAAACCATGTGCTCCATCTAGAAACATTGGCGAATATGCAAATAGAATTTACTGCATCGTTCCATCTGGTTTTTCATGCCATTGAACTATTGGGAAAAGACGAGTTAGGTCAAGCAACAAAGGCCGAACAGGCTGTGTTGAGGCTTTTGACCCCTCTTGCAAAACTTTATACAGCAAAACAGGCAATCGCCCTGACAAGCGAAGCCTTGGAAGCTTTTGGTGGAGCAGGTTATATCGAAGATACTGGTCTACCTCAATTACTAAGAAATGCGCAAGTACTCTCTATCTGGGAAGGAACAACAAATATTCTAAGTCTTGATGCCTTGCGAGCAATACATAAAGAGAATGCAGCAGAATTTTTTCTTGACGACATGCAACAACGACTGAGTCATATCCATCACAAGGAGCTCATACAATCTAAAGTGAAAACTCAGAACACCACACAAAAAATAAAAAACTACATTGATTCTATGCCTAAGATGAGTATTGAGGAACAACAAACTGGTGCACGACAACTTGCGTATGCATTAACACAAACTTATGCAGCCAGCCTATTGTTGGAACATGCTCAATGGTCTTTGCAAAACAATAAGGATACTTTACCTGCAATTACAGCGATTCGCTGGTGTGAAAAAAATCTATCTGAACTGATTTCATTTTCGCAAAACTACAACAAAGAATCACAATTACTGGCTATGGATTACAATGAGTTCCACTAGAACACTTGCTCTTTTGGTTCTGACTGTATTTTCAGATAATTCAATACAAGGAGTTATAAAATATGAACCTTTTACATTCGCGCATTTTCCCTTTTTTCTTTTTATTTTTTTTATTACCCTTTTCTGCAAAAGCTGCGACAGATAGTTCAATCAGCCTGGTTGGGGATCAAGGCTATGACCTTGTCTCCTATCAACAAAAAAATGGGCCTGTACGAGGAAGTGGAAATCATGTCGTCATGTATCATGGTATTGCTTACATTTTTGCAACCCAGGAAAATAAAAAAGCATTTGCAGCAAATCCTGAAAAATATTTACCTGCCTATGGTGGTTATTGTGCTTATGG
The DNA here is from genome assembly GCF_900635815.1 of Legionella cherrii. NCBI lineage: Bacteria > Pseudomonadati > Pseudomonadota > Gammaproteobacteria > Legionellales > Legionellaceae > Legionella > Legionella cherrii. The sequence continues at coordinate 3,322,954 of NZ_LR134173.1, forward strand.
AGTTGCCTCGGGACATAAAGTAATCAGCGATCCTTTAGCATGGAAAATTGTTGAGGGGAAACTCTATCTTAATCTGAATAAGCAAATTCAGGCTATTTGGGTAAAAGATATTCCTGGCAACATTAAAAAAGCAGATGAACAATGGTCTCAAATAAAAGATAAAGACGCTTCCATTTAAATCAGTAACAACTGTTTTTTTAGAATGAAATGATGAGAAAAGCACAGCCTTAGCTGTGCTTTTTTATTACCAAAAAATTCTTGCATTAAATCTTAAAGCTCTTTATTGTTTAAACCCCAAATCACTAATTTTATGAAAATTAAGGGAATTTATGAAAAAAATAGGACTATTAGTTGGTTTCTTGTTTTTCTTAAATGATGGTTTTGCCAAAACGCCCATTATTGCCCCACAACCCACTTCTTGTATTACAGGCAGCTTCAGCTCAACTGGTACAAGTAGCTGGCAAACCGTTTCATTGAAAATAACCAACAATTGCAATCAAACTGTAGACTTTCAAAACTCGACCATAACTTTTTCTAATGGCAGTAATTTGAATACCTCTTTTTGGGGAAATTTTTCGCCATTATCTTATCCAGTCAATACGTTGCAAATCACGTCACAACCTCAAAGCGGCACCTATTTATCCTCGCTCTCATTACAATTTCCCACCTATCAAGGAGCCAACAGTAAACTTCCCAAAGGAAGTTCTTTTACCATTATTTACGGGGAACCAACCGCAGATTATATAGCCAATAGCGTCTCTGTTTATTTAAATTCTCCAGTATCTACTGGCACTATCAATTTAATTAACGCTACAGCAAAACCTGCTAATGTAACACAAACTTATGCACTGGTTAATTTAACTTTAAACGGTCAAACAGTGAGTGCACAGGTGCCTTGGTCAGGACAACAACAGATATCTGGCCTTGCTGCGGGAACTTATACCGTTTCGCCTACTAATATAACGGATAGTAATGGAGTCGTGTATCAAGGAGTAGCAAATCCTGCAAGCTTAACCGTTTCAGCAGGCACTAATGTTTCTTCTACAATTAACTATGCTGCAATGCAAACAACAGGAAACATCAACATCAATTTAGCTGCATTGCCTTCTCAATTATCGGGTTATACAGGCAATCCAACCGTAACCTTAACCCGCATGGACACTCAAAGTTCAACCAATGCTCAAGTGAGTTGGAGCACAATTAACGTAATCAGCCAGTTATCCAACGGGGTCAGCTATGCATTCTCTACTCCAGTAATTACCTATAATGGATACAACTGTACTCCGACCTTTACACCGACATCAGCTGTTGCTGCAGTGACTGCTCCCACAGTACAACTCAGTTATAATTGCGTTCAAGTAGCCCAAGACAGTATTCCCGTTACCATAACAGGAGCACCTGCGGCTCTTTCCTCCATTAATGTAACCTTTACTCCGAGCGGCAATGGCACACCAGTTAATGAAACCATTTCATTAAGCAACGGAACTGGAACAGCTCATGTGAGCCTGACGGATGGAATGGTTTACACGGTAAGCGCAACATCAGTAAATGGTTATGCGGTAACTTATGCTCCCCAACCTTTAACTGCATCATCCTCTGCTACTGAAACCATTACTTATACTCAAAACACAACTACCGGAGGCAGAATTATAGGTTACTTGCCTGGTTGGGAGACTCCACCATCTGCTACTGCTTTGGCAAATGCGGGTTATACTCACATCCTCGTAGCATTTGGAGTCTTTAGTACCACCAATCCTGGCCAAATCACTTCTGCATTCGATACCGTCTCAGCAAGTTACATTCAGTCATTGCACAATGCGGGCATTAAAGTGTTACTGTCCTTAGGTGGAGCATCATCCAGTATTGCGAATACTACGGTAGATTTTCATCAAGTATTATCAGCAGCCTCTTCACCTGCAGCATTTGAACAAACTTTTATTAGTTCCTTAGAAAACCTACTCACTCAGTATAATTTTGATGGATTTGATTTTGATATTGAAAGTGGATTAAATGCGAGTGGAACTTTTAGCAATCCTACCGGTGATATCGCTGTTCTAGCGAATATTATCAATACAATGCATGCGAATCATCCTAATTTGCTTCTTACTTTAGTACCACAAACTGCGAATATCGCCGCTACCTCAGGTTTTGATGCAACGTGGGGTAATTATGCTTCTTTGGTGATGCAAACCCATCAATCTTTAGCATGGGTCGGTATTCAAATGTATAATGCCGGCTGTACGTATGGCATTGACCTGATTTGTTATGATCCGAACAATACAAGCAGTCCAAATGCTTCAGTAGCTATGGCCACCGATTTACTTGAAAATTGGCCTGCGGTCACCAGTTCTGGACAGCAAACTGGGTTCCAACCTTACATTAGTTATCTAACCCCTTCTCAAGTGGTATTAGGCTATCCTGCACCTAATGCATCAGGACAAAGCGATGGCTCACCTGCAGCAGTTATTGGTACAATCAAACGAGCCATACAATGTTTACGTACTGGAGTTGCCGGCGCATCCAGTTGTGATACCTACATTCCACCACGGACTTATCCAGGATTTGGAGGGGTGTTTGACTGGGAAGTTATTCATGACGAAAGCAACAATTATCACTTTGCCACCAGTTTGGTAAACTGTGTAATTAATGGGAATTGTAATTAAATTAAATGTAACATCTCCCTTATAGTGAGATGGTGCCCGTAAGGGCGGATGAGGGTAACTGACTAAAACCCTCACCCCTACCCCTCTCCCATTCGTGGGAAAGGGGATTTTTTTTATTTCGAAGTAGCAAAACTAGAGAATACACCATGGAAAATACCGGATTATTTTTAATCGCAATGGCCTTTTTGCTAGGTATCCGCCATGGTTTTGATTTGGATCATCTGGCAACCATAGATTCCGTCGCACGAATAGTCAGTGGACGTCGAACTCTAGCAAAACTTGTAGGATTTTTATTTTCCCTCGGACATGGTTTAGTAGTCATTTTAATCAGCTTAATTATTGGCAATGGGGTTAAGCCAGTACTCGTTCCCCAATGGCTCGATGGGCTTGGCAATGGTATATCCATTACATTTTTATTGATTTTTGGATTACTCAATTTTTGGAATATTTTCCGAGATCCAGCCCAATCTCCTTTTCCAACCAGTTTCAAAAACTATTTCTCAAAAAAATTAATCCGCGGTCAGGCTAACCCTTTTATTATCGTATTGATTGGCGCCCTCTTTGCCCTGTCCTTTGATACAGTAAGCCAAGTGGTCTTATTTTCCCTTTCTGCTCGGGCGATGGCAGGATGGCTATTCTCAGGGATGCTTGGCCTCATTTTTATGTTTGGGATGATGGTTTCAGACGGATTAAATGGATTACTTGTTTCAACTTTAATCCAACGTGCCGATTCAGTATCTCTTATATTTTCCCGGCTGGCCGGCTTTATGATTGCATCATTTAGTCTGATTATTGGTATGATTAATTTTATCAAAATGTATAATTAGAGTCGTTTGATGCATGAATTATGGGTATGTAAAAGTATTCTCGAGATTATTAAGCAGAAAGCAGCTGCAACACAGTGTACTCGTGTAAAAAAAATCATTTTAGAGATTGGCCAGCTTGCAGCAATTGAGAAAGACGCCCTGACTTTTGGTTTCAAAGTGATTACAGAAGGAACCATCGCGGAGAATGCAGAACTTTACATCATCGATATTCCAGGTGAAGGACTTTGCGAATCGTGCCAAAACCGAAGCCCTTTACAGCAATATTACGATGCATGCCAGGTCTGTGGAGGTCATCAATTAAAGGTCATTCAAGGTGAAGAATTACAAATTAAATCAATGGTGGTTGAATAAAAATGTGTGGAATATGCGGTTGTACTGAAGAACATAATGAAATGGAGCATCATGAACATCATCATGAGTCGATGCATCACAGCCATGATGAACATCTAATCCAGGTGGAGCAAAATATTTTAGCCAAGAACCAACAATTTGCTCGCGCCAATAAAAATTTTTTAACCGGTAAAACTATTTTGGCCTTGAATATCATGTCAAGCCCAGGTTCTGGTAAAACAACCCTTTTAGCAAAAACCATTCTGGATTTAAAAAATGAAGTGGAAATTGCCGTTGTGGTTGGCGATCAACAAACAAATCATGATGCAGAATTAATTAAAGCCAGTGGGGGTAATGCCTTACAAATCAATACAGGAAAAGTGTGTCATTTGGATGCGCATATGGTGGGGCATGCCTTAGAAGATCTCCCTTTAAAAGAAAATTCACTCTTGTTTATTGAAAATATAGGCAATCTTGTTTGTCCTGCTTTATTCGACTTAGGAGAACAATTTAAAGTGGTTATTCTTTCAGTGACCGAAGGGGACAATAAACCACTAAAATATCCCGATATGTTCCGTTGTGCGGACTTAATGCTCATCACCAAAATGGACCTACTGCCTTATGTGAATTTTGATCTGGACCAATGTATTGAATACGCACGTCGAATTAAGCCCTCCATTGAGACACTGACCCTCTCAACGGTGAATGGCAATGGTTTAGAAGCTTGGTACGAATGGCTCAGGAAAAAACAAATGGACACCCGTGTGAATCAATGGACCGTTTAAGAATAATCATTCAAGGACAAGTCCAAGGTGTTGGCTTTAGACCTTGTGTGTACCGAATCGCCAAACATCTTGCGCTCACAGGTTGGATCCAAAATAATGCTGAGGGGGTATTGATTGAAGTACAAGGGGTTTTGGCCTATCAATTTATTGCTCATTTACAAGAACATCTACCCCCGCTTGCCAAAGTATATCAAATTCAATCTGAAACGATTCCCTTAAAACACAATGAAAAAGTCTTTGAAATTATTGAAAGTCAAAAAGGTAAAGTAAATACCCTTATTACCCCTGATGCGAGCATTTGCACCCAATGCTTAGACGAACTGTTTGATCCTCAAAGCCGCTATTTCCGCTACCCTTTCTTGAATTGTACGCATTGCGGCCCCCGGTTCACAATCACCCGAAGTCTTCCCTATGATCGCCATCAAACCTCGATGGATTTGTTTCCTTTATGTCTGGATTGCCAAGCAGATTACAACGACCCTGAAAACCGACGCTACCATGCCCAACCGACAGCCTGTATGCATTGTGGTCCTCAACTTTCATTACCCGTGGAGGAAATTGCCCAATCTATTACACAAGGCGAAATCATTGCGCTCAAAGGTTTGGGCGGATATCAACTCATTTGTGATGCGCGTAATGAAGAAGCGGTAGCCAAGTTGCGCATAAGAAAGAACCGAGACGAGAAACCTTTTGCCCTTATGGTCGCCAACAGCTTCAGTGCGGAACGGCTTGTCACAATGAATCAGCAAGAACGTGATTTATTAGAGAGTATTGCGCGTCCCATTGTATTGCTCAAAAAAAATGATGTATTGAATACGTACAGTCCTGCAATTGCTCCAGGATTAAATACCTTGGGTATTATGCTTCCATATACTCCATTACATTATTTACTGTTCAATGCTCTTGCTGGAAATAAAAACGGTTGTGCGTGGTTAAATGAGTATCAAAATACCTTATTAGTAATCACCAGTGCCAACTTAGGCGGCGACCCCCTAATTATTGAAGACCATAGTGCCGAACAGCAACTCAATCACATCGCCGATAAAATAATTTCCTATAACCGCCAAATTATCACTCGTGTCGATGATTCGGTCATTCGCGTAGTAAGTCATGGTCCTCAATTTATTCGCCGCTCTCGAGGTTTTGTACCAACTCCCATCCAGCTCTCGCATGAAATTCCACCCACTTTGGCAGTAGGCGGACATTTAAAAAATACCTTCTGTATTACTCGTGGTGATGAAGCATTTGTTTCTCAACATATTGGCAGTTTAAACAATAAAGCAACTATTGAGTTCTTTCATGAATCATTAAAGCATTTGCTGCGTTTTCTCGATCTAACCCCAGAACGAATTGCTCATGATTTGCACCCTGATTTTTACACCACCCATTTTGCCCAACATTATGGAATTCCTGCTTTTGCCATTCAACACCATCATGCCCATTTAGCTTCAGTTATTGCGGAGCACGGGATTAAACAAAAGGCCTTAGGACTTGCGCTTGATGGGTATGGATACGGTATCCATGGTGAAGCTTGGGGGGGAGAACTTTTTCTATTAGAACATTCAACCTGTACTCGGTTAGGATCTTTTTTACCTCTTTTACAACCCGGTGGAGAAATTGCAGCACGGGAGCCCTGGCGAATGGCAGCCAGCGTTTTGCATCATTTGGGCCGTAGCAATGAAATTAGCGAACGATTTTCAAATCATCCCCAAGCGCACATTATCCATCAACTGCTGAATAGAAGAATAAATAGCCCGAGCACAAGCAGTTGTGGTCGCTTGTTTGATGCAGTAAGTGCCTTATTGGGAATTCAATTGATTTCGCACTATGAAGGTCAGGCTGCAATGCGTTTAGAAAGCATGGTCACTCAAGTACAAATACTCCCCAATGGATGGCAAATAAAAGAGGGTTTTTTTGATATGATGCCTACCCTAAACGTATTAGCTAATCGATGTGAGCCGATAACTGGTGCGAATCTTTTTCATGGAACACTCATTGCTGGTCTTGCAGCATGGATTACGGGAATCTGTCGAGAAAGAAAAATTGATGTGGTAATATTAAGCGGAGGTTGTTTTTTAAATCCAATATTAGCCGAAGGATTAATCACCACGTTAAGTGAATCAGATATCACCTCTTTTTTACCACGTGCTCTTCCACCCAATGATGGAGGAATTTCCCTCGGACAAGCGTGGATTGCTGGGAATTTATAACCATAACAGGGCTCTATGAGCTTTTCCCTTCTCCTTTATCCTCGTCATCCCGAGCGTAGCCAGGGATCTCCTTCGGAAACACTGTGCCAAAGCAAGGGATCCCTGGCTACGCTCGGGATGACGAAGATTGAGGAGTAGCTGCCCGCCGGGCAGATGAAGGTTAAGATATTATAAAAAAAAGGATAACTTATGTGTTTGGCGTTACCTGCACGAATTACTCAAATTCTTGATGATGACAAAGTCCTGGTGAATATAGGTGGCATCACTAAAGAAATCTCAACTGCATTATTAGACAAAGTCGTTCTGGGAGATTATGTCATTATTCATGTTGGCTACGCTTTAACACGACTCGATGAGCATGAAGCTCAGAACACTTTAAATTTATTTGCGCAAATGGCGAAGGATGAATCCTTATGAAATATATCGAAGAATTCAGGAATGCCGATTTTGCAAAAGCACTAGCCAGAGAAATTGCTGCACACGTTGCTCCGGATCGACATTATCAGTTTATGGAGTTTTGCGGGGGGCATACCCACGCCATTCATCGGTATGGAATACCCAGTTTGTTACCAAAAAATGTGGAACTGATCCATGGCCCAGGATGTCCAGTCTGCATATTACCAATGGCAATCACAGACAAAGCCATGGCATTGGCATCATTACCCCATGTTATTCTCTGCAGTTATGCAGACATGTTGCGAGTCCCGGGTTCAGGACAAAAAAATCTATTACACGCCAAGGCAACGGGAGCTGATGTGCGGATGATTTATTCGGCAAGTGATGCACTTAAAATTGCCAAAGAAAATCCGCAAAAAGAAATCATATTTTTTGCTATTGGCTTTGAAACCACAACGCCCCCCACTGCCGTAATTATCCAGCAGGCGCGTAAACTGAACCTCAAAAATTTTAGCGTTTTTTGTAATCATGTTTTAACACCGGTCCCCATGGACCACTTGCTGCAATCGAATGACGTCACACTCGATGGATTTGTTGGCCCAGCTCATGTCAGCATTATCATTGGCAGTCAATCTTATGAATCAGTGTGCAAAAAATACAATAAGCCCATCGTGATTTCCGGCTTTGAACCTCTGGATTTACTGCACTCCATTTTAATGTTAATTCAACAAATCAATGAAAAAAGGTGTGAGGTAGAAATTCAATATACTCGTGCCGTAAATCGCGAAGGAAATTTACTTTCGCAACAAATAATGGCTGACGTATTTGAATTACGTGATCAATTTGAGTGGCGTGGTTTAGGATTTATTCCTCAAAGTGCTTTAAAAATCAGAGCAGAATATGCTGAATTCGATGCGGAGCAACGTTTTGATATCCCTGATTTTGTCTCTCAAGAACACAAACAGTGTATTTGTGGTGACGTACTTCGCGGTGTAAAGAAACCCATGGAATGTAAATTATTTGCCAAAGTATGTGCCCCTGAGAATCCACTGGGCTCCTGTATGGTGTCTTCGGAAGGTGCATGTGCCGCAGTATATGCTTATGGACGGATGAATGGATGACTGAAGCAATCATAACGAATATACCAAAAACACCGAAACTTAATGTTCGAGAAGGAGTTATTAATTTAACTCATGGTAGCGGTGGACGTGCTATGACTCAATTAATCGAGCAAATGTTTTTAGCTGCTTTCGATAATCAGTGGCTTGCTGCAAGAAATGATCAAGCCTGTTTTTCAATATCTGCAGGTCGAATGGTCATGACTACAGATGCCCATGTCATTTCTCCTTTATTTTTTCCAGGCGGCAATATTGGCTCTTTATCGGTGCATGGAACAGTGAACGACGTTGTGATGTCCGGTGCCAAACCCTTATACTTATCTGCCAGTTTTATCCTCGAAGAAGGATTTCCATTAGCGGATTTACAAAAGATCGTCGAAGCGATGGCTGTGGCAGCACAACAAGCGAATGTTGCCATCATTACAGGCGATACAAAAGTAGTCGAACGAGGGAAAGGAGACGGTGTATTTATAACCACTACGGGAATAGGCATAGTTCCTGAGGGAGTTCATATTTCCGGAGACAAGGCCAAACCAGGTGATCGGGTCTTGATTAGCGGGTTCATGGGCGATCATGGAGTTGCGATTATGGCCCATCGAAATAACTTGCAATTTCAAACCGAAATTCAATCGGATACTGCGTCACTTCATGATTTGGTCTCTTGCATGGTGGATGCAGTACCTGACATTCATTGTTTACGTGATCCTACACGCGGGGGTCTGGCAACCACATTAAATGAATTGGCGATACAATCCAAAGTTGGATTTATGATTGAAGAAAATAAAATCCCTATTCGCACTGAAGTTGCCGGTGCATGCGAGTTATTAGGGCTTGATGCGTTATATGTCGCAAATGAAGGGAAATTAGTTGCCGTGTGCGCTGCTCATGATGCCGATAGATTATTGGCTGTAATGCGAGCACATCCTTTGGGAGTACATGCAGAAATCATAGGGGAAGTGATTGAAGATCCACACCATTTTGTGCAGCTTAAAACAAAACTTGGAGGCATGAGAATTGTCGATTGGTTGGCGGGTGAACAATTACCACGAATTTGTTAATGTTAACTAATTTAGGGAATATCCCTTCTCCCCAAGGGAAAAGGTGCCCTTTAGGGCGGATGAGGACATTAATTGCGATTAAATGAACCCTCACCCCCGCCCCTCTCCCACAAGCGGGAGAGGGGATCTCTTCAACTTAATGGCAGTGACATGGTGCTGCACCCAGGTTAAAGGAATTTTATGACAGCAAATAAAATAAGCTATTTCATGCCTTATTTGACATTGCAGAAGTTATTGGACTCACTGCACGATGCAGGATACTCCTGTGTAGGCCCTCAAGTACGCGATGGAGCGATTGTTTATGATGTGTTACAACATGTCGATCAATTACCTTGGGGCATCCGTGAACACCAAAACCCTGGAAGTTATCAATTAGAAAAAATTAAGGAACATAAAGCATTTGCCTTTGCAAATGGTCCGCAAGCAATTAAACCACTTCTATTCAAGCCCCAAGAAACCGTATGGAAAGTAGAACGTAACCAGGAAGGAAAATTAATTTTTCAACCCCATCAAGCAGAAGAACAACCGATTGCGATTATTGGCGCTCGTTCTTGTGATTTAGCGGCAATGAGTATTCAAGATAAAGTGTTTATTGAGAGTGCGCATCCCGATCCTCGTTATAAAAAGCGTCGTGAGCAGTTATTGGTTATTGCGGTCAATTGTTCTTATTCTTCAAATAATTGTTTTTGTGTTTCCGCAGGAACTGGACCCGAAGTCAGAAATCCTTTTGATATTCTGCTGACTGAAATCGATGATGGATTCGTGATCCAAACTGGCAGCGAACGGGGTCAAGCAATCATTTCCAATTTACATTTACCCAAAGCGAAAGCCGAACAAAGTAAAAAAGCCAGTCACAATGTGGAACAGGCGGCAGCAATGCAAACTAAAAGAATTCCCTTAGATAATAAGCAGGGTTTACGGGATTTATTATTTGCCAATTTAAATCACTCAAGATGGGACGATGTAGCACAAAGATGTTTATCATGTGGTAATTGCACCTCTGTGTGTCCTACCTGTTTTTGTCATAGTGAGGTAGAAAAGCCCAGTTTAGATGGTACAAGCAGCGAACATCAGCGCGAATGGGATTCTTGTTTTACCGCAGGCCATAGCTATTTAAGCGGTAAAGTCATTCGTGACGATACCCATAAACGCTACAGACAATGGTTGACTCATAAGGTAGGTAGTTGGTTTGATCAGTTTGATACGAGTGGTTGTGTAGGCTGTGGCCGTTGTGTTACCTGGTGTCCTGTCGGTATTGATATTACCGAAGAACTCGCAGCGATTTCTGGTGAATCCAATATAAGGATTAAAGAAAGTGACTAAACTCATTCCCGATCCCTATGTTCCACTTGAAGCGATCATTGTAGAAAAAACGGAGGAATCTTCTTCAATTTTTACCCTGCATTTGCGTTTTCTTGACCCAGTCCATCAGGAACGATTTCTGTTTTACCCAGGTCAATTTAATATGCTCTATCTGTATGGCGTCGGGGAAGTCGCAATTTCCATTGTCTCTGATCCGGAAAAAAAGAATATTTTAACGCATACCATTCGTGCTATAGGCAGAGTGACCAAAGCATTACAAAAACTTCAACCCGGAGATCGAATAGGAATTCGAGGACCCTATGGACGAGGTTGGCCACTTGCTCAAGCAGAAGGCAAAGATGTTGTGGTACTTACAGGGGGGCTAGGTTGTGCTCCCTCTGTTTCCATTATTGAATTCATTCTGGCTCGCCGAGAACAATACGGCCATTTAAGCATCCTGCAAGGCGTGAAGCACAGCGATGATTTTATTTTTAGAAAACAGTATGCAATTTGGCAAAAATCACCTAATACTGTAATTCATATCGCTGCAGATCAGGCCGGACCTAAATGGCCATGGGCTATAGGTTATGTTACGGATATGATTAATCAACTTAATCTAAATCCAGTAAATACCCTCGTGATGATGTGTGGGCCGGAAATGATGATGAATAATGCAGTCAAGATACTCACACAACGAGGAATTTCAGAACATGACATTTATCTAAGCATGGAACGAAATATGGAGTGTGGTATCGGGCAATGCGGCCATTGCCAATATGGAGGGTTTTTTATTTGTAAAGATGGCCCTGTATTTGCCTATTCAGAAATCAAAGAATTATTTAATGAACCAGGGTTTTAGCGATGATGAAACCACGATTGGCGGTACATAAATTTACATCCTGCGATGGATGCCAATTGGCCTTTTTAAATGCCGGAGAGGCCTTACTCACTCTATCTGAATTAGTGGATATGGTGCATTTTTCGGAAGCTGGAGCCGTTGATCTTGAAGCAAAAGTAGATATTGCCTTCGTTGAAGGCAGCATTTCCACTCCAGATGAAGAACTACGTATTAAAAAAATTCGTGAACAGAGCCAATTCATCATTACCATTGGTGCTTGTGCTACCGCAGGAGGCATTCAGGCTTTACGTCATTTTGCGGATTCCAAAGAATGGGTCAGTAGTATTTATGCATCTCCCGAATACATTCAAAGCTTAAGCACTTCCACACCCATTTCACATCATGTGAAAGTGGATTGGGAGTTATGGGGCTGCCCGGTAAATAGCAATCAAGTATTAGAAGCAATTCGTTTTTTATTATCCAATACGACACCACGCATCAAACAAGATTCTGAATGTATGGAATGCAAACGCAAAGGGAATGTTTGTGTTTTGGTTACCCAAAAACAACCCTGTATGGGCCCTGTAACCCAATTAGGCTGCGGTTCTCTTTGTCCCTCAGTAGGACGAGGCTGTTATGCGTGCTATGGCCCAAAAGAAAATCCAAATCCCCACTCCTTGGGTAACTGGTTTGAACAGCTTGGTTTAATCCAAGGAAGCCATTGCGCAAAAATTTTTGCATATTAATAATCAAGCCCCTGCATTTAACAAAGCAGGAGCTTATTTTAAGGGAATTAAAATCAGCAATGAGTAACACCATTTCCATTAATGTTCCTATTTTGGCGGCGCGTTGAAGGTGAAGGAGCACTTGAACTGCACATTCGTAACAGTAAAATCAGCAAACTCCAATTAAAAATTTATGAACCGCCAAGATTGTTTGAAAAATTTCTCGAAGGTAGAAGTTATGCTGAGGTTCTGGATCTTGTAGCACGGATCTGTGGTATATGTCCTGTTGCTTATCAAATGAGCGCAACCCAAGCAATCGAACAGTGTTTTGGTCTACAACCCTCCCTTGGGTACGGGAGATGCGCCGCCTCTTTTACTGCGGTGAATGGCTGGAAAGCCATAGCATGCACATTCATTTTTTAGCATTACCCGATTTTTTGGGGTTTAAATCAGCACCTGAAATGGCAAAAAGTTATCCTGAAGAGGTACGACGGGGAATTCGTTTGCAATCATTTGGTAATGATTTGATCAAATTATTTGGTGGTCGTTCGGTTCATCCAGTGGGAGCTTGTGTAGGCGGATTTTATAAAGCACCCTCTCCGATGCAAATCAATGCTCTATTGGAAAAAGCAAAAGCACGCATTGAAGATTGGCGACGCATTAATTCGCTGGCTGGCAGAACGTTCCTTTCCAGATAATTCTCATGAGTTTACCTATGTCTCACTTTATCATCCTACAGAATATCCATTCAACGAGGGCAGACTAGTCTCCAATCATGGCTTAAATATCAGCATCGAGGAATTTGATGCCTACTTCAAGGAAAGCCAAGTCCCCTACTCTACCGCCTTGCATTGTTTATTACAAAATAAGCCTTACTTGGTAGGACCTCTAGCACGAGTGAACAATTGTTTTGGTCACCTGCCTGCTCCTATTCATCTTCTTTTACAGGAATTAAAAATAAACTTCCCTTCCCGTAATATGTACCACAGTATTTTTGCTCGCGCCGTTGAAATCTATTTTTGTGTTTTAGAATCCATACGCATTATGGAACAGTATGAGCTCCCCAAAGAATCACATCCTGAAATTAAACCGCGTGCCGGAACAGGATTTGGGTGTACTGAAGCGCCTAGAGGTACTTTGTGGCAACATATTCAATTAGATGCCCAGGGACAAGTAAAATCTGCGCGTATCGTGCCACCAACCAGCCAAAATCAGGCACGGATTGAAGAGGATTTACATCGTTCCCTGGTACAATATGGCCTTGACCAAAATGAAGAGTCATTACGTGCTTACAGTGAAATGATCATTCGCAATTATGATCCTTGTATTTCCTGTTCCACTCATTTTTTAACGATTAAAGTGAATCGAGAATGAAGGTCATCAAAGTACTAGGAATTGGTTCCCCTTTTGGTGATGATCAGGCAGGTTGGAAGGTAGCAAATGCTTTAAAACACCAGCTATCAAAACATCCTCATCTTGCTCCCTTTTTACTCATTGAAAACCATGATCGGCCAGGTGTGCGACTCATTGAGCTAATGAGTGGATTCAATACTGTTTTTATCATTGATGCAGTCAAATCAGGGAGTGCCATTGGCTCCATTCATCGATTTAAAAATGAATCGATCCTCGATTCAGAAAATAGGTTCTCAACCCATGGTATCAGCATCCTCCAAACACTTCATTTAGCCCGTGCTCTTGATGAGTTACCTGCAGACCTTTTATTTTATGGAATCGAAATTGATGCAATTACGCTGGATGAAACACTTTCCCCTCAGATAGAAAAAGCAATTGCCGAGGTGACGCGCCGATTGATAAATGACCTAGTTACTGCTTATGAAGCCTAGCATGAAACCCTTATCAAGCTCGATACGGGATCTTTTTTAATCTGTTTATTTAGTGCTTTGTTTTTTCTTTAGCAGCGTCGCCAAACAGCCAATCCGTGCTCACCTCAAGTTCATCAGCAATTCTTTGCATCGTGTTGTCATCGAATGCCACAACACCATGCAGGAGCGCTTCAATTTTAAACTTGGGTAACTGAAACATCTTTGAACATGCTTGAACACGCTCTGTCATTAATTCAGGAACACCCAATTCATCAAGCTCATAGTTCAAACGTTCAGTTAATTTTTTGTTTGACATGGTCGTCTCCTTTTTCGCTTTTTATCAGTGTAAAACAAGCAAGCTTAAGGATTGATTAACAAAAAGATTTTTTTAAAAATTATTTTCCTGACAAGCTGGATGAGGCTAATAGACAAATATTTGGAACAAGAGGATAGCTCAAATATGGAGCTAATGTGCGGAAATGCTGATGGTATATGGCCACCGCCCCCTTAATGTATTCTTAATATTCATTGAGTATAATTTATGGATATTGCCTTCATTGGAGACAGCATGTTGCCACTTAATTTTAAAACTCGTGGAAGTCTTGTGGTTCCAGCCAACATTGCCGTTCCTTTAGTTTTCCCTGGAGTTCGAGGAAAAATCAAAAAAACAATTCAATTACCTAATGATAAATCATTAGAAGAGAATAGCTTGGCAATAATACAGCCACTGAATTTAGATAAGCCAGAAGAAGTGCAGAGATTTAGATTAACTCCTTATCTACCAATCGGTGCGAGTCGTGATGACTTACCTGAAAATCAAAGAAACATTACCATTGATGAGAAAGCTAGTTGTGAAGTTGAACTTGATAATCCAGAGCAGTATTTAGGATATAACATCGAACAATATCAGCAATCCAACGCTCCTTTATTTGGTGAGGGCTCACCCTCCATAGAAGATGTTAAGCAATACAAGGTTCCTGATTGCTTTTTTTTAGCCTCACTGGCAGCTATTTTAAGTCAACCTGATGGAGCAAGCTACATTCGTAGTATGCTGAGACAAAATGATGATGGCACAACAACCGTTCGTTTATTCAATCCTAAAACGTTAGAACCAGTTTATGTTCGAGTACAAAATTCCTATATTGTTGACCAGCAAGGTAGCTTAAATAAGCATACGGGCTTATGGGTCGATATACTCGAAAAAGCAGCAGCGTCTGTTCCTGAGCTCTTTGGAAACACTAATCCCTCCATGAGTGGTGCTCTGAAAGGCGGTTCAGAGTCTACTGCGTTGAAAATATTAACGGGTTGTAATGCTAAAGAAGAATATATTAATTATGATAAATTTTTTGCTTGGGATATAGGTAACTTTTTTGCTGATGAGCTTGAACAACTAACCGTGTTAAATCAACAGAAAAAAATCATGCAAGAGGAATTAGGGGCAGAGCACCAATCAGGAACGGATGAAATTATTACAGAAATGTTATCAACAAGAATTCGAGCATTTGAAGAAATTTTTGGTCAGGAGGACGCACAGGAAAACTGCCTGAAATTAATCGATTTTTATTCAGAAAACAAGGAAGAGTGGGAAAGAATATACTCTCAATATGCTAATGGTCAACAGCGCCTTGAACACCTAATAGCGCATTTTTCACAAGATGAGAAAAACATCCAAATAATTGATATCTTACAAAAATTATTTATTTATTATCATGAAGATGTAGAAAAAGGGGTAAGGCGCGATAATCAAGAAATATTTAGTGGAATTTATTCACCTGAAGAGCTGAGTATTTTTAACGACATAAAATTGAAAATCGCCAAGGGTGAATCTTTAACAGCCGGCACGCCCCAAAGATACGATGAAAAAGTACCAGGCTTAAGAGCGATGCATGCTTATACCATTGTTGATGTTGTTGAAACAATCCGTCCTGTAGATCAGGATACTGATGAAAGGCGTCCAATTAAAATGATACGCATTAGAAACCCATGGGGTTTCACTGGACGGCTTTATTTACCAAATATGGAGAATCCTAATCAAATTGACATCAAAGAAGAACGTGTTGCGGGTACTTTTGATTTAGAACTCAAAGATTTTTGCCGTTATTACGAAAGTTATACCAGCACACAACAACTCTCTAAAGTTCGAGAACTGACTACCAAAAGGGAGCGCTTGGCATTAAAAATGCAAGATCTCTTAAAAGGAGATGATGCTATAGCAGGTAAGGATTCTCAGCATGATTTATTGCCAAAAATAGATGCTTATTTTGAATGTAAGGCTGATTTAATTAATATCCAAATCACTGCTGTTCAACTATTAGATGATAATATTCATGAACAAATCAAAGAAGCATTAAGCCATGAGGATAAAGATTCATTAAATAGAATTATTGAAGCAAACAAAGTAACAATGATGAATATTTTTCAAACTTCAGATTGCGAATTAATTGCTGCATCCATTAACTATTGGTGGAAAGATTCGAACCAACAGCTTTCCAAAGAGGATGAAAAAACTTATCAACACCAATTGATTCAGTCTTTTAGTAAAAATGATTTGCTGTGGAGTAAATTTATTGAAAATTATCAGATCAATGCTTCTCTAGCTCTTAGACCATTCAATAAATCGCAAAAATTAATTGATGAGTTATTAGAAAGTATTGAGGAATCAAAACAAACACTACAATCATTACTTCCAAATGATGAAGGTTATGAACAACTTCTAAAAGCCCTATTTCTCCAAACAGATTTGCTAAAGCAACATTTTAGTTATCTAGAAAAAAATGAAAAACTTCTACAGCGATGGGGTATTGAATTAGATTCATATCGTGAAAAATTAGCAAACCTTAAGGCTTATATTGAAGATTTGGTAGAACAAAATCCAATTGCCGAGCGGGTTAAAACGGAACTAGAAAAAGAGTTACCTCAGCAAAGTTCATCAATAGATGATTTTACACGTGATACTGAAAGCCTTTTACGGAATATGGCTGGAATGGAATTGATTTTAAATAAATATAAAGAAATAAAATCAAGCCAACCTGCATCAAGTCAACAAAATGAAATTGAACAACACAAATCAAAACACTTTCCTCAATGGCTAATTTCTTTAGGAAGAATATTAGATCGAGTTCTTGAGGCAATAACGAGATGGAAAAGCCCCAATAATACGAATCAAGAACAACTGCCTGGGTATAATCGAAGACCGGCATCTGATTCAAAATATCCCGGTCTGGATACATTTGGCTTTTTTGAGCGCGTCAATCCTGAAGAATCTGTTCCTTCTGGTCCTCAAGACAAACCCACAAATAAATGGTAATAGGTAAAAAGGGTTGAGTCACAAGCGGCTAAAATTTAAAGATTTGCCGCTTTATTTATTGATTGATTAACTCATTCGTTCAAAATGAATCAAACTCAATAAACCCCTTACCATTAAAGTGAAAATTACATTCAGCAATGTTATGATTTGCGCCACACGTTGAACCAATGGATTGATAAAAATTATGCCCAACTCAAGAGAAATGTTATTAAAAATTTTAAATAAAACAAAAAATTCACTCCAAAATAAAGTTCCGCCCTTTCAAATAGAGTGTCTTGATATGTTTCAAAAAAAGATTCAAGCCATTCAAGTGGATGAAATTTCTGAAATGGATCTGCAAGTTTGTGATGTGCTTCTAGATAAGTGTTTTTGTGACTTAGATGATATGGTCCCAAGAGAACATAGGATTATCGGTCTTATAAATAAAGCAAATCTTACGAATGATGATTTTTATACTAAAGTTGCTAAGATTTTTGATAATGAAATTAAAAGAATAAATAACTTATCGAGAAATGGCTTTTACGACCAGACAGTTACACATGTAAAAAAGATAGTCATTGATATGAAAACCGAATTGACCAATATAAAAAATGAATTAAATCCACAATATCATAATATGAAAACTCACCATGGTTTCTTATGTTAAGAATTAAGGATTTTTTTAATTTAATTCAAGTGATGGAGCATTAAATGTCACCAATTGCTGTGATTACTGGAGCGAGCAGTGGTATCGGGCATGCATTAACTTTAGAATTGGCCTCTCAGGGCATCACCGTAATTGCGATTGCCAGAAATAATACGGAGTTGCTTAAATTAAAAGAGAAACACCCGGATACAATCAAGACCTTACCTGCAGATATTACTACTGATGAAGGGTTAAAAAGAATTGCCAATGAAATTAAATCATTGCATATCAATTATTTGATTCATAATGCAGGCATTATTTCCCCTCTGGGCCTTTTACATGAAGCGACAGCTGCTGATATAAAAAAAATAATTGAAACCAATCTTATTGCGCCCATATTACTCACCCAAAGTGTGCTTCCCTTTTTCTCAAAGCAAGGTGGCCGCATTTTAAATATCACTTCCGTAGCGGGAGAAAAAGCGGTTACCGGAGCCGGCGCTTACTGTATTTCCAAATCAGCATTCAACATGTGGACGAACGTCTTACGGGCTGAATTACCCCAGGGAATAGTAGCGACTGATGTTATTCCAGGTGAAGTAGATACGGGCATGCAAAAAAATTTACGGGAATGTCCTGTAGAATTATTTCCATTAGCTGACGAATTTAAGAAAGCATATCAAGAAAAAACCTTGCTACCACCTAAAGTCTGCGCTGAATTTTTAGCGTTCCTCTTATTAAAAACGACTCCAAAAGAGTTTTCGGAGAAAAGGTGGAACATTTATAAACACTATACCAAGCCAATTCCTCTTCCCTTAAATAAAGACAAACTCGATGATTAGACTCACATCATTGCGAGCCTAGCGAGGGATGACTTGGTAGTGAGTAGCACTGTACGTCAAATTACAGCATTGAGGCTTGCGACCTGTAACTGACACTCATTAAATAGCAATCGTTATTCAAAGAGTAATGCCATAAAAATATGATTTTCATATACTCCATCAATACGGACCGCATTTTTATGGACTCCTTCTTTGACGAAACCATATTTTTCATACAATGAGATTGCCGCTTTATTATGTTCGCGCACTGTAAGCTCTATACGTGTTAACCCCTTTAATTTTGCCATTTGCAATGCCGTGCTTAATAATTTCTCTCCTATTCCCTGTCCTCTATAGGGTGCAAGCACACCAATCCCTAAAGCAC
Source organism: Legionella cherrii (assembly GCF_900635815.1). Classification (NCBI taxonomy): domain Bacteria; kingdom Pseudomonadati; phylum Pseudomonadota; class Gammaproteobacteria; order Legionellales; family Legionellaceae; genus Legionella; species Legionella cherrii. The sequence goes on from NZ_LR134173.1 coordinate 3,342,164, forward strand.
CCACATGCGCAAAAACAGGTCGATCAAGCGGGCTGATATCACACCAACCAATCACCTGTTCCTCATGCATCGCGACCACTTGAGGCCACCCCTCTTTAATGTGCTCTAAAACAAAATCTCGTGTTAATTTGATGGGAGGCCCTTCTAAAAAAGCTAGAAATTTACGTTCACGAGCCACGCTGTCCACAGCGCTCCAAAAAGCTTCAATATGTTTTTCTTGGATGGGAACAATAGTAAATTGCATAAGAATCGATTCAATAATTAACCTTGAGCTAAGTAAAAAGGAGATTCTTTCCTGAGTCAATAAACAATTGCCCTAGGTCTGTAAAGCGGACAGCCAAATCTAAAGATAAAGTACTAAGAACATGTTATAGTGCACAATCGAATCTCAGTAACAATGAGAAAAAAATATGCAAGAAATGACTATTTATCATAATCCTCGATGTTCCAAATCACGACAAACTTTGGCACTTCTGGAAAGTAAAGGTTTTAAACCGGTTATCATTGAATACCTTAAAACTCCTCTTATTTTGAAGCAGTTAAACGCATTAAAGAGCCACTTTGCTCTTAAGGATTTTGTTCGTACCGATGAGCACGTTTTTAAAGAACTGGGATTATCTCTAGATAATGAAACTCAAGTCTTAAGTGCGATGGTCAAAGAACCCATATTAATGCAACGTCCCATTGTCACTTACAAAAACAAAGCAGTTATTGGTCGCCCTCCTGAGAAAGTCCTGGAATTACTTGATTAATATTTAATCATCAGCCTGAATTTATGCCTGCTCGCTATAAGGAAGGTGCACAACAAGGACTATGAGGAAATTACACTCAACTCCCAAGTGGGTCCCGTTATAGCCTGGAAGAATAAGAATATTGTCACACTGGATGTCATTGCTGCTAAGGCAGCAATGACATCCAGTTTTTCAAAAGCATCACCAATGAGCTAGGCGATTATTGATGAGGGTCAGTGTTTTGAGCATCCTGCTAATTGGAAGTCAATTGATTAGGGCAGCCCGATTGATGGTAAGAAACTAATGCACTATATATTCCCTGATAATCTGCAAATGCATTCCTATTCTCTTTAACATCGTCAAAAACTGAATTGGTTCGCCCACAAGAGCCGAATTCGGTGAGATTTAAATGATCACCATTTGCTTTTTTGTAGGCAATAAAGGTTTCACCGCAATGTAAATGGGGTCGTTTGTTCCCTGCATTCCCTACATATTCCACATTACCACAATAGGTTTTCTTAAAGTTAATCTTGAAATTGGGTATCTGTGCAAAAGAGTTGATAGAAATAAACGCGATAACGCTGGCTGTTGCAATTGAAATTTTATTCATCATAGAGCATTATAAAAAGTGTTAAAAAGCAAATTTAGCACACTCCATTCCAACAACCAAGACCTGTTTGCAAGTTTTTGATGTGACTTTATTTTTGCAGCACATAAGTTCCTGGTGCGGAGGGCAACGAAGAATCAAGTTCAGGAGGTGAAACAAGCCTTTTCGAACTGTTGTTAACCAACCATTGATGCCATGCAATCCACCAAGAACCCTCTCTTCTTTTTGCTTTACTGAGCCATTTTTTTGGTCCTATATAAGGCATTTTCTTTTTGCTTTCCAGAATAGAATAATAACGTCCCGGATGATTGGGTTCACTGACAATTCCTGCGTTGTGACCGCCGCTGGTCAATACAAAGGTAATATCCGAATGCATCATCAGGTGGATTTTGTATACCGATTCCCAAGGAGCAATATGGTCATGTTCTGTGCTTACTGCAAAAATAGGTAAATGAACATTTTTGGGCGCTACTACTTCATCTTCGACCTTAAAATGTCCCTCAGCAAAATCATTTTGCAGAAATAATTTTTCAAGATATTCCGTATGCATTTTATAGGGCATTCGAGTTGAATCGGCATTCCAGGCAAGTAAATCAATCATACCCCGTTTTTTGCCCGTCATGTAATCATCAATCATTTTTGACCAAATGAGATCATAAGTCCTTAACATTTGAAAAGAACCGGCCATATGTTTGGGATCTAGATAACCTTTTTCCCACATCATATTTTTGAGAAATGCTATTTCACTCTCGGTAATGAACAGCATCAACTCGCCTGCTTTGGTAAAATCCCTTGGGCAGCCAAAAGCGAAAGGGTTTTAAGGCGATAATCTTTATTTCGTGCCATCGCGGCAGCAGTAATCATCGCTAAAGTTCCTCCCAGGCAATATCCCATTAAATGAATTTTAGTATTAGGTAAAATAGTACTCACTGCATCGATTGCTGCCATTGCACCTAGACGATAATAATCATCCATTCCTAAATCCCGATCCTTCTCATCTGGATTACGCCATGAAACGATAAATACCGTATGTCCTTGCTTCACAAGCCATTTAACTAAAGAATTTCCTGGAGATAAATCTAAAATATAATATTTCATTATCCATGCTGGTAATATCAGTATTGGCTCTTTAAAAACCGTTTCTGTTGTGGTTCATATTGAATTAATTCAATCAAATGGTTAGTAAACACGATTTTACCAGGGGTAATTGCAACATTTTTTCCGGGTTTGAACTTCCCTGCCCCCGGGGGAGGCAAACCGGCTAATCTTCTTAAACTATGTTCAATCGCAAGCTCTGTACCCTGAATCAAATTGGCACCACCGGAGCGAATCGTTTCATAAAAAAGATCCGGATTGGTCATTACAAAATTGGAAGGCGATAAGGCATCATGTAACTGACGAATATAAAATGAAACGGTGCGCTCTGCTCGACCTGAAAGACCAGGAACTTTTCGCGTTGCAAATCGCCACCACTCCTCACTCTGAAGAAAAACTTCTGCATAAAATCGCCAAGGCATCAATTGCCAATTCTCTTTATGAAAACGAACGTCAGTTCCTTGTGCTGGTTGCTTATCACACAGCAGATGCGTAAGAAATTCATCGGAATGGATGATGTGAAAAAAAGCCAGTGCCAACAAATGCCCAGGTGATTGGGCTAATTGTAAAAGCCAAGCACAATGAGAAGTTCCGATTACTGCGGGACTCATTCCCATAGTAAACTTGCCAAGATTCGCCTGATATAATTTATTAATATAATAAAAAAAATCATCCAACTGATTCTTAAATATTTCGTACTGAGGTTTAGCCCCACTCTCGGCTGGAGAAGTAGATTGAATCTTTAGGTGTCGAGTCGAAGCGTTTGTTTTCTCAGTTCCTTTCATAGTCAATATCCTTGGGGACTTTCCAGCATTGATTGGGTGAAAAATAAGGTTTTGATATAAATTATAGTATTATTTTAAAATAGCGTGCGTGAATTACAAAAATAGAAAAAGGAAACAAGGAAATCTTGAGTAGTTGCGATATTAGAGTATGCTTTAAGGAATGAACCAAATAAGGAAAAAAATGAAAAAACTATGGATTATTTTATTGTATGCCATTCATACTGCGTCATTTGCTGAAGATTTGGGTAAAACAACTTATCAGATATCATGTCAAAATTGTCATGCAGCTCAATTTGCAGTTGGAATGAAAGCCCCTGCCGCCTTTGATAAAAAAGCATGGAGTGTACGTTTTAAAAACGCAGAGCTGGAAGCGAAACAAAATCCTACAGAATATAAAACCGCTATGGATTATTTATTATACAGCATGAAGCGGGGTAAAGGGCTAATGCCTCATAGTGGTTTATGTAAGGAAGTGGATGCACCCCAGAAAAATTGTTCTGATGAAGCATTCATTCAGGCCATTCAGTATATGTCACAAAACAAAATATAGATTCTAAAAATGCCAGGGATCTGTCTACAATTCGCTAGATTGAGCTAAGGGGCATGATTTTATAACGTATTCAATTATGACAAATGACGCACATAATAAAGGCATTAGTTTGCTGTTTCTGATTTTATTTACCGTAATGGGTGGAGCCGTCCTCGTACTTTCAGGAGGTGGAGTGGGATTTATGCTAGCTCCTATGGCTTGCGATACTCCATCTTCGTGTAATGGCATACTAAGCTCTCTAGCCGTATTGATGCTCATGCTGTTTCCAATTGAACTGATAGTCAGTTTAATTGCCGGATGGGTATGTTTCTTTACTCAAAGATATAATCGATCCATGTGGTTAACTTGGGGTTGTACTCTTGCATGGGTGTCATTTCTTTTCATTAATATCTAATCGTCGATCTGACTCTAATTCCAACTGAACTATCCTTAAAACCATCCCCGATCAACACATTAACAAGTTGGGTCTTCCCGCTCCCTACCTCCCCAAAAAATCCAACTGTAACTTCTTTCTTTTGTTGTAATCTTTGTGTAGTCATAATTATTCTCACCATTATTTCGCTCTATGTGATTTGATATATATTGGTCTTTTTGTGCGTACAATGAATTTATTGACTTGATATTAAACTAATAAATTGAGATGAAAAATCTCTCTTCTGTAACTATAACCTAGGAGTGATATGCAAAGATTGCCGAATAGGGTGTGTTGGTCAGGACTACAAAAACACCTAGGTTACAATTGGAAGTTCATTTTTAACAGCCATGATCATGGCTTATCATGATATAAAACAATCAACTCCTTACTGGAAGAACAACCTAATAATTCCATTGTCTTAGCTAAAGTCCCTTCTACAGTTCGGTAAGAGATATTCATATCCCGGGCGATTTCTTTGGAGCTTTTTCCCTGAGCCAGTAATCGAAGACAGACTGCTTGTTGTTCAGATAACCGAATAGGTAAATGGGACGATTTATGAAACAGCACCATATCCTTTTCATTTAATGAGACCGGTTTGGCTTTTTCTGTTTCGTTTTCAGCAACACACTTAAGAGTATTAAATACATGTTCTTCCAAGGCATTATCATCCGTATCAAGAGAGATACTCGCTACATTTTCGAATAGGTGATCACGCTCGCTATGCAGCGAATCAAAAAAAGTTTTGAGGTCAGTCGTTAATAATGGCATAGGATTTCGTGAAATTCGTCCTATTTGTACGGCAGTACTGACTTGCAAAAATACGACAAACTCTGAGGACAACAATTCTCGAATTGCATCATCACAAATAATGCTGGCATCTGTGGTTGCTACTATATTTTCTTTAGCGTGTAACCCCATCAGTACTTCTTTTTGGCATTGGTAAAAATTTTTTTGTCCCTCTGCGCCCAAAATCTCATGCAAAGTACGCCCCACATGATATTCGATTCCAAGATCCGCATCGATAAACTCCCAGCCCAGTTTTTCAGCCAGAAGCTTTGCGAATAAGCTTTTGCCAGCACCAGGTAGACCGACAATAAAAATACGTTTAGGTTGATTCATCATTTTTCTCCTATGCGTGGCTTCCAATAAGCTTTGAATCTACTCATAGTATAAAAACGTATTCAAATTACATCAATACGTAAAAATACGTACCAAATATTGAATTTTTTATACAAATTATTTTAACCCTGCTGTTTTATTAACAGGTGTTTTACAGTTAATAAATCAAGATATGCTTTTTTCTTATCGGCTGGATTTCGTAAAAGATAAGCAGGATGATAGCTGACGATAAAAGGAATATTATTGTAATGATGGAGTGTATTTCGCAATTGTTTCAGCGGCAGTGATTGATTAAGTAAAAATTGACCAGCAAAGCGTCCTAAAGCCAAGATCAAATGCGGCTGAATCAGCTCAATTTGCTGTGCGAGATAAGAACTGCATTGAGTAATTTCCTCCATCTGAGGATCTCTATTATTAGGTGGCCTACATTTCAAAACATTGGCGATGTACACATCTTGTTCTTGCATTTCAATGCTCTGTAACATTTGATTCAATAAACTTCCTGCTTTACCTACAAAAGGTAATCCTTGCTGATCCTCATAAAAGCCTGGAGCTTCACCAATAATCATTAATTTTGCGTTCGGACTGCCACGGAAAAAAACAGTTTGCGTGCGAGTTTTATGTAAAGGACATCGAGTGCATGCAGCCACTTCTTTAGCCAAGGTAGATAATCCTTGTTCACAGGAAGGATGCGAGCTACGTAGCTCCCAGAGATCGATTCCCATAGCCTGTAGATAATAACGATTTAAAGGGTCTGACATAGAAGACTCATTTCACACAATAATTGCTCGAGAAAAGTTGGATGGTTATTTTCGTTTTTAATTTTTGATAAATCAATGCTTCCATAATTAAAAAAATCCCCTCATTCCGAGCCTGGCGAGGGATCTTCATATCGTAGAAGAGTGCTATTGGATGGGAGATCCCTTGCTACGCTCGGGATGACGTTGGAAATAATTTAGCCGATTCTATAAGTATCATTTTGCGAGTATTTATAAATTGCGTCTCATTCCAAATGTTTTCTACGAGTAATGTTCCCTTATCGAGACCTTCTTGATAAGCAGCTAATCCAATTAATAAATGGGAGAATTTAATTTTTCTAAATTTGCTCAACGCCTCAAATAAAGTCAATCGCTCAATTTCAGATCCAGATAGATCATCCCCGCATTCTCCATCAAAGCCTTTAAATTTTGCCGCAAACCAATCCTCTAAAGGCTTTCCTCTCAGAATAAAGCTATGGGAGATTTGTGAACCGCCAAGTACTCGAGTATCTAAATATTGCTGAATATCAACACAAATTGAGTTTTTCTTTATGTATTCCAATGCTTCAGTAAATAATGGACTTAATTCGAAAGTTTTCACCTGAACCATAGCACGTAATTCCATCAATGATTTAAGTCTATTTTGTTGTTTTACTTGATTTTCTGCAGTCTTATTTCGCGAAGTATGTGCCTCTTTTTTCATCGCCTCCATTTGATTATCGAGTTCAACTACAATGTTGTGCAGACGAACAGAATTTTTTCCTTTCGTAACCATTTGATCTTGCAACCAACTGCATAACTCTGGAGATAAAGATTGAGTTTGTTTGCTCGAAAATACTTTGGTTAATGCAGCATTGAAATCATCTGGGGTTAATCGATCATAGAGTTCAGCTGCTTTTAAATAAAGATTCGCATGCTCTTCCTCCAGATGCTCCTCCAACATTTTTTGCTCCCAATCATCCATTTTGGCGGCGTTGCTTAATTCAATCATCCCGCCCCCAGGTAAAAGATAATAACCGTGATGTTTTGCAAAACGAATTCGCCCCTGTGCATCGACATGAATTCTATCCACCGCTTCATTTTTAAGCGAACTACCCATTTGAATCTGAATTGGATAGAGTTGATTCGCGGGGGGATGAGCAATATTAAGCTGATCCAAATTAAAAAGATGAGCTTTATTCGTTTTCCTTAAGTGGGCTTTTTGAGCTTCACGAAATTTTTCCCAAATTTCTGGCGTATACTCAGGGATTGGTAGTTTCAATCTCATCTGCCCCGGGGTACTACCAAACTCAAACCAGGCGTTTAATTCGTCATCCATCTCCATATTATAAAAATCGAATAAAATTTCAAAATAGTTCTGATTTTCCATGCGTTGCAAAACATCAGCATAATTAATGAATGTTGCAGCATATGCTAACTCTTTATAATGTGCCTTCACTTGGCTCTTATCAGTCACTTTACCCACAAGTTTTTTGATGTCTGCCATTTTATCCAACATTATGGCTTGTCGACTTTGGATGTTCGCTTCTTTATATCGAATCAACATGGGGACAATATCAGTAAATAACTGCACGATGACTTTTCCTTATCAGATGTTCATCCAAGTCAATTTATAATAAAAATGAAAAATCTTAATACATCTTGTAAGAATTAAATTATAATACAATCTGGACATATTTATTCCTTTATTATGCCTCTTGTTATCGATTTGCAAAATATTGCACAAAATAAATGGATTTGGGATTTTCTGGAAAACCAACGTCTCCACGGGAAGGAGGTTTGGAAGCCGAATGAAGTATATACCTATAACGGCTCTTCTTTTACATTTCAGCAACCTGTTTTTGCAAGAAAAAGAAAAAATCCTGCTCAGGGGTACGCTTATGAAATGCCATCCTCAAAACGTCTCGGCTTAGGAAAATATGGAGCAGTATACCGCATTTCCTGCACAATCAGTCGGGGTAAAACAGATACCTTCCAGGTTCAAGACAAACATCGAGTTGTAAAGTTTCTAGATCCTAATGATGCCTTGCGCGAGTATAACGTCGGACATTATACCGAACATTTACATATGAAAGCGCCAACCCAGTCTTACCTGGTAATGAGGGAAATGCAGGGGCAAACGTTCACAAGTTTTTTACATCAATATTATCGAACTCTAAGCCGAAAGAAAAAATTAGAATTAACTAAAGCAATAATCCATGCAATCAAAGAACAGCTTATTGATAGAAAACTCATTCATAAGGATCTTCATGGAAGAAACATTTTAATACATTATGATCCCTTGTCATCACAAAACCATTTTACCGTAAATGTTATTGACTACGGTATGGCATATTATTCCCCGGGATTAAATATCGGTTTGCTCAATTCTGATGTTGGGTCATTGTGGAATTTCCTCTACGCGATATGGTCGAATGAACCGGATAGACCTGAAGTCATCAATGCATTAATCAATATGCGATCTTTTCGTTTCAGCGATTACTTACTGCTTGATGAAGTAGTTATGGCCCCCACACTAAAATCCCAAAAACCATTGGATCGCATGCTTGCCTACCTAAGGCAATTGGCAGAAACACACGACGGATTAGCAAAAGAATTGCGACATGATTTATTGCGTGCAGTAAAACAATCTGATGCGAGTAATTTGACGCCAATGAAACTGGCTGTCGAACAATGCAAAGAGTCTCTAATCAAACACAATATTGATCTTTGCAGTTTTCCTTATCCAGTTTTTACGGAAAACGCAGAGAAACAAAAACAGTTAAATGAAATTTATGCCTATCTCAGGCATCTCGAAAATAAAGGAAAATTCCTGATATTCTATGACCAGGAAAATGAAGGAAATGAACTTTGTGAGCTGGCACACAACTTAAGACAAAAAACGTATCAAGCGGCTATGATGTCTCCTCTACAACAAAGAGACGCTTTCGCTGCATGCAGCATACAGTGCAAGGAAATCTTAGACAAAAATCGAGAATTACTTAATATTCATCGAGACTCCAATTACATTTGGGCTGAAATTGGGGTAGTCCTGTGTTCTCTTATTGTTTTCTACCCCATAGTCGGCTTTATTCATTATCTTGCAACGGATCGGTTTAGATTTTTTAATCAAACAGAATCAGCTGCAGGAGCCTCCAAAATGGAAAAGAATTTTAATCAATTATGTGATATTTAATGCCTAGTGACAGTTTTTTTACAATTTACTTTAATCTCAATGTCTTAAACCAATACCTATAAATTTTTTCTCATAATAGTTAATGATTCAAAATTATTTTGCTAATATAGCTGCCGTTGTCATTATAAGAAGAATAATTTATGACATTAGCAAAAAATTCAAATCCCTATTCAGCAGATACTGCATTTCAAGATGGCCGATTACGCCAAGCGCAGCTAAAAATGCTTACTATGCTGGAAGTCGTAGACTCTATCTGCAGAAAACATGGTTTGGATTATTGGCTTGATGCGGGTACTCTTTTAGGTGCTGTCCGCCATCAAGGATTTATTCCCTGGGATGATGATGTGGATATTGCCATGCCCCGCTCCAGCTATGAACAATTTCTACGTGTTGCTCCATCAGAAATTCCAAACTGGATGTGGTTGCAAACAATCCATAGTGACCCAGGCTATTTTAATATGGCTACTCCCTTAAAAATCAGAGATCGTGCCAGTCGTTTTATTGAAAAACACGAAAAAGGGAATGAGCCGTACGTTCAAGGTATCTTTATTGATGTATTTGTCTATGACAGGATGCCCGTAGACCCAAAACAACGAAAGCGTTACAAATTCTATGCTAAAAAGCTCTCCCGTTTATTATGCACTAAATACAGTAAAGTAAAAATAGGACACTATCCTACCTTCTATAAATTGATCGCCTCATTTTTTCCTAAACCTCTACTTGAATGGGGTTTGCAAAAAATCATCCATCAAGCAAATGCCAGTCATAGCCCATATATAGGACGAGGATATAATTGCGTAGGCAAAAATTTAATTAAAAATGAAGAAATTTATCCTTTGCAACGCGTCTCTTTTGAAACCAAAGAATTTAATATCCCTCGTAACGCAGAAGCCTTCCTGATTCAACAATATGGTGATTATTTGCAGTTACCTCCAGAAGAACAACGAGTCATGAGACATTGTAAGGAACTGATTCCCCATCTGGAAGAAACAATATAGCCTCCTTCTCCTGAGGATTGACAGATAATCATGCAATCGGATACAATTGTACCCAATATCTAAAAAGCACATCTCTAAGAGGCTTAAACTATCATGGACATTATTTCTTAAGTACGCCCTTTATTTCGGGCGATGACGGAAGCAGTAAAAATCACTGCCCATTTAGAATACTTAAGAGAGTTACATGATGCATAAGCCTATTCGATTTCAAGATCTTAGTCTTTCTTTCCCCCACAAAACATGTTTTGTGGACTTCAGTGGCCAAGTTTCCAACGGCAGTCGAATTGCAATTATTGGACGCAATGGCACTGGAAAATCAACCCTGCTCAAAATACTTGCAGGAGTACTTCAACCAACCGAGGGTGACATCCATTTTCCTCAAGCATTGAATAGAGGTTATGTCCCCCAAGTCATTGAAGAATATAACTCATTAAGTGGAGGACAACGTTTTCAAAAATTATTGACGCAGGCATTGGCTTCGGATCCAAATCTTTTAATGCTCGATGAGCCTAGTAATCACCTGGATCGTAAAAATCGACATTCTTTAATGAGAATGCTTTCTGATTATCGAGGAACCTTAATTATGGTGACCCATGATATCGAATTATTGCAATCCACTGTGGATACGATTTGGCATATTGATCAAGGTAAGGTCAATGTTTTTACTGGATGTTATGAGGATTACTTGCGAGAAATCACGATTCAGCGCCATGCGATTGAAGGTGAACTTGCGGAACTGATACGTCAGAAAAAGCAACTTCATGTCGACATGATGAAAGAACAAGTACGAGCCAAGAGCAGTAGAGCTCAAGGTGAAAAACACATTCAGCAGCGGAAGTGGCCAACCATTGTTTCACAGAGTAAAGCGAGGAATGCACAAGAGACTTCTGGACGTAGAAAAAGCGCAATCTGTCATAAGAAACAAGAGTTAAGCCAACGTTTATCAGAACTCTACTTGCCCGAAACGATTCAACCCAAATTTGCTGTTCCTGGGGTTGTAACAAGCCAGACCTTAGTAACAATCAGCGAAGGAACTGTTGGTTATGTGGAAAATAAGTCTATTTTGCGTGAGTTGAGCTTTTCAATAAAAGCACGAGATCGGATTGCGATTTGTGGCGATAACGGTTCAGGTAAATCCACTTTACTCAGAGCCATTTTAGGTAGTCCGTCTGTAATAAAAACAGGAAATTGGACTGTCCCGCAAGCGTATGAGATTGGCTACCTTGATCAACATTATACGACGCTGCCAGCAGAGAAAACCGTATGGGAGGCGATAAGCTGTTGCTTAATCTATAAATCCTATACCGAAATTAGGGAGCATCTAAATGATTTTTTATTTCGAAAAAATGAAGAAGTTAATGCCTTGGTTTCAACCTTATCTGGTGGAGAAAAGGCTAGACTCTCTTTGGCACAAATTGCGGCGATTACACCCAAAATGCTGATTTTGGATGAAATGACAAACAACTTGGATAGAGAAACACGTGCTCACGTAATTCAGGTACTCAAAGTTTATCCTGGGGCCATGATTGTTATTTCCCATGATGCTGATTTTTTGAATGCTATCCAAGTAACTGATCGGTATGAAATTAAGGATGGGCTATTAAGCGCCTTATAGTTGTACCCAAAACTGAGTAAAGATTATGAATAAAAAAAATAGTTCGCTAAACAATTTTTTCCTGAATCTGATAAAACCATACAGTTGGTATGTTATTGGATTGTTGCTCACTGCTGCTTATTGGGGGATTAATAATGCCCTTTCTCCTTATGTGTTAAAACTCATTATTGATAAGGTTGCAGCATTTTCGGGCAATAAATCAGCCCTATTTGATGCAATAAAACCCTATATCATCGTATACATTACGTTGTGGGTGTTAATTGCTATGGATATGCGTTTTTCAGATTGGCTCCGGTTGAAGTTATTTCCCTACTTACGATATGACCTGGTTAATAACATGTTTGCCTATTTGAATCAGCATTCACATCGTTATTTCCAAAATAACTTTGCAGGCAGTTTATCCAATAAAATCTCTGATATGACCGCGGGCACCATCTCCATTTTTACAACAATCGATGATGCTGCCGCGCAAATTGTCGGTATTATTATTGCGATTATCAGCATGCTGCTTGTGCAGCCGATATTTGCTTTGATTTTATTTGTTTGGGCCATTACTTTTTTGGGAGTCGCAATCGTTTATTTCAAGCCGGTGCAAGATCTTTCTAATATTTTTGCGACCAGTAAAACCACTTTAGTTGGAAAAATTGTTGATAGCATAAGCAATATCACGAACCTGCGCTTGTTTTCCAGAGCAGACTTTGAGAATCAAGTGATTCGAAATGCAACCCAGGATACTACAGATAAGGATCAGACCATGCAATGGACTATCTTGAAAATGCGTATCTATTGGGATGTGAGTATTATCGTTTTGATTGCTGCTAATTTATCTATGCTGGTCGTAATGTACAGTAAGGGTCAAGTATCAATAGGTGATTTTAGTTTCGTTATCTCATTGTCACTCAGTATTTTCTATAATTTATGGTACCTGGCGAGCCAATTCGTACATTTTGCTGAAGAACTGGGAAAGTGCAGACAAGCCCTAACCTTGATTTCAGAACCCCATGAGATCACGGATCAACCCGATGCTCAGCCACTTACAGTCTCTCAAGGTCGTATTGAATTTCAAAACGTGAGCTTTCACTATGATGAAGGAGCCCACCTTTTTAAAAATAAATCCGTTGTGATTGAACCCGGACAAAAAATTGGTCTGGTAGGTTTATCTGGCTCTGGAAAAAGTACTTTTGTCAATTTGATTCTTCGCCTGTTTGATGTGGAGTCAGGTAAGATTTTGATTGATGGACAAAATATTCGCGAGGTAACTCAAGAATCACTACGAGAAAATATTGCAATGATTCCTCAGGATGTAACCTTATTTCATCGCACTTTAATCGAAAACATTCGTTATGGCCGTATTGATGCAACAGATGCAGAAGTAGTTGCTGCATCAAAGAAAGCACATTGCCATGAATTCATTTCCAAACTTCCTGAGCAATATGATGCGTTAGTTGGTGAGCGTGGAATTAAATTATCGGGTGGACAACGACAAAGAATTGCCATCGCACGAGCTATGTTGAAAAATGCACCGATTCTAATCCTAGATGAAGCAACCTCAGCCCTGGATTCGTTGACTGAAAAATTGATTCAGGATGGCTTACATGTGTTAATGCAAAACAGAACAACCATTGTAATTGCGCACCGACTCTCCACCTTATCTGAAATGGATCGCATCTTGGTTTTTGAAAAAGGCCGTATCATTGAAGATGGTTCTCACGAGGAACTGCTCAAAATACCGAGTCATTACAGTCGTATGTGGAAAATGCAAGCCGGGGGATTTTTACCTGATGCGTTGTAACGATCATTAGTGCGGCGAAAATTGGGATTTTTTGTAACTATACCCTCACCCTATCCCTCTCCCCAAAGGGGCGAGGGATAAAAAACAGTCCATAAAAAAACCTCTCGCGCTTCAGGAGAGGGTAAGAGTGTTACAATAGCTTTTTCCTTAGATCAGATACTTTTTCACCCTGAGATATACACAAACCGATTACGCTATGCTCATCAGAACCACTGAAACAATGAAACAACTATTGTGTTAATTCAGTGGCCGCTTTTTTACTCTGCTCATACTGAATGATCATTTCAGAAAGTGCTTCTGGTGAGGCGTCCATTTTGGGGTCAATTGCTTGCTCACTCCATTTAGGAATTCGTACTGGCTTAAAATAATGACCTTCGGCTGGTTCAGAGCGTTTATCATAGTCAACTGTATAAAGCGTTCCAAATCCTGTGATTTTTCCCTCATCATCTGCCTCTAATTCTACAATAGCCTTTTGGATTGCAGTTTTGGCATCTATTTTTTTACCCTTTATTCCATCCTCCAGGATTTTCTTAGCATCTTCTATCGTTTCATAAAACAAGACTTCATGGCCTAATGAATACCCACAAACTTGCTCAAAGGCTAATGTATAAAGAGGGGAAACGAAATAAGAAGCCAAATCAGAAAAACTATCACCAATTTTGGTATATGGAGGTTTCACTATTGCGTATATTTTTTTCATTTTATTCCCTAAAAATTTAAAATATATAAAAAGACAGTTCTTGAATAGGAACTAATCACAAGTCTCCGTTGCGCTTTAACCTAAAAAAAGCAGTGAATCAACCTATAAGTGTTTCTTATATCCAGTACAGTAAACACGTGCAGTAGCATTGCAACCATTTTTTTCAGGTTAAATATTATCACACTTGTTCTATTTGTATATAAGTTTCTGCCCCCACTTTTTATGATGAATCCATGGCATTTATTTTGCGCCAGAGTAAAAAAGTTCGGTAAAAATTTCGGTACAGATTTGATGCAAACTCCTTTAGACAATCTCCTCTGAATATAAATGAACAAGGAGAATAATTTTCACCCACTCAACTATACTCAAAATAACCCAGTCGAAAAATTGAGAACTTGCAAGATGCAATACTGGGCTGACTAAAAAGGAGTTTTTTTATGAAAGTTAATTATTTGCTCGCCCCTTTTATTTTAATGCCGCTATGTGTTTTCAGTCAGACTCATGATGATGTGACCACCTTAACGATTTCACAAAACCCGGAGAATAAAAACAGCCAAACCCTCACTTATTCAAATGAAATGGATAACTTAAAAAAAAACAAATCACTTAACCGCAATCTTGATTATCCAACTCAAATCATTCGTATGGATCAAAAAATAGAAAGTCAACAACTCACCTGTGATGAGGTAAATAACCAAATTGATAAAATCTTAGTGCAAAAAATAGTGAATGAACAATTTACTTATGCAATCTATATTAGTTGTATCTATAACCCAGAAACTAAATTAGCAACTCAATTTATTATTAGCAGTTATTTTGATCCTTTAAGCGATGAAGCAGTGACCTACTTGGAATCCTATCTCAGCGAATACAATGGCACTGATTTATTTGGAACGAAATATAAAATTGAGTCTGCCAAAGGTCTCATCATTTCATTAGAAGTTGCTGCGGGAATGAAAAAAAAGCCGAATAGACCTCCTTTTGTCGAGTATCACAAAGACCGTAGTAATTTCTACTTCAAAAGCAACTATGAAATGAAAAATAAGTTATTCACTGATATCTATCAAAATTTCTTTACTCCTGATCCTAATAAAATACTCCCCTTCCTCGATAAATGGGTTTCATCTCATGCAAGCTCCATTTATAAAGCGGTCTTAAGAGATTCTAATTATGTTGAGTTACAGCCGGAAAAAATTTTTCTTATGGAGAATGAAGAACTATTTGTATCTAACTTTAAACAGTATTTTGCGCATTATTGCGAGCCTTATGAAAACCATCGATGCTTGAATCCTGGTGGCAAAATAGATAATGAAGAAAATCTTTCGAAAGTAGCTTTGTAATTTATGAAATGAGTCATGCAACAAAACTCCCCCTCATCCCTCTTTATACACAGGATGAAGGGGATTCTATTTAACCCAATTCGGCTTCATAGGAAGGTATTTTTGTCGGTTTTAATTCGCCTTGCTCCTCGGCAATTGCTTTATCATTGACGATCTTAGTGACACAAGCATCAGACCATACATTTAAAGCAGTTTCTAACATATCAATTAAACCATAGAAAGGTAAAATAACCCCCATGAGCACGATAGGAACGTTCATACTGGATAATAGGCTAATGCTCAGGAAGAAACATCCCATAGGTACCCCAGCATTGCCAATAGCAGCAACTGTAGCAACGAATATCCACAAAACCATGGTACCGTAGGAAATGGGCATGCCATGATTCTGCATTAAATAAATTACCGTAGCAAAAATAAAGGCGGCACAACCATTCATGTTAATGCTGGTGCATAAAGGTAAAACAAAACGGCTTACTGCTGGCTTTACCTGCAAATTCTTTTCTATAGTATTCATGGTGACCGGTAAAGTCCCTACGGAAGACTTAGAAAAAAAAGCGACTGATAAAGCAGGAAGCATAGAACGCATTGCGGCAAAGGGTTGAATATTATTCTTTTTTAGCCATAAAGGTAAGACGACAAAACCTTGGACTAAATTGGCTAAAACAACGATCAGTAAATACTCACCAATCCCTTTGATATCCATACCGGAACGCAACTGAACTACTGTTGAGGTAATAAAGCCGAACAAGCCTAAAGGAATTACTGCGATAATCCAACGCGTCATCACTAAAAACATACCGTGCGCGCCTCGGAAAAAGCGCGTGATGGTATCACGTGCTTCTTCATCAGGTATTTGACGCACCGCAATACCGATAATAATACTTAAGAACAATACCCCCATAACTTGTTGTTCAAGAAAAGGAGATAATAGATTAGTGGGTATAATATTCGCCAGATATCCCAAATAACCTAAACTGCTCGTTGATGTGGTTGTTTGCGCATCCAAATTGACTTGCACCGAACTGGGTTGAATGATGAGATAAAGCAAACAACTGATCACCGCAGCCACTACCGTAGTAGAAAAAGTATACTTTATTGTACGTTGCCATATTTTTTTCATATACCCATCAGTTTTGTAGTTTGCTAAAGTGACGATGATGGATAAAGAAATAATGGGTAAACTGATGCACTTAAAAAGTTTAATAAATAAATCAGAAATCAATAGACCTGTTTCTTTCAAAACAGCAACATTAGACATTCCACTGGCAATACCCAAACCAATCATTAAAGCATAAATCACAGGGGTGCTGAAAATGAGTTTTTTCTGTTGTTGATGTGCTGCACACATGTTGGGGATCCTTAAAAAATCAAAAAAATGAACATAAAGAGATTAAGTTAGCAGCAACAACAAGAAACAAGTTTAAAATGAGCGAGGGTTGAACGGTGCATTGTTTGGTTCGAGTGAGTTAACATAAAAACCTTATACTCTGTCTGATTAAAATATGTACAATGAGAAATATTCTAACACATCTAGCCTGTTCGTCAAGAGATTTTAAAACCTTAACCCCTATAATTTATCAATAAATCTGGGTCAAAAAACTGTAATCTCTTTAGGTGAACGTATGCGTACCAGGAGAAGTGTTATGAGTTCTTAATCAACTAACTCAATGGATTTGATTTGGTGCTTTAAACGCATGATTCGACGGTAGGCATCTTCGATACGTTGTTGCTCTATTTTTTGCTCAAAAACAAGTCGCTCAATCACTTCAATCACTTCTGGAGCGGTAATTTTTGCTAATTGATTCGCGAAAATGAGCATATCAGCCCCTGCGTTGATTGTCATACATAGGGCATCCTCAAGTGAGTAATGATCGGTAATTGCCTGCATTTGTAAATCATCAGCGATGATGACTCCATCATAGCCAATAGTCTCACGCAATAAGCCTGTTAAGATAGCATGGGATAAAGTGGCAGGTAAGCCTTGCTTATCCAACTGTTTATTCACCACATGCGCGGTCATAATCAAAGTAGGTTTATAAGCCTCTTTTGCTAATTGATAATAAGGAATCAACTCTTCCTTATGAAATGTATTCGTAACATCCACAAATCCTTTATGAGTATCACCCAATGCACTACCATGACCTGGGAAATGTTTATAACAACACGCGATACCATAATGAGAAAAGACATCAACAAATTTTCTGGCCAAATGAACTACATCATCAGGATTGGTTGAAAAACTACGTTGTAAACTGCCAATAATTCCTTGCTCTTCTTGGAGATGCAAATCAACAACTGGGCTGAAATTAAGATTAAACCCTAAAGACTTTAGGGTAAATGCCATTTGTGTCAGTTCAGCCTGTAACGCTTCAGGAGATAATTGTGCCATAGTGTAGGCACTCATAGTGGGCATACATCCTTCAATTCGTGACAAACGATCTATGGCTCCCCCTTCATAATCTAGCGCAATTAATAAAGGCAATTCATTGTTTTTATAATTTATTTCAGAAGAATAATAATTAAGTTGATGTGTTAAGCGTTTGATTTGTGCCTGATTTTTTAAATTTCTACCATATAAATCTGTAGAAATATCGTAATCGAATAACAGAACGCCACCTAATCCATCTGACGATAGCCATTCAGCAACAGGGCTTTTGTTGTGAATATCACAGCCATCAAACCCCATGACTAACATCTGACCAATTTTATTTCTAAGAGTAATCATCAGTCGCTCCGTCAACAAATTAGGAAAAAATCCTTCCTAAAAAATTAGTTTATGTTGTGACGAGAATCATACACAAAGATAAAAATTAATGCCATTTATATCTTTTTTGGTGGTATCGCCGGGATATCATTAAAACTGCAACTGCAATTTCCTGATGCATCGGGAGGCAGCGGGACCAGTGAAAAATCACTCGGATAACAAACAGTGACATTCCAAGCTGAATCTCCAGGATTTACGCTATTGGGCAAAGACCAATAATTTTTAGCAATATAAGTTTTCCCTTTATCACTTTCCCAAAAAACTGGTGAAAACTGAGCTCGATACATGAGTTTTTGCCCAGGTTCGCAAGGGAAAGTCTGACGCATCCAAGATTTTCCAGAAGGGACTGCTACCGTTGTTAGAGTTTTACCTGATGCAGCATCCATGATTTCGACAGATACATCATATTTAGTCCAACAATTATCCTTAACTAAAGTGTAATAACAGGTAATAGCCGCCCAAAGAGAACTTGATGAAATAAGGCTTAAAATAATAATAAAAATTCTTGCTAACATAATTTAATCCTTTTTAAAGGGTGCGTGTTAACAATTTGCTTGGTCTAAAAAAAAAACAATTAAAATGAATTGTTAACAGGCTTTAGAGCCATTATTTATAGTATATACAATATCAATTATAAATTATGTAGATAAGTTATCAATTTAGGCCCGTACAGGGTTGATTTTATTATCCGACCTGTATAAGCTTGCCCGAATTGGAGAGATGGCCGAGCGGTCGAAGGCGCACGCCTGGAAAGTGTGTATACGGCAACGTATCGAGGGTTCGAATCCCTCTCTCTCCGCCAAATTCAATAAAAAAGCGGTTGTATTATGCTCAAAGTGCCTACCGTTTTTTTATGTTTACTATTCCCATAGGTACTTTTGCAGTGATGGAACTAGGGGCTAAAAAATTCAAATTATTGGCATGCAAAAGTATGATTATGAACAATTCATTTAGGGATATGGCATATGAAATTAACTATAATAGGAATTTTATTATCATTTAATGCAATCGCTGGTGATTATTTCCCTAAACTAACATCACAAGATCAACCATGGTCTGTTTCTGCGAGTGCAGGTACAGGCAATTACCAAATCGCTTCCAGAGACAAAAATGCTCCAATAGGACGATTAGCCCTCGCTAATGAAATGATGCTTGCAGGAAATATTGCATTAGGCTTGGAATTAGGACTGCAAACTGGGACTCGGATAAAATTAAACATGACCCGAGAAACACTCCATGCACTTAAAAAATGGATACCCATGCAAACTACTCTTGCTCCTACGCTGGATTTATTAATTACCACCAAAAGCGATCCCCTGGGAAATAGTTCTTTTTTTGCTCAATTAAAAGGGGGGCTGGCTTATCGGCATTGGCGTGATGATCGTGTTCCTCTTAATGACATCTCTCAATTAGCAGGCGAAATACAAGCAGGTTTTGGCTATCCAATTACTGCCTTGGCTAGCCTAAATTTATTGTATCAAGGAATATTTAGTGGCAATGGGCCAAATTTTCATTTGGAAACTTATTCTAAAAAAGAGCAGTTATCTAACATTCCTACATTACACGCTGTGCTCCTAGGTTTATCGGTTAACCTTTAAAAATCCCCGTCATCCCGGGAGATCTCTCGATGCGTTCGGGTTGACGGCAAAAAATTACCGATAAAAGTCAGATGGTGTGCAGATTGAGAGTCCTTTTCACGCAAGATGGGCCAAATGTGGCTTTTCGTAGACTATAATGTAAGCAAATAGGTCCTCTTCTCCATTGATTTTCAGGGAGTATTATCATGAAAGAACAACATTATGCCTATAAAATAACGCACGGCGCATCAGGTCTTAATTGCCCACATTCTGCATTGGAAAATGATAAAATGGTGGACTTGCTAAAAGAAATAGAAAACCAGCATAGCGATGGAGTATTTTGGGTATTTAAACAATTTGGCGATCAACCCCAAGAACCACTTTGCATCATAGACTGTTCAAAAAAACGTATTTACTTTCATTATTCCGGTGAGGTTGAAGATTTAAAGGATGCAATAGCCAATTTAAGCCATTAACTTTATGTTCTCAAATAATTGCTTTTTTAAATCAAAATGAATTTTATTTTTTTATTTTGACTTTATTTAGCCCACACCAAGTCTAGACAAATGGATTTTTTTTAGTCACCATTCCCTTCCTTTATTCCAGTTGAAGAGAATACCTATGTCTTTAAAAACCAAAATAATGATTTTAAGCGCGCTTTTTTTTAATTTATTTACTTGTGCTTATGCAACCTCTGCAGCAAAGCCTGTCGAAAATGATACCGCCATTCAAAACGCTGTTTTATTCTATATTAACCAATACCGGCAGCAACACGGCTTATCTAAGCTTACAATGGATAATAAGATTGTAATCCAAGCCAAACAACACTCTCAGGATATGGCCAACCATCGTATGCCTTTTGGCCATCAGGACTTTGGAAAGCGTATTGCCAAACTGCGTTCACAAATTAAAAATACTGGCGGCGGCGCCGAGAATGTCGCATACAACTACAAAACGGCTCAAATCGTAGTCAGCCAATGGGTTCGTAGCCCAGGACATCGAAGAAATATCATGGGTAATTATAACATCACTGGGGTCGGTGTTGCTCGTGACAAACAAGGCAAACTTTATTATACCCAAATTTTTCTACAAACCAGCAAGAATCCACCGCAAAGACACGCAGCAAGAAGAACTTACGTTGGTGTCCCCTTTTTTGGTATTCAGCGTCGTAGTTAAAGATTGGGTAGCCTGGGTGCAGCGCAGCGAAAATCCAGGCTAAATTTTCTTCATTAATTCAACACATTAACAAATACCTGTTCAATTTTAACGAAATCTTTGCAAAAAACCAGCAAAATCAAGTGGCAATAGAACTTATATTGGCCTATCATAGAATCATAGACAGTACACATTGTTCAGCCAACATTATTACTTTGGGAGCCAGAGTGAGAGTGTGGTGTGCAAGCTTAGCATGTACTAAGAAGCCTGAAACACTCCAGAGGAGTCCACCTTGGTAAAAAGGACTGTACTCAATCTTACTGTCTATCCCAAATTTCATAAAAGGGCGTTTTAAAATACGCCCTTTTTTATTTCTATGTCCTTGTGTCCATTATGATTATGAATTTTGGTGCAGTCCAGCAGCTTCCTATTATCCCTCGCTGCGCGGGTCATAAAGAGGTTCTGAGGGTACTACACCCAGAATATTAGACCACTCATTGTGTTCGATTGTTTTTTTTAATGTATAACCACTATAATCAAACAGTTAAAACCTGAGTTAGAATTATAATTAAATACATACTTTCTATTATGGACACTCGAGCAAATGGATATTTTATTAATTTTTCTTATCCTATTCTTTTTTAGTTTATCCTTTGGGCTAATCCGATTCTTTGATTATCTAGCAAGGAGTGAATCATGAGTTTGTATTTAAGCTGCGGAATAATTGCTTTATGTTTGTTAATTTATTTGCTAATTGTGTTATTCAAACCTGAGTTATTCTAGGCTAACCGATTTAATTTAAAATGGGAATGGACCCCTTATGACAAAAGTTGGTTTTCTGCAAATTGCATTTTATTTGATCTTCCTATTACTGCTAGTAA
The DNA here is from genome assembly GCF_900635815.1 of Legionella cherrii. Classification (NCBI taxonomy): domain Bacteria; kingdom Pseudomonadati; phylum Pseudomonadota; class Gammaproteobacteria; order Legionellales; family Legionellaceae; genus Legionella; species Legionella cherrii. Next base: position 3,364,221 of record NZ_LR134173.1, read on the forward strand.
AACCATTAGGTTGGTATATGGCCCAAGTCTATCAAGGACGTCGCTGTTTACTCGATGCTGTTTTAAGACCGTTTGAACAATTCATCTACAGGATTTGTGGAATTCATACTCAAGAAGAAATGGGATGGAAAACCTATTTATCAACCATGCTCTTCGTTAATTTGGTTGGATTACTGTTCGTTTACCTCATACAACGTATTCAATTTTATCTTCCACTGAATCCTCAGGAGTTTACTGCTCCATCGCCTGATCTTGCATTTAATACTGCGGCAAGCTTTGCCACCAATTCCAATTGGCAAGCCTATAGTGGTGAAACCACGATGAGTTATTTTACACAAATGGTTGCACTAACCGTACAAAATTTTATCTCGGCAGCGACAGGCATGTCGTTACTCATTGCACTAATACGAGGTATCGTAAAAAATGAAAGGAACACCCTGGGAAATTTCTGGGTAGATACAGTACGTGGAATACTTTATATCTTATTGCCGTTATCTTTGATTTTTGCACTTATTCTGTGTTCTCAGGGAGTCATTCAGAATTTTAAACCCTATCAAAAAATCAGCTTACCGTACGCCTTTACCTACAAACAGCCAATAACAGATGCGACAGGTACAACGGTATTAGATAACCAGGGCAACCCTGAAACAACACCCGTAAAAATAACCGAACAAATCATTCCCATGGGGCCGGTAGCGTCACAAGTTGCCATTAAACAACTGGGTACAAATGGTGGTGGTTTTTTTAATACTAACTCTGCTCACCCATTTGAAAATCCTACTCCGTTGACCAATTTTCTGGAAATGGTAGCAATCTTGCTCATTCCTGCCGCTTTTTGTTTTACGTTTGGCGCTATGGCTCGCGATAAAAGGCAAGGCTGGGCGATATTAATTGCCATGTCCATTCTTTTTGTACCATGGGTGATATTCGAAGTTGCAGTCGAGCAAGCAGGAAATCCCTCATTTCAACAAATGGGGATCGACCCTATCGTCCAATCTGAAGTTTATCCTGCCGGTAATATGGAGGGTAAGGAAACACGTTTTGGTATTGTCAACTCAGCAATTTGGACAACAGCTACAACAGCAGCCTCTAACGGTTCAGTAAACTCCATGCTCGATTCATTTACTCCTCTCGGAGGATTAGTTCCTTTATGGATGATGCATTTAGGAGAAGTCAGCTTTGGCGGCGTTGGTTCCGGGCTATATGGAATGTTAATGCTGGTTATTCTCACTGTATTTATTGCAGGACTTATGGTTGGCAGAACCCCTGAGTATCTAGGTAAAAAAATTGAGCCTTTTGAGATGAAAATGGCCTCCATCGCTGTTTTAATTATGCCTTTAATTGTCCTCATTACAACAGCCTATGCTTCAGTAACCTCTGCTGGAAAAAGCTCCATCGCAAATCCTGGGGCACATGGCTTTACAGAAATACTTTATGCATTTACATCTATGGGAAATAATAATGGGAGTGCTTTTGCGGGTTTGGATGCCAATACCCCTTTTTATAATATTATCGGTGGCATGCTGATGTTGATCAGTCGATATTGGCTCGCTATTCCTGCACTCGCAATTGCAGGTTCGCTCGTTAGAAAGAAAAGAATTCCTAGCAGTTTGGGCACTTTAGCCACTCATACCCCCCTTTTTGTTACTTTACTGGTTTGTATTGTCATTGTTATTGGCGCATTGTCCTTTTTACCAGCGCTTGCTCTTGGTCCTATTGTGGAGCATTTGATGCTTTGGGGGAAATATGGCTACTAAATCACATTCTATTTGGGATTTTAGTATTATTAGAGGCGCCCTACTGGATTCATTTTTAAAATTAGCCCCTCACAACCAAATAAAAAACCCGGTCATGTTTACCGTTTACGTGAGTTCAATTATCACCACTTTTCTTTTTATACAAGCACTGATAGGGCATGGAGAAGCTGCGCCGTGGTTTATTCTAGCTATTAGTTTATGGCTTTGGTTTACACTCCTGTTTGCTAATTTTGCAGAGGCTATGGCAGAGGGTCGAGGTAAGGCGCAGGCAGAAGAGTTACGTCGCGCACGACAAGAAATTCAAGCTAAAAAATTAGCAAAAGCATCTAAAAGTGCAAAGTTCACGATAATTCCGTCTGTGCAATTACGTTCAGGGGATTTGGTTTTGGTTGAAGCAGGTGATTTTATTCCCAGTGACGGAGAGATTATTGAAGGAATTGCTTCAGTTAATGAGAGTGCCATCACCGGTGAGAGCGCCCCGGTAATTCGTGAAAGCGGCGGGGATCGCAGTGCTGTAACTGGAGGTACTCAAATTATCTCAGATTGGCTTATCATCCGCATTACATCCAATCCGGGTGAAACCTTCTTGGATCGAATGATAGTTCTAGTAGAAGGCGCTAAAAGGCAAAAAACACCGAATGAACTGGCATTAACGATCTTACTGGCTGCATTAACTATCGTGTTCTTGGTCGTTTGTAGTACCCTGCTCTCTTTTTCAATGTTTAGTGTGTCTGTCACTAAAGCAGGTTCAGCAATTTCAATCACAGTGCTTGTTGCCCTCTTTGTTTGTTTGGCACCAACAACGATTGGCGGGCTCCTCTCAGCAATTGGTATTTCCGGCATGGATCGCATGATTCAAGCCAATGTCATTGCCCTATCTGGACGCGCGGTTGAAGCGGCTGGAGATATTGACGTTTTATTGCTGGATAAAACCGGAACGATTACTTTAGGGAACCGACAGGCAACGGAATTTATTCCCGCAGAAGGCGTTGATGTCAAGGATTTAGCTGACGCGGCTCAACTCGCTTCTCTTGCGGATGAAACACCCGAAGGTCGAAGTATTGTTATTCTTGCCAAAAGAAAATATAAGTTACGCGGGAGAGCACTTTCCCAACTGGATGCAACGTTTATTCCCTTTACAGCACAAACCCGTATGAGTGGCGCGAATCTTGGATCCCGGCAAATTCGTAAAGGTTCCTCCGAAGCCATCGAAGAATACATCAAGGAGCTGGGAGGTAACGTTCCTGAGAATGTGAAAACTAATGTGGAAATTATTTCACGCCAAGGAGGCACAGCGCTGGTTGTCGCAGAAGGAAAAAACGTCTTAGGAATTGTTCGCCTTAAAGACATCATTAAGGGGGGAATTCATGAACGATTTGCCCAACTAAGACAAATGGGGATTAAAACCATCATGGTAACCGGCGATAATCCTCTAACGGCTGCCTCAATCGCCGGTGAAGCGGGCGTAGATGATTTTCTAGCCAATGCAAAACCCGAAGATAAACTTAAATTGATTCGTGACTTACAAGCTCAAGGCCATTTAGTGGCAATGACCGGTGATGGGACCAACGATGCACCAGCACTGGCACAAGCTGACGTTGCGGTAGCCATGAATTCAGGAACACAAGCCGCAAAAGAAGCCGGTAATTTGGTTGATCTGGATTCAAATCCTACCAAGTTAATTGAGGTAGTTGAAATAGGTAAGCAGTTACTCATGACCCGCGGCGCCCTAACGACTTTTAGCATTGCGAATGACATTGCCAAATATTTTGCCATCTTACCCGCTGCATTTGCCAGTACTTATCCCGCACTGAGTGTACTTAATATCATGCATCTTGAAACACCACAAACTGCAGTGCTTTCCACAGTAATTTTTAATGCGCTTATCATTATTTTCCTCATCCCTTTAGCTTTACATGGAGTAAAATACCGTCGACTTCCTGCGGCACAACTCCTTAGAAATAATGTCATTATCTATGGGTTAGGTGGATTAATCGTCCCTTTTATCGGTATTAAATTGATTGATTTGCTCTTAACAGTGTTGGGTTTAACAGGATAAAAAAATGGTTCTAGAAGCTCTAAAACGAATAAAAACTGCCTTAATATTTCTACTTCTCTTTTCAATTCTGACTGGCTTAATTTACCCAGCACTGGTTACCGCATTAGCTCAGCTATTTTTCCCTTATCAAGCAAATGGCAGTTTGTTATGGAACAATGGCCATCCGATTGGTTCGGCACTCATTGGACAATATTTTGATGCACCCCATTATTTTTGGGGACACCCTTCCGCCACTACCCCATTTCCCTATAATGCAACGAATTCTTCCGGTTCAAATATGGGACCTTCTAACCCCGAATTTTTGGATACGGTAAAAAAACGAATCGCTGCACTTCGGCAATATACTTTGACAGATCAAAATGAGACCAGACAATTAGTGCCAGTAGATTTAGTTACTGCATCTGCTAGTGGATTGGATCCTGAAATTAGTCCGCTTGCAGCCTTATACCAGATTCCTCGTATTGCCAAAGCACGCCATATTTCAGAACAAGAAATTCAAAAATTAGTAAATCAGTTAATAAAAAAACGTACCCTGCATCTTTTAGGAGAGCCACGAATCAATGTATTGGAGCTTAATTTAGCTCTGGATCATCTAAGGACAACAAAATGACCGACAAACGCCCTGATCCTAATGCATTACTACAACAAGTATTAGAAGAAGAACAACAAAAACAACGTGGTAAACTCAAAATTTATCTTGGTGCCGCACCAGGAGTTGGAAAAACACATTCCATGCTTCATGAAGCAATGCAAGAACAAGCTAAGGGTTTAGATATCGTAGTCGGTATTGTCGAATCTCATGGACGGATTGAAATTGAGGAAATACTTAAAAATTTCGTCATCTTACCTAAAGTAACCATTGATTATCACGGAAAAAGATTACAAGAATTTGATTTGGATGCCGCCCTGAAAAGAAATCCAGGATTAATTCTCATGGATGAAATGGCACATACCAATGTTAGTGGGGTACGGCATAAAAAACGTTGGCAAGATATTAAAGAACTTTTAGACCGTGGAATTGATGTGTGTACTACCCTCAATGTTCAACACATAGAAAGCCTCAATGATGATGTCTCGCAAATCATTCATGCCCCTGTTCAAGAGACAGTCCCGGACGCAATGATAGAAAGGGCGAATACGATTGAGTTAGTTGACTTAGCCCCAGAAGATTTATTAAAACGCCTGTCCGAAGGTAAAGTCTACGTCCCCAAACAAGCCCGTCTCGCTGCAGAGTTTTATTTTCGCAAAGGTAATCTAATGGCTTTACGCGAATTGGCATTACGTACTCTGGCAAAGCGGGTGAATACGCAGGTGCTTTTATACAGACAAGGTCAAGGTATTAAACACATTTGGCCCATTATGGAAAAAATACTCGTTTGCGTGGGACCAGGTCCTGAGTCACATAAATTGATTCGAGCAGCCAAAAGAATGGCGACCAGTCTGCAAGCAGATTGGATTGCCGTATATGTAGATTCCACGCGAATTCAATTATCTAGAACACAACGTAATCAAGCCATAAAGAATTTATTTTTTGCAGAACAATTAGGTGCTGAAACGCATATTTTAATGGCTTATGACCTTGTTAAAGAAGTCATCAATTTTTCCCGTGATCAAAATGTCACCCTCATTATGATCTGCAAACAAATTCGTACTCGATGGAGAAATTTTTTCTTTCGCAGTTTGGCCGATGAAATTTTACGCTATAGTGGTGAAATTGATGTCTATACCATGACCATAGCATCAAAGAAATCAAAGGGAAAAAACCTTCTCAAACCAAAGACTCCATGGTTCTATTACCTTTTATCCACCAGCATTGTCGCAGTCACGACACTGATTAATTATTTAATTTATCCTCTGGTCAACGAAACCAGTTTAACTCTAGTTTATTTAATAGGAATGATTTGCATTGCCTTATTAGGACGTACAGGACCTGCGATTTCAGGAATTATTCTCAGCATTTTAATCTATGATTATGTGTTTATCCCACCCTATTACAGCTTTTCCATCGCACAATCTGATTATTTCTTCACTTTGATTATGATGTTCATTATGGCGCTCATTATTTGCCAGTTAACTTTAGTCACCCGCCGTCAAACAGAAATTGCACGGCTTGCAGAATACCAAACCTCTGCCTTATATACCCTAAGTCGGCGATTATCGAGAACACGGGGGATAGTCAGATTACTGAGAACCGGGGTTAATTATATTTCAGAAATTTTTCATTGCGAGATTATCGCGTTGTTACCAAAAAATGGAAAACTCGTTATTCAGGCGAGAGCCAAATCACATCAAGAATTGGATGAAAAAGAGTACAGCATTGCTCAATGGGTGTTTGAATTAGGACAAAAAGCAGGATGGGGAACTGATACCCTCTCCTTTTCTAATGCCTTATTTATTCCGTTACTTGGTGCACGCGGTACCATGGGAGTTCTAAGAGTCCAACCCACCAAGAATAATGATTGTACAACACCTGAAAAAATACAGCTTCTGGAATCATGCGCCAATCAAATTGCACTGGCTATAGAAGTAGATAGTTTGCAAGAAGAACCCAATAAGTCAGGTCATACTTCTGTTTAACTACTTAGATTGCCTAGCCTGCTGAACACACCGTCATCCCGACCGTAACGAGTGAACTCCATGATCTGGCACAATGTTGCGATTGGGAGATCCCTCGTTACGGTCGGGATGCCCCAATCTCCTCTTATCAGATTTTGCCAAATTCTGATCCTTACTATGGAAAATTATTCTAAATTACAATAGGATAATTAATATTTAGGTAAAAAGGATTTACCCATGATGATCGCAACCTTACTAGCACCAGGTAATGAAACCCGAGTTGCCATTACCCCTAACTCAGCGAAGCACTTTATTAAATCAGGCTTTGAAGTCGCTATAGAAAAAAATGCTGGAGTCGCCTCACGTTTTAGAGATCAGGATTACGAACAAGTTGGCGTATCGATTCAGAGTAAAAAAAGCATATTAGAAAAAACCAACATTCTTCTTTGCATTAATGAACCAGATCCCAAAGAGCTGGAGGGTTTATCCGCAGGCGCCCTAATCATCGGACATATCGATAATGAACCAGAAAGTAAATTAATCACCTGGTGCAAGGAAAAACAAATTACCTTATTTTCAATGAACCTGATACCACGCATCAGTCGCGCCCAAAGCATGGATAGTCTCTCCTCACAAGCAAATTTAGCAGGCTATAGGGCGGTCTTAGAGGCATGTACCCAGTTTCATCGTGCAATTCCCATGATGATGACGGCTGCAGGAATGATTCAGCCGGCTAAAGTACTCATTCTGGGCGCAGGAGTCGCAGGCTTACAGGCAATAGCAACAGCCAAACGTTTGGGTGCGGTAGTTTATGCGTTTGACGTTCGGCGTGCAGCAAAGGAACAAGTTGAAAGTTTAGGCGCAGAATTTATTGAAGTAAGCCAGGATCAAGACAGTGAAACCAAGGGAGGATATGCTTCCGAAATGAGTGAAGAATATAAAAAACTTCAAGCAGAACTGATTGATCAATACGCGAAATTAGCAGATATCATTATTTCCACAGCCTTAATCCCCGGTAGAAAAGCGCCTATTTTATTGTATAAAAAAACGATAGAACAGATGAAACCCGGTTCGGTTGTCGTTGATCTTGCAACCTCACGAGGTGGTAATTGTGAGGTGAGTGTTCCTGATAAAACAATAAAGCATGGAGAAGTAACTGTCATTGGTTTAAGTAACATGGCCGGCTTGGTTCCAGCCACTGCAAGTGAGCTTTATGCCAATAATCTGGTACATTTAATCAACCTCCTAGCACAAAACCCACCCGAAATTACGTTAAATCCTAATGATGAAATCATTCAGCAAGCAGTACTTTGTCATCAGAATCAATATCTACCCTTCCAGGTAACCAAGGAGACACAAAATGCATGAGATGAACTCCCTAGGAAATCCATACATTGCCATACTGACCATTTTTGTTTTGGCCTGCTTTGTCGGATATTATGTGGTTTGGAAAGTCACCCCAGCCCTTCATACACCATTAATGTCAGTAACCAACGCCATATCCAGTATTATTGTTTTAGGAGCTCTCATTGCTGCAGGTACTCAGCTAACAGGGAAAATCACATGGATAGGCGGCCTAGCAATATTTATCACCTCAATTAACATTTTTGGTGGATTTGTTGTAACCCAACGCATGTTGCGTATGTATAAAAAATAATGACATGCATTAAAACCATTCACCACTCGTTTAAAACCGTGGGGAAAAGTCATATTTTAATCCTAGATGGAACCCATATGGCTTTTCGATGAACCGTAGTGAATCGTTACAAAAATAAGGATGATTTCTCATGACAACCCTGGTCCCGTTATTTTATCTATTATCTGCCGTGTGTTTTATATTGGCGCTAAAAGGCTTAGCCAGTCCCGCCTCGGCAAGAAGAGGAAATCTTTTGGGTATTGCCGGCATGATCCTTGCGGTAGGTTCTACCTTGATGATGCCAACAACATTCCATCAACCCCTACTCATTAGTTTAATCATCGCAGGCGGCATAATAGGTACTTTCATTGCCTTCAAAATCAATATGACGGCTATACCGCAGCTCGTCGCAGCATTCCACTCATTGGTAGGTATGGCCGCCGTTTTAGTTGCTTTCTGCGCTTTCTTATCCCCTACCTCTTTTCATATTGGCGTTCCAGGAGCAATTGCCAAAGCAAGCCTTATCGAAATGAGTCTTGGTTTAATTATAGGTGCCATCACTTTTTCAGGTTCAGTCATTGCTTTTCTCAAATTGCAGGGCATTATGTCGGGTGTCCCGATTAAACTCTCAGGTCATAACACGATTAATCTGATTACCGCGCTAGTCATCCTTGTTTTATTTGCCTTGTTTTTAATTAATCAAACACTGACGCTGTTTAGTGTCATGGCAGGACTCGCATTTTTACTGGGCGTATTACTCATCATCCCTATTGGTGGTGCAGACATGCCCGTCGTCATTTCTATGCTTAACTCTTACTCAGGATGGGCAGCCGCAGGTATTGGATTTACACTAAGCAACCATTTGCTTGTCATTACTGGAGCTTTGGTCGGTGCGAGCGGAGCCATTCTCAGCTATATCATGTGTGTTGGCATGAACCGATCCATTTTTAATGTCATTTTTGGAGGTATCCAGTCATCCGGGAGTCACTCACAAGCGAATGCAACAAATGAATCACGCACAGTACGTCAAGGTAATGGCGAAGATGCAGCATTTCTATTAAGTAATGCTAAAGATGTAATTATTGTTCCTGGATATGGTATGGCCGTAGCGCATGCGCAACATGCAGTGAAAGAATTAGTTGATGCCCTAGAACGTCGCAATATCAAAGTTCGCTTTGCAATCCACCCGGTTGCTGGTCGTATGCCTGGGCATATGAATGTATTACTTGCTGAAGCCAATATTCCTTATGATAGAGTATTTGAACAAAGTGAAATTAACCGTGATTTTACAAGTTGTGATGTAGCTTATGTTATTGGAGCAAATGACATCACCAATCCGGCAGCAAAAACAGATCCGGGCTCGCCAATTTATGGCATGCCAGTCTTGGAAGTGGAGAAAGCTAGAAATGTATTATTTGTCAAAAGAAGTTTGGCCCCAGGCTATGCCGGTGTCGAAAACGATTTATTTTATCATGATAATACCTACATGCTTTTTGGAGATGCTAAAGCGATGACTGAGTCGATTGCTAAGGCTTTGGAAGCATTATAAAAAAGCCCACAAAATCTTCTGCACATCGCCTGAAAAGCCCCGAGAAATTCTCAAAAATTACAATCAATTTTCCTACGTACCGCGCTTGATGCGCGGTATCCATGAGACTTTGTAGCGCTTTTACAATTTTTATCCTTTATGGAGCTATGGATACTGCGTAGGTATTTTTGAAAAAAATTTTAGCAGTTAGTTGTCAATAATTTATCCAACGTTTGCCATGCATACAAAATACGGGTATCTTAGGTCGTTTACAATTATGGAGTTATATAATGCTACAAAAATTTGGACTTGGCTTACTGTGTGTCGCCGCGTCTTTAAGTACAAGCGCGAATGCAGTGGAAAGTTTGCCGGCTAAGACTATGGGAGCCACAATTGAATACATATTGCAAAGCAATGTTCCCGAACCAGTGGCTAATTTTTTTATGTGGACGATAGAAGCTGAATGTAAAATTGTGTCTGAAGATCCAAGTAATGATATTTTATTTGTAGCTCTAGCAAAAAAAGGAAAAGTTAATAACATGGATTTAATTGCTGGACAATCTTTACGGATTACTGTTCACCCGAATGACATTGTGAAATTAAGCGCAGACTCAGGTGCGCGAGTTGATATCACTAATTTTGGGCCACATACAGTTAAAGCAATTTGTACTGCTTAATAGAAATTTTTAATTCTAATACAGAGTCGCAACGCTCGGGATGGCGAGGGAAGCGCCCTTCCCTAATGTTCCCGAGTTGCATGAAATTTAATTTTAGGATACCGTTCCTCAGCCATTGTTAAATTAACACGGGTTGGAGCAAGATACATCAATGCATCGCTTCCGTCCAAAGCCAAATAATCATGCGCTTTTGTTCGAAATTCACTCATTGCTTTATCATCATCAGAATAAACCCAGCGAGCGCAGGCAACATTCACAGTTTCATAAATACAATCTACTTTATATTCATGTTTTAAACGATGCGCTACTACGTCAAACTGCAACACCCCCACAGCTCCCAGAATTAACTGATTACTATTTAATGGTCGAAATACTTGGGTTGCACCCTCTTCCGATAACTCGATTAAACCTTTTAATAAAGCCTTACTCTTTAAAGGGTCTTTTAAACGCACTAACCGAAACAATTCAGGAGCAAAATTGGGAATACCAGTGAATTTGAGTTGCTCCCCTTGAGTAAAGGTATCACCTATGCGAATTGTTCCATGATTATGCAGACCAATAATATCACCAGGCAAAGCAACTTCTGTGTGTGAACGATCACCTGCCATAAAAGTTAAAGCATTAGCAATTTGCACTTCTTTGCCAATACGCAGGTGATTGATTTTCATTCCTTTTCGATAAGCTCCAGAGCAAATTCGTAAAAAAGCAATTCTATCCCGATGTTTTGGATCCATATTAGCCTGGATTTTAAACACAAATCCGGTAAAAGCATCTTCATTAGCAGATACAATACGCTCTTGGGCTGTCCGAGGTTGTGGACCTGGAGCATAACGTACGTAATCATCCAATAACTCTTTGATACCAAAATTATTAATTGCAGAACCAAAATAAACTGGCGTCATTTTACCCGCTAAATAATCCTCCAAATTGAATTCATGTGAAGCCCCCTTCACTAAATCAATTTCCTCACGTAATTCCTGGGCGCTTTCCCCCAAGAGCTCATCCAGTTGAGGGTTGTCCAAACCTTTAATTTGCATTGCCTCTTGCTTTTGGGCGTTCTTACCGGGTTGATAGAGATAAACAATGTCTTCATAACGATGATAGATGCCTTTAAATCGTTTACCCATACCTACAGGCCAGGTCACTGGTGCACATTGAATACCTAAAACAGATTCAACTTCATCCAACAAATCAATAGGATCACGACCCTCGCGATCCAGTTTATTAATAAATGTCATAATCGGTGTATCACGCAAACGACACACTTCCATTAATTTAACCGTTCGCTCCTCGACCCCTTTAGCGACGTCAATAACCATCAGCGCTGAATCTACTGCGGTCAGAGTACGGTAGGTATCTTCAGAAAAGTCCTCATGCCCTGGGGTATCTAACAAGTTCATGACATGCTGATTATGTACAAACTGCATCACTGAGGTAGTAATAGAAATACCACGCTCTTTTTCCATCTCCATCCAATCTGAGGTCGCATGCCGATCGGCTTTACGTCCTTTTACAGTTCCTGCCAATTGAATTGCACCTCCGAACAACAGTAATTTCTCGGTTACTGTTGTTTTACCTGCATCAGGGTGAGAGATAATTGCAAAGGTTCGTCGTGTATTAAAATCCTGATAAAAATCGGACATGAAGTTCTCTAAATAAATATAATGTTAACGTATGTAGTGAATTTTAAGACATTCCTGAACAAATACAAGACGAAGCCGTTGTTTCTAGGTAAACACCGCTCGAAAAAGGGAGATTACACTGATAAAACGGGATTTGAATAGTCTTTAGCTCATAAAAACGCTATGATTAAAAAGGATTATGAAATCGGTGAACTGTATATCTGCTTTCACTCATCAATGCAGCACAGAACTACATCATCCCGAGCGCTGTGCCCTGAATGACGGCACAATAGCCACCTAAAATCACTCAATAAAATTTATAGGAGATAAGTGTTCATTATGAAACGTTGCCCTTGGGTTGGTACTGGCAAACCTTATTATGAAGAGTACCATGATAAGGAATGGGGTGTTCCCGTACATGATGATCAAAAACACTTTGAAATGCTTATTCTTGAAGGAGCACAGGCAGGTTTGAGCTGGGAAACAATACTCAAACGGCGGGAAGCATACCGAAAAGCATTCAAACAGTTTGACCCTCATGCTGTAGCAAAGATGAGCGATGAGGAATTAAATAACTTGCTTGATGATTCGGGGATTATCCGTAATCGTCTTAAAATTTTTTCGGCGCGCAAAAATGCGATCGTGTTTCTTAAGATCGCGCAAGAATTTAGATCTTTTGACAACTATATTTGGCAATTTGTGAATGGAAGTCCCAAAATAAATTACCCCAAAACACTTCAAGAAGTCCCTGCCCGTACTGCTGAATCTGACGCGTTATCCAAAGATTTGAAAAAAAGAGGCATGAGTTTTGTCGGTTCAACGATTATGTATGCCCACATGCAAGCAGTAGGCCTGGTGGATGATCATCTTGTCGATTGTTTTTGCAAAAATCGAAACCATGGTGCATAGAATCTGTTATTTTAAGCCTAAATGAAAGGTAGAAAACCCGGGTTTCAATGCTTTTTGAGCGAGCGATTTCAAAATTTAACCAGTAACGATTCAGTAGTGACTGTAACCCTTCGGCCCGAGGAGGGGACAAAAGCCCCTTCTTGAAGGCTCTGCGCCAAGAATTCGAGGACAGCGCCGCGCTTTTTGACCACGGGTTGAAAAGAATTTTGAAATATGCCTCAGCACTTCATTTCACCCAGATTAAGATGCAATTTTTTTCAAAATTTCCTCAATAGGTAAACCCATGACATTATAATAAGAACCTTTTATTTCTTTAACAAACGTGTCATAAACATTTTGAATACCATACCCTCCCGCTTTATCAAAGGGATCCCCTGAATCAACATAATTTTGAATTTGTTGCTCTGTAAGCGAGTGGAATGTAATGCGGGTTGTTACGCAATCAACCCACCACTTTTGTTCGGGTAGAAAAATTAGCGCATAACCGGTATAGACCTCATGGGAGCTGCCGCTGAGCATACGCAGCATTCTATAAGCATCTTCAGGGTCGCGAGGTTTTTCTAAAATATGGTTCTGATAAGCCACGGTAGTATCGGCCGCCAGAATGAAATCTGCTGCACCTACTTCAACCTGAGACAAAATTGTTTGCGCTTTTTCTCTGGCCAGTCGAGTCACATATATTTTGGCTTGCTCATCTTTTTGCAGAACTTCTTCAATATTGGCAGGCATAACAACAGCAGCCAATCCGTGCTCTTGCAATATTTGCAATCGTCTTGGAGAGGCGCTGGCCAAGATGAGTTTTAATGGATGCTTAGGATTCATGAGTTTTGTTTCTGAAAATAGGATTAGATGAATTATCCGCCCCTATTTAATTCCATGCAATATTGACGCGTGATACATTAAATGATCTTCGATAAAACTAGTGATAAAATAATAGCTGTGATCATAATCCTCATGCATTCGTAGTTTTAGTTCGACTCCAGCCTTCAAGCATGCTGCCTGAAATAATTCGGGTTTGAGTTGCTCCTTTAAATAAGGATCCTGTGAACCCTGATCAATGAGAATGTGTTGATGTGGCCATCCTTTAGCTAAGATGAGTTCGCAAGCATCATATTCTTTCCACTGCTCTTTATCGTCCCCCAGATATCCTGTGAATGCTTTTTGACCCCATGGACATTGTGATGGGGCACAAATGGGTGCGAATGCAGAAACCGAACGATACTGCTTGGGATAAGTCAATGCCAAAATAAGCGCACCATGCCCTCCCATTGAATGGCCAAAGATACCACATGCTTGATGATCAAGCGGGAAATGGTATTGCAGTAGATGGGGTAATTCTTCATGGACATAAGTGAACATTTTATAATATTTTGACCACGGAGATTGTTTGGCATCCACATATAATCCGGCACCCATACCAAAATCATAACTCTCCTGAGCGCCTGGCAAATTATCTCCGCGAGGACTTGTATCCGGAACAACTAATGCTAAACCTAATTGGGCAGCAATCCGTTGCGCCCCCGCTTTCGTAATAAAATTTTGCTCCGTACAGGTTAGTCCGGAAAGCCAATACACTAGAGGTACGCTCTGTTTCCTTGCCTGAGGTGGTAAAAAAAGACCAAAGCGCATAGTACAATGGGTTGAATCGGCTTGATGGGCATAAACCCGTTGAATCCCTCCAAAACAGTAATGTTCTTCAATGAGTTCGATGACCATTTAAATTCACTCCCTGAAACAGGCTTTTAAAAAGTGAGCACCGTGCGGATTGATTGACCAAGGTGCATTAAATCAAAGGCTTGATTAATCTGCTCAACCGGGAGAACTTGGGTAATTAAATCATCCACATTGATTTTACCATCCATGTACCAATCAACAATTTTAGGTACATCAGAACGTCCACGTGCACCTCCAAATGCAGATCCCTTCCATACTCTGCCCGTGATCAACTGGAAAGGTCTAGCAGAAATCTCTTGACCTGCTCCTGCAACCCCAACCACAGTACAAACGCCCCACCCTTTATGGCAACACTCCAATGCCTGACGCATCAGTTTTACATTCCCTACGCACTCAAAACTGTAATCAGCGCCCCCCTTAGTCAGCTCTACAAGATAGGCAACCAGATCGTCACTGATTTCCGAAGGATTAACAAAATCGGTCATTCCCATTTTTTCTGCCAAAACCCTCCGTTGAGGATTAATGTCCACCCCGACAATCTGTTCGGCACCCACCATACGAGCACCCTGGATCACATTAAGCCCGATACCTCCTAAACCAAAGACAACAACTCGAGATCCTGGCGTCACTTTTGCAGTATAAATCACGGCTCCCAGGCCTGTAGTTACGCCACAACCGATGTAACAGACTTTGTCAAAAGGTGCATCTTTACGAATTGCCGCAACAGCGATTTCAGGCAATACAATATAATTAGCAAACGTGGATGTCCCCATGTAATGGAATATTTTTTTTCCATTAAGGCTGAAACGACTTGTCCCATCAGGCATAACCCCTTGACCTTGCGTTGTTCGAATGGCCTGACACAGGTTGGTTTTTTGGGAAAGACAGTATTCACATTGACGGCATTCAGGGGTATATAAGGGGATCACATGATCGCCTGGCTTAACGGAAGTCACTCCCGCGCCTACATCCACAATAATACCGGCACCCTCATGTCCTAAAATGACTGGGAAAAGGCCTTCAGGATCATCACCAGATAAAGTAAATGCATCCGTATGGCAAACACCTGTAGCCTTAATTTCAACAAGCACCTCCCCCTTTTTGGGGCCTTCCAATTCAACCGTTTCAATGACTAATGGCTTCCCAGCCTCATAAGCTACTGCTGCCTTTACTTGCATCAAACCTCCGGTAATGAAAAAAACATCAACTTAAGCAATCCCTTCATTTAATTGAAAAAAGATCTATCTAAATAGGATAATGTAAATGCAGATGATCGCTTTAGCAATGAAAAGTGTAGCTTAACTACAACTTATCAATTCGCATTTTTTTCTATTTAGTATTATTTTATACTTAGAGACTAAAGTAGCACTAAAAAGCTTAAATAAATCTCAATTCATGGGGTACTAGAGTATGATCATTCATAGCGAATTTAAGCCTGCCTGGTGGTTAACCAATGCGCATGGACAAACTCTGTATCGAACGTTAACTCATCGCATGAATGTCTTTGTTGACTCTTATGAGCGGCTTGAATTGCCTGATGGCGATTTTATAGATTTAGCCTGGAGAGTGAATGGATTAAACGAGGATGCTCCTTTAATTATTTTGTTGCATGGATTGGGGGGCAATGAGAATTCAGCTTATGTTTCGACCTTATTCAATGCATTCAATCAATCAGGTTATCGAGCGGTTTTGATGAACTTCCGGGGTGCAAGTGGCCAACCAAACCGTTTACCCCGCTTTTATCATGGTGGCGATACTGCAGACTTGGCCTTTTTGCTCCAGGTAATAAAACTGCGAGAGCCCACAACAAAAATAGGGGTAGTGGGTATTTCCTTAGGTGGCAATGTGCTCCTTAAATGGTTAGGAGAAACAGGGTCCCAATCTCTAATTGATGTTGCTGTTGCAGTTTCTGTACCCTTTCAATCGCAAAACGTGGTTGAAAAAATAAATAAAGGATTTTCTCGTGTGTATCAGAAACATTTGTTAAAAAAATTGCGTAGGGTTTTCCTCCAAAAATTGGATATTATTAATGACCAATTGCCGCTGTCTCAACAAAAACTTTATTCAATAAAATCTCTCTATGAATTTGATGAACAAATAACTGCTCCATTACACGGATTTACTAGTGCAAGTGAATATTATCAAAAATCCAGTTCGCGGCAGTATCTATCTCAAATCAAAACCCCTACTTTAATTATTCATGCTTTAGATGATCCTTTTATGACATCAGACATTCTTCCAACCTCCAGGGAGTTATCTTCCGATATTCTCTTGGAATTAAGTCAACATGGAGGCCATGTAGGATTTATCGCTGCGAGAGGACACCATTGGTTGGAGCAACGCATCCCTAATTTTTTAAAGGATTACTTTCCGCACCCTTCTTATCTACATGAATTTGCAAAGATTAATTAATTACGCACTGATTACAAAGCGAACACCCAGCACTCTCGACTCAAAACCAACACGCTTTGTTCCGCATATTTATTTGATGAAGTTGACACTTATCCAGTTCGACTTTAGATTAAATGGCTAAAATTAAACCATTATGTTCTATAATTAAAAATAGAGTTTTTTTAGAGCCTAGATAATGATTAGAACAAAAATAATTAGGAGTGAGAGCTTACTTAAAATCTATGCAAGCAATTACTCGTCTTTGGCCCATAATCGCGCTGATCTGGAATACTTTAAAGAATCTAAAGTGCGAATATTTTTTAGAGAATCAGAGGAAAAAATGCTGGCAGGTTTTTGCATCAATTCAGGTCCTAACTATCGTACATTTCTTCCTTTAAATCCATCTCAATTACAGAAACTATATCATGATCATCGCTTTGATCGAAAGAAACCTCATGAAATTACATGCCTTTGGATTGAAAAAAAGTCACAGCATGCCACATGGATCATATTTCTTTATTTTATATTATTTCTAGATGTGCTGTGCCTGCATCCAGGCCCCCTTATTTTTGGAACGCATGGAAAAAATATTAGTACCTTTTTTTCCATACCGTTTCCTAAAACTATTTTCAATGAAAAGTTATTTGTACCTACAAAAGGAGAGGAATGCGATTTTTGGATTAGAAAAGGTTCAAAATTGCAATTTCTAAAAGGTTTTATGGTCCTTGCAACCATCAGATTTTTTGGGGGGAATAAAACTTTAGCTCGCTTTCGCTTGTGGCTTGATAAAAAAAAGGCAAGTTAAACTAAATTCCTGAGCAATAGCATGGAGAGTTGTATGAGTAGTATGAAAAGAGAATATTCTTCTTTGAGTCAATTGGCGTTATATGGAGGGTCTCCCATTCGCCAAAAACCATGGCCTACCTATGACAAAGGAAATGTGATCATTGATGAGGAGGACACTGAACTTATCTTGGATGTAATTAAAAGTAAACGATTGTTTCGCTATGATAATCGTGAAATCAAAGATACTAAAGTAGGACAATTCGAGGAAGGACTGAAGGAATACTTTAAGTGTGAATTTGCACTGGCTGTAAGTTCAGGTACTGCCGCAATTTCACTACCCCTTATGGCTCTTGATCTACCTGACGATTCATTAGTGGGATGTCCGGCCTATTCATTTACAGCAACACCGAGTGCCATTATTCAAGCAAAATTAAAACCATTCCTTATCGAAGTCGATCGCGATCTTCATATGGATCTTGGGGATCTTGATAAAAAAATTAGTCGCCTGAAAGCATTAGTGGTGGTTCATATGAGAGGATTTCCCGCCCCGCTCCCCCAAATTATGGCAATCGCCAATAAACATGGCGTGCCTATTATTGAAGATGCGGTTCCTAGTCTTGGCTGTAAATTAAAAAATAAATATTTGGGTACCTATGGTTTAGCTGGGGCATTTAGCACTCAATCAGATAAATCATTGAACACTGGAGAAGGGGGCTTTATCTTAACCAACAACAAAGACCTCTATCTAAAATGTGTGATTTTATCAGGAGCTTATGAGCGTCTTTATGAAAAGCATTTTTCCGACCAACCTTGTACCATTGATTTCACCAGGTTGCCGTTATTTAATTTTCGCTTGGATGAAATCCGTGGTGCACTTGGAGTATCCCAATTAAAAAAATTAAATAAGCGACTTGACTTGTTGTCACAAAATTATGCTTACGTCATTCAAGGCATTAGCCCTTTAAAATATTTACGCCCACGTGCTAGCTGGGATAAAACCGCATTGCCTCTGGGTGATAATCTGCTTTTGGAGTTAGAGGGATCGAGCGAAGACTGTTGTTGGTTTGCCGAAGCACTTACTGCAGAGGGGATCGACACGAAAGCGCTTGGTGATCTCAATAAAATCAATGTGCGAAGATTTTGGGACTGGGCCTATTTATTCAAGGATGTATCGAAACAAAAAATTCCCAAGCTTTATCCTAACAGTTTTAGATACATTAGTTCTTATATTGATATTGCGCTATCACCCACATTGGGAAAAGAAGATCTGGATGAACTTATAACTGCTATCAAAAAGGTGCATGACCATTATGAACTCAAAAAATGATTTGAATCATTGTGTTGCTTTAGTAACAGGGGGAAATGGAGGATTAGGACTAGCCATGGCATGTGCTTTGCAACAAGCAGGCGCACAAGTTATCATTTGTGGCCGAGATCAGGAAAAATTAAAACAAGCCCAAAAACACCACTTAATTCCTCTAACAATGGATGTGAGTTCGGAGGAAAGCATTCATGCTGGCTTTAAATCCATTGAAGACCAATTTAAAAGATTGGATATCCTGATTAACAATGCAGGTATCTATGAGGACCAGCATCTTTCAGCTCTTTCACTGAAACATTGGGAACATCTCATCCGTACCAATCTTACTTCAGTATTTCTTTGTTCTCAAAGTGCAGCTCGTTTCATGAAACCACACCATCGTGGAAAAATTATTAATGTGGGTTCTATGTATTCACTATTTGGACATCCTAATTCGATTGGATATGCCACAACAAAAACAGGAATTTTAGGTCTCACTCGATCGCTTGCATTGGAACTTGGTCCCTGGAATATTCAGGTAAATGCTATTTTGCCGGGTTGGTTTGAAACTGCAATTAATGGCTCCTTGCCGCAAACAACTCGCGGCGAAGAAATTAGGAAGAAAACACCACTCGGTAAATGGGGAAAACCCCAGGATATTGGGCCTTTGGCCGTTTTTCTCTCTTCAAGCGGCTCAGATTTTATCACCGGAGCCATGATCCCCATTGATGGTGGATACTCGGTTTCTGATCGAACAATTTGGTGATGCAGTCACGGAGGTGCGTCAATCCCGAACGCCGTGAAGATCTCCAATACCATCAATATTTGAGCTCAAATCAGGAGATCCTTCGCGTACACCACTCTGAATAATAAGTAAGACATTACCTTGATAAATTACTTGGAGTTGGCTTAGAGTCTAATTCAGAAATTGTTGCAATCACTGAGTCCATTAACTTTTGTTCACTCATCCTTGTTTTTTCTGGCTTAAAGTTCACATACGTATTATCTATCACTACGTCATAGTGGCCGTCTTCACAGCACTTTATCTTAATATGGATTGATGAGTAGTTCTCTGGGAGTTGTATTCCAGCATTTTTGATAAATTTTTCCACATTCTGTTTTGATTTATTAATCTTATTAAAACATTTAATAAAAAAAAGCTCCTTATTCTTTGATGCAAGCAATTCATGAAGTTCTATAGGTAACTTTTCGCTAAACTTTTCTCTATTTACTTCCCATATAAAATGCTTCATTACTGCAGTAGCACTGATGTTCTTTAATGAGGTTGGTTGATCTGGCATAAGTATCTTCTCTATCTATTTTTTGACCAAAATAAAAAAGCAATTATTCCATAAAATTACATTCTGTTAATAAATAACGCACATTGTCATGAAAAATGTGTGCCGACAGGTTCATCGGGTAATTTATTTATTATTATTATTAATCACTTACATGGAGAATATAACAATTCAGGCTCCAGTATAGGCTGCTCATGTTTATCTTGATGATAAGAAAATAACCTTGGTGAATTCTTACTATCAGTAGATGGTGATTCTTGAAATAAATAATCAAATCGTTGATGTGAAAAATCAATGCCTCTCACATTGGTCTTTAATGATTTGAAAATATTGAGATCAGCTACATCACTTTCTGTTTTTCTCTTTGGAAGTAGTGCATTGTATTTCTCCAATAATGCCAAAACAATTTCGTTCTCCGTAGCATGTTCCATCTTTAATTTTTCGCATCGATACCTGCCATTACCCTTATAAATGCATTCTACACTTGCCCATTCGCGCTCGGGACAATCAATATGTCCACATATCACTACGCTATCCCCAGGGGCTATATCTTGCTCATTAGCATCAAGTCCCATTGTTTCACTATCTATGCTTTCCTCTTTAAGATCTATAGGCTCAGCAAGAAAGTCTTCATTGTAAACTTCTAAAAACTCATGTTTTATTTCACTTTCTGTCATTGCTTTAGGTAAACCAAAGCCTCGATATTTATGATCCCCCATCACCATAGAGTGCAGTCCACTTCCATTTTTAGATGCATCAAATAAGGTAGCCGTCCTATATTCAGGGAAATTGTTGAGATAGAGCCAATCCCCGGGAATTAACTCCTCTTGCGTTAAATCAAATTTATAAGGAAGTATTTCTTTTAAATCGTCTGCAAAATTTCTGGATAAAAACAGACCATCTGCAATGATGAGTGGCTTTCGTGCAAAAAGAAGATCAAAATTCTTCGCACCCACGGTGTCTAATAACGCTTTATATTGAATAGAGAGCATCCAACTATGACATTCAAGTACCACAAGATGAGAACCAGCAAAAATTGAGTTGATAGCTTCAGAGGGACGCTGTCCATTTTTTAATATAAAAAAACCATTTTGCTTATTCGGCATATGCCAATAATGTTCATTGAGCTGCAAATAATTTTCTTTTTGTGTTGGATATCTATAATGTTCTGCTTCTAAATGAAATTTATCCGTATCCATGAGCTTTATTGCATTATATCGAAACAATAATTCCGCATTAAATCGTTTATACGATTTAAAATAACGAAGACTATTAACCATTTTTAAGAGGATCTCTCTTTTTAAAGGATCCCCCTCTTCCCTTGTTAAAGCTAATCTTCTGATTTCCAATTCTGAGGCCATTTTTTCAGGGGAAGACCCAAATTTTGTGAGATTGGTTACACACAGTTGCGTTAGAAAACTACTGTCGTTAAAAAACTTTTCATAGCTTTGAATTATCTGGAATCGTTTAAAATCCTCAATGAGTTCCTGAAGATTACTAAAAACAATTTTCTTCTTATGGTTCAATATCATATCAAATCGACGTTCATTGCCTGCGATTGCAGATCTTAATTCGTCAGATTTAAAATCGTGAGTGATCTCAACATACTTTTTATTTTGGTAAAAAAGGAACACGAGCATGAGTTAAAAGCATATCGTTGCTAGGTCACATATTGTTACACTTACCCCCTAAGTTGTAAATATTAGTTACACCAGGGATTATTAATTCACTATTTGAGAAGAGTAAGAACAACTTTTTTAAACGAATTAAGCAAAGCGAATGTCCCGACATCAACAAGTTGTTGCCCTATTTTGCCACTCCAATGCTTTCGTTCCAGTTTCCAACCTATAAAAAAAGCAGAAACAAGCAGTAACAAAGTAGGTACATGAAAACGAGTTAGTTTACTTTGGGCAAAATACTCTTGATGTTCAGCTACTTTGTTGCTCTGGAATCGCAACTTCTTGTCCATCAGTGCAATTTGTGCCCGAATCTGTCTTCTCGAGTTGCTCATGCTCTTCGCTCTTTTGAGAAAAATATGCTCTTGTTTTAGGAAAACTCATACTTTTTAAGTTATAGGATAAATACTGAAGCAATCCAAGTAAGAATCCCACATTCAACAGTAAAACAAGGGAGATAGATAACAGAAAACGATTAGATGCCAAAAATAAAAAATACCCTATTAAAAACATGGCACTTAGCCACACCGTAATCAGCACCACAAACAGCATGCATATATTCAGTAACAAAGGAAAAACGCTAAGCCCCGCCAACTTTGCTTCAAGACGAATTAAAGACCATACTGTTTTAATAACGGATATTTTTGCAGTAACTAGAGCTTCTAACTGTTTAAAAACTTCCATTACTTTTTCATTAACCGAGATAATAAAAAGCCAATTCCTCCTGCGATTAAAACAGAAGTTAATGGATTGTCTTGTACTTTCTTTATTAAATGATCAGAATATTCTTTGACATTTTCTTCCACTTCATTAGCCTTGGATAATCCTTCTTCATACAGTTGATTTACCTTTTTTTTCCCTTCATTTAATAATTGGCTTGCAGCTGCCTCAAGATGGTCTTTAGGAGTATATGTCGGTTTCTCACTGGAACTTTTCATGTTATTACTCTCCTTAGTTAACAACGTTTTCTTCATGCATTTCGTGAAACATAATATATAAATATAGTTATTGCTGGAGATAAATCAATAAATACTTTCCTTTTTTATTGAGCGTTTGACTCTTTTTGGGACGTCTAGGAGTCAATTAAATCGTGCGTCATTCCAGCCCCTTTGGAAAAATCAAAAAAGATAAAAATCTATTTTCTTATGATGGGGGTTTTAAAAATATCTCAAAAATCATTTTTATCATTAATGATTATTAATTAAGTGTCATCTCCTAATCGTATCTATAAGTGAGCTGAAGCATGGAAAATTACACAACTTGATTAAATTAAAAAATTATGTACGATACATGGGCATTATAAACGGAGTAAACATTATGCCCTACCCCTTTCTTCTAAGGAATTTACAGCAACTCGAAGAGGATGTAACCTTTTATTCTCGCAGCAAAACCCAATATTTTACCCCAAAAGTTACTTTTAACTTTTCTTTTTTTACAGAAGTTTATCACTCGATTCAATCCATGCCGTTAGACTACGATAAAATTGAGTTGATGGAACGCCTTCAACAAAAAGTAATTGCACCAATCACTGGTTTTCATCCTAAAATTTTTTACACTTTTAATTTTGCTCCTTATATTGCTCAATATAAGCCTTTGCTTGAGCAATTAAACGCATTACAAACACAAGCATCACATCTCTTCAAACATTATTTTGATGCAGAAAGACCCAGTTTTGATTGGCAAAAATTTCATGATGTTCGAAGCCGAATCGAAAATTTGCCTAACTCTGCAGATAAAATACAACTCATGCAGTTATTCGAGTTTAATGTATTAAATACAATCTCGTTAGTAGAGCCGAAAGCGTTCACCAACTTTACTTTCTCATCCCAATTAACACCAAAGGAATTGCCTCTATCCAACCATTCTTTTCACTGAATAAAATGATTATGGGGAGCTTGTTGTGTCAGTACAATCAAAATAGGATTCAGTGTTCTCAGAAAATAAGGATTTGCACAATAAGTAAAAATAACAAGCTTGTGGATCGCGGGTAATAAACTATATTTTAGTTAAGCTATTATTATTGTATTGGAAAGCATATTAAATAAGGAGATAAATATGTTGAATCTCGATACAGAAACAATTCGTGATCTTCTGGATAAAGCGCGACAATTTCAGGTTAAGGAAGAAGTTAGTTTTCCAGAGGTCACTGAGGACATGGATGCCTTCTATGTATTAGCTGATTATCAAAATGATCCAGTTTATCAAGAAACCGTTGAATACATAGATAATTTACGTCCTGATCAGCAAGCAACCTTAGTGGCGCTCATGTATTTAGGCCGGGGCGATTATACTCGAGAGGAATGGAAAGATGCGCTACAGTTTGCCCAAGAAGAAATAACCGACCATACCGGTGAGTATTTACTATCCAGACCAACAGTAGCTGATGATGTTGAACGTGGTTTAAACATGCTTGGTATTTCCTATCAAGAATAGCGTCTAAGGAATAGGACTATGCCATTCGTCAATATCGGTACCTCTGGATGGGTCTATAAAGGTTGGAAAGAAATTTTTTACCCGAAGTCTGTTGCAGAGAAAGATGAATTGGCGTATTACGCGAACGTCTTTAACACAGTAGAGCTCAATAGTAGTTTTTATCACGTTCCCTCTCCAAAATCCATTGCAAAGTGGAGAGAAACTACTCCAGAACAGTTTATTTTTTCGTGTAAAGCCAGTCGCTATTTAACCCATGTAAAAATGCTGAAAGACGTTCAAGAGAGCGTTCTGTATTTGCTTCAGGTCATCGAAGGATTGGAAGACAAACTCGGGCCGGTTTTATTTCAACTCCCACCTTATTGGCCTTTTAATCTAGAGCGTTTGGAGCAGTTTGTTAAAGCATTACCTGAATCATTTCATTACACATTTGAATTTAGAAATAAAACCTGGTTACGTCAGGAAGTTTATGATTTGCTCGCTAAATACAATATAGCGCTTTGTTTTTATGATTTTAAGGGATATCAGTGTCCAGAAATTATAACCAGTGATTTCATCTACTTACGATTGCATGGACCGCATCTCGATCCTTATTTGGGTCATTATGAGCAAAAAACGCTTTTAAGTTATGCCCATAAATTTGCCAAATGGCAGCAGGAAGTGAAACAAATTTTTTGTTATTTAGATAACGATCAAAAAGCAGTTGCACCCTCCGATGCTCAAGAATTGCAACGATTAGTACAATTGACATTTAATAGCCCTGATCAATAATTTAAAGTTGATATGGAACTCTTTTGATTTATTAGGATGATGAATGAACTTTGATAAGCAATATCAACATAAATTATGTTCTGCAGATGAAGCAGTCAATCGGATTCCTCCATCTGCAGTGATTTCTATAGGCATGCGTGCCGCTACTCCTCCAGCCTTATGCCATGCACTTGCTGCGCGCGCTAAAGCAGGTGATCTAAAAGAATTAAAGGTTTACTATCTTCGTTGTGGTCCCATCGCTCTGGAAACTATTTTTCAAGAAGAATTATTGCATATTATTCGACCCTACACTTCTATGATGTCCAAAGGAGAAGTTGAATTAGCGGAACGCGGGTATCGTCTAGGTAAAAAATACATCAATTTTGTCCCCATAAGCTTTAGTCGTTATCCTGGCACCATTATGTCCATTACCCAACTGGATGCGTTCATGGTTACAGTCTCCCCTATGGACCAGTTTGGTTTTTTTAATTTAGGCACTAACGGCGATTATGCTATTGAATTAGGGCGTTATGCGAATCAATTAATCGTTGAAGTCAATGAGAACATGCCCAGAACTTCGGGCTCTACATTAATTCATATCAGTGAAGTGGATGCCATAGTCGAAAATACCACCGCTTTGATTGAGGAACATTCAAAGCCTGCTAGTGACTTGGATCGTCAAATTGGCCAATACATCACCTCCCTTATCCCCAATGGAGCAACCATTCAAATGGGAATAGGTGGTGTACCTAACGCAGTATGCGAACAATTAATCGATCATAAAAATCTTGGCATACACACTGAGGTGATTACGTCAGGAATGGTGGAGCTTATCAAGAAAGGAGTAATTACAAATACCAATAAAAAATTAAATCCTTACGTCAATGTATTTACCTTTGCAATCGGTGATCGACCTTTATATGATTTTATAAATAATAATCCTTCTATGTTTTGTCTTCCGGTCTCCTATGTCAATGAACCTAAAGTGATTGGGAAAAATAACCTAATGACCTCTGTTAATGCCTTCATCGAGATTGATTTTAGTGGCCAAGTCAATGCCGAGTTTATTGGTCATCAATTTTCAGGTGTAGGCGGACAATTGGATTTTATTCGTGGCGTTCAGTATTCTGAAGGTGGAAAGACTATTATTGCCAGTAGTTCTACAGCAAAAAATGGAACTCTATCCCGGATAGTTCCCCGGCTCTCCTCAATCGCTACAGATACCCGACTTGATATTGATTATGTGGTTACTGAATACGGGGTAGCCCAATTAAAGGGACGCTCTACCACTGAAAGAACGCACCAATTAATTCAAATTGCCCATCCAGACTTTCGTGAGCAATTAAAACAACAAGCAAAAACACAAGGATTTATTTAGAATGGATTTATCACGATCACCCGCCCTGCTCTTTACACCCGGCAATAAACCGGAGCTTTTCACAAAAGCACTGACTTCAGGTGCAAATGGCGTTATTTTAGAACTGGAAGACGCTATCTCAGCAGCAGAGAAAGACAAAGCTCGAAATCATGTGGTTCAATTTTTAAAGAAAAAACATCCAGAACTGCTCACTATAGTTCGCATCAACCATATCACTACTGATGCAGGTCTTCCTGATTTGCTCGCCTTAAGACAAGATGATATTTATTGTGATGCCATTTTATACCCCAAAACAGAAAGTGCTGAAGAGTTAAATATTGTTTATAAAATACTCCATTTAGAAGCGCGAAATATTAAACTTTTAGCATTGATTGAAACAGCAAAAGGGTTGCTGAACTTACATTCAATTGTTACTCATTCCCCAGTCGCCGGTTTAGTCTTCGGGGCTGCAGATTTTGCCATCGATATAGGGTGCCAGATGAACTGGGATGTTCTTTTGAATGCACGCCATCACATTGTCCAGGCAGCTGCACTTACTCACATTCCAGCAATTGATTCTCCTTTTTTCGATTTTACAAATGAGGAGCAATTAATTTCTGAAGTGATTCGGGCCAAGGAACTTGGTTTTAAAGGAAAATTAGCCATTCATCCAAGACAAATCATTCCCATAAAACAAAATTTTGCACCAAATCAAGCAGAGGTAAAACGAGCAAAAGAAATTGTAGCGCTTTTCGAACAATCTGGAGGCAAGGCATGTCAATACAAGGGACAAATGATAGATGTCCCCATATACCAACAAGCTCAAGAAGTACTTAAATTATCAAACAATTAAAAGGTAATGAATATGTCACATCAAAGCTATAAATCTATAGGAAACAAGCGCTTGCGGGAAGATTTTGGTTTTTACTTTGAAGATTTTGAAGTGGGACAAATTATTGAACATAGGCCCGGAAGAACCATTACCCAAAATGATAATATATGGTTTACCTTGCTGACAATGAATACCGCTCAATTACATTTTGATGCACATTATGCTGAACACACCGAGTGGAAAAAACCTTTAGTTGATAGCACATTTACGCTGGCGATTATTACAGGAATGACCGTTAATACGATCTCCAAGAAGGTAGTCGCGAATCTGGAGTGGGATAAAGTTAAATTATTAAAACCTGTATTTGAAGGAGATACGATTTACGCTGAAAGCGAAATAAAAGCGAAACGAGAATCAAAATCAAGACCAAATCAAGGAATAGTTACTGTAGAAACGCGGGGAATTAACCAACATAAAGAACTATTTATGTCTTTTGAGCGAACTGTTTTGGTATATAAGAAAGGAGGTGCGCCAGAATATAACATTTAAATTATTTTATTTGTAACCTGTGAGCTTGCAACCGCCCATCTACTCTGCTTTGTATGCTTTTAGACATGGCCCGGGTGTCTCGAGGTACCGCAGCTTGTCTGCAGAATTTAGGGAAAAAAGCAAACGATAAAATTTGGTGGCTCCCCTAATGGGGTACGCCGTATTCAGATATTTATTAAAAAAATACTCAAGTACTGCAAATTAGAGTGAGTAGATTCAGGGGAAACCTTAGCTGAAAAAAATGAATAAGCTCTAGCAAAGTCTTAAGAAGATAAACTAAAATGGAGCAGTTTAACTGCTGATAAATAATAATTTTTTACACAGGCGTCCATTACATGAACATTCATACTGTTGTCAAAGAGCAGAGACTTTTTTCAGCTGGTGGAGCGGCGAAAGCTATCGATTTTCGTAAACAGCAACTGCAGAAATTAAAAACTGTTCTCAAACAAAATGAGCAACTGCTCTCGGAAGCCCTCTACGCAGATATAAAAAAATCACAATTCGAAACGTATTTAACTGAACTTGCCTTAATTTATCATGAACTCGATAAAGCGATTAAATTCGTGAACAAATGGGCTAAACCCAAAGCAACACGAACTGAACTGGTGAACCAACCAGGAAAAAGTTTTATCTTGCCCGAACCTTATGGGACAACCTTGATTATTGGAGCATGGAATTACCCTTATCAGCTTACATTAATTCCTTTAATTGCCGCTATAGCGGCAGGGAATACCAGTATCATTAAGCCAAGTGAATTGCCGCAAAATACCTCCTCTGCGCTCGCCAAAATAATCAATCAAAATTTTGATCCAGCTTATCTTTATGTTGCAGAGGGCGGAGCTGATGTCACGCAAGAGCTTCTGAGTATGCGTTTTGATAAACTTTTCTTTACGGGCAGTACCACAATAGGCAAAATCGTGGCTAAGGCTGCTGCAGAACACTTAACACCCATTACTCTGGAATTAGGGGGCAAAAGCCCTTGCCTTGTTTTTGCCGATGCCGATCTGAAAATTTCAGCACAACGAATTGTATGGGGTAAGTTTTTAAATGCCGGACAGACCTGCATTGCCCCCGATTATCTTTTAGTTGAAGAACAGATTTATCAACCCTTATTGGAAGAGCTCAAAAACCAAATCGGCAAAGTAATTGGCCCCAATCCCCTTGAAAGCGAAAGTTACACCCGTATTATTAATCAACACCACGTACAACGCTTAAAAAAGCTCATTGATCCGCAAAAACTATTCACGGGTGGACAAGTCATTGAGACTGAAAACTATATTGAGCCAACCATTCTTAAGGATGTACGCTTTACAGATGAAATCATGAAAGAGGAAATTTTCGGTCCCATTTTACCCGTTATTCCTTTTAACGATCTAGAACCTGTCCTCCAAGAAATCAAATCACGCCCACGACCTTTGTCTCTCTATATTTTTGGGAAAAATTCAAAAGTGCACACCCGAATTTTAAATGAGATTTCTTTTGGTGGTGGATGTATTAATGATGTGATCATGCATATTTGCAATTCCCACCTTCCATTTGGCGGTGTAGGCGACAGTGGCATGGGAAGTTACCATGGTGAAGCCGGTTTTAAAGCATTCAGCCATTTCAAAAGCATTTTAAAAAAACCATTTTGGTTTGAACTTCCCTTGAAATACCTGCCCTATACCCAATTGAAATTAAAAATAATTCGGGCAATTTTAGGGTAAATCAGCATACATAAACCTTAAGGGCGCACGTTCATCTGGAATCGATTAAGAGTTTTTTTGCTGAAAACCGATTCTTTTTGGGCATAGAACGACACATTTCAAAAGCTGCATCATTTTGATTTTGGGTATATAGAGCAAACGAAATTTCAAAGACAAAACCGAAACTTATTATCCCACGGCTTATACATGAAAATTACCATAACTCGATAATTATCCATTCCTGATTAAACTCAAAATCCAGGAGTTTTTATCAATACTAGCCTAACTCAGGTTTTCCCCAAGTCCCAGATTCTTTTTCTGCCATACGTTGCGCTCTTTTAGCAACAGCTTCTTGTAGCTCAAGAAAAAAAAGAGAAGGCCCTAGAGATGTATTGGCTTCTGATTCAAGTTGTTTACCCCATGAGGCATCCAGTTCAGATTGAATATTTAATTCGGCATCCAGCATTGAATCTAAAGCATGGGTCGTTTCTTGAAAGGCGATTAAAAATGATCTGCATTCCTGAGCAAAAGATGGATTTTCCTGCAAAATCAATGCAGAAGAGCTAAGAAAACCAATAAGCCGTTCGTCTTTATGTTCTTTTCTATGCTGGAGCACGAGAAACAAAAACTCTTTTAATAAAGGATAAATTAATAAGTAATCTTTATCTTTCTTTCCATATTGTTCATAGTGATCCACTAATTTTTGCAACAGCTGAATGCATTCTTTACTCACTGGCATTTTGCGCTCCATGCAAATACTATACGTTTGTTTATTAAAGACCTTGATCGCTCATTAAGCAAGAAATGACACTATTTGATTTTCTAGAAACATTTAAACCCACTTTGATGCATTTCATGAAAATATGAATTGTTTCTCTTGTAGGCGTTGAATAATAGGTCTATAACTTTAAAAATAAAGAGAGCAACTTATGTCAGAAAATAAACGTAATAAACCAAAAACCTATCATTGCAAGGAACCCCCTACTTCAGCTTTATCTGCAGAAAACTCATCGCTTACATTAAGCATCATCAAAGCATTACCAGGAAGCATCTATTGGAAAGACAAAAATGGAGTTTATTTAGGTTGCAATGACGCCATGTTGGAAATGACTGGGATGAAATCCATCATTGGAAAAACTGATTTTGAAATGCCTTGGGCTGCATCTGCAACAACGATTCGCAACAACGATTTAAAAGTAATGAACCTGAATTCCTCATTGGAATTGGAAGAAATCGGAACCATAGCAAATGGAGAACAAGTAGTCGTATTAACCCGTAAAACTCCTTTACATGATGAACACGGCAATGTCACCGGAATTATTGGCATCTCCTTAAATATAACCAATCGAAAAAAGCAAGAGGCTGCTCTCTGTTCAAGCCAAGAAAAAACACAATCCACCTTGGAAAATATTTTGGCCAATATGCCAGGACATGTTTATTGGAAAGACAAAAACGGGGTTTATTTAGGATGCAACAATCGCCAAGCTCAAAGTGTAGGGTTTCAATTTGGCTATGAAATCGTAGGAAAAACTGATTTTGACCTACCTTGGGGCAAAAACCAGGCTGAGTTATTTCGACAAAATGACCTTCATATAATGCAAACAGGCGAAACTGAAATCATAGAAGAAAAAGCGCAAGTAGGTGGTAAAGATGCCATTTTTTTAAGCCATAAATCACCAATGCGCAATAAAAAAGGGGAAATTACAGGGGTACTAGGGATTTCCATTGACATCACAGACCGAAAAAAAATTGAAGCAGAGCTCAAAATTGCTAAAGAAAAAGCAGAAGCAGCAAGTCTGGCAAAAACAGAATTTCTGGAAAATATGCGTCACGACATTCGTACCCCCCTTACCGGGATCGTAGGATTTGCAGACCTTATCCAATCTGAAGCAGAAAGTCCTAGAATTAAAGAATATTCAGAGAACCTAGTGGCATCCAGTCATGCTCTGCTTGATTTTATGGATGATGTACTTGAAGCAATTCATGTAAGTTCTGGTGAAATTCCCAAAGTGAGGAAAAAATTCGTATTACAAAAAATAGCCCAACATGTGATTGACCTGAATAGAGCCAAAGCATCTTCTAAACGACTGACATTATCTCTAGAATTTGATCCCGATATTCCCAGATTTCTTATTGGAGATCCGGTTCGTATCCATAGAATTTTACTCGAACTGATATCGAATTCATTGAATTTTACCGATGCCGGGTTTGTGAAAGTAACAGCCAAGCTGGCAAAGCAAGAAAACCGTGAGGTGATCATCCAATTTGTCGTGGAAGATAGTGGCATGGGGATTCCGAAAGACAAGCAACAAGAAATTTTTCTCCAATTCAAACGTTTAACCCCTTCCTATAAAGGAATTTATAAAGGAGCAGGTTTAGGGCTTGCTGTAATCAAACAGTTTATTGATGAGTTAGACGGAGAAATATATGTCGAGAGTACTGTGGCCAAAGGAACAAAATTTACTTGTATCATTCCCTTAAAAACAGCACTTTTGGAAGATGAAACAGGTATTGATAAAGATTTTGACTTCAATATATCAAGTCTTAAACAAGACAATGCCATAAACACTCCCTCTTCAAATCCATCAACTCATTCATTCAAACATCGTATCTTGCTCGTTGAAGACAATACTGTGGCGCAAACCATAGCTAAAGCCATGTTAAATCACTATTACTGCCAAGTAGATATAGCAGTTGATGGACAATCTGCATTACAACTTTGGAAGAAAAATAGGTATGACTTAATTTTTATGGATATCGGTCTGCCTGATATGGATGGTTATCAAGTCACCCACCACATTCGTGTGCAAGAAGTTTCAAAAAAATATCACACCCCCATCATTGCGCTTACCGCCCATGTTGGTGAGGAAAATAAACAGCGATGTATCGAATCGGGCATCAATGCGGTGATCAGTAAGCCATTAACGCAAAAAAAATGTGGTGATATTTTAAGCTCATTTATTCCTTCCATACTAAAAGAAAGGACAAATTCTCCTGAAAATTGTATTTTTGAGAGACCTGCAACACAAGAACAACTCTTTGATCTTTCTAAATTTCCACTACTTGATGTTGAGGAAGGAATTAAAACTACGGGTACAGAAAATACACTTCGCGACATGCTCAACCTAATGCTCGATCACTCTTTTGTCGAAGATATTGCTCTGCTAAAAAAAGCACATGATCAAGGTGATTGGGAACAAACCCAAAAAATCACTCATAAAATTAAGGGAGGGGTAGTATATGTTGGTGCCACTCGAATAAAAATGGCTTGCCAATATTTTGAAGATTATTGGAAATCAGGACAACGTGATTTATTGGAGCAATTGTATCAACAAATTATACTGGTTATTGATAAAACAGCCTCTGAAATTAAAAAATGGATCGCATCAAAAACACCTCTCTAAAATCTCTAGAACCAATCCCCTCTCCCACAAATGAGCATTATTTCATGTCCTTCCTGCCTTCGCAGGAATGGCATAAATTCACTTTGATCATGTTCTTATTCTTCTGTTTATAATGCCCACCCGTGGGAGAATGAGGAGCGTTTCCTCCAGTATTTAAGCGAGGAGATCCCTCGTCTCACTCGGGATGACGGGGGGCGGAGAAAGGGGATTTGCAGGATATTTTTTAAATCGAAGTGCAACAGGTCTTAAATAGTTTGGATAATGAGGTTTGATTAAATAATCATAGGTAGCAGCCATCGCTTTGTTTCTGCCACTGGGATAAACTTCGAAATCGTATGCCTTTTCTGTCCACAGACACATTACAGAACATTCTTCAATCAAATAATCAAGACATAGTCGAAACGCCCTTTCAGAGTCAACGTTTTCAGTAGAAAATCGACTCAGGTATCGGCTTAAAAATTCATCGATATTGGCATGAATTGCCTGACGGAATGATTCATTAAGCTCATATTCTTTTTGGACGCGCAGATGACTGCTAATGAAATTCTGACTGTTGTACCAATCATCCCAGCGCATGATCTCATAAGGGATGGTTAGCTGATTGTAAGCCATTTCATTTCGCTTTAGCCAATCATCGCCTTCTTTCACCGCAAGTTGATATAATTCATCCGCAGTTGCATGATTCATAATACCCATTGTATGACGTTGCACACTATCATCAACAAGGATGGTACATTGTTTAAAAGAGGCATTAATCAATTTAATAACTGCCGCAAATTTTTCGCCTTCATGAATAGGTTGTCCTACACTAATGGGCATAAGGCACGAGGATTGAGGAAACAGTTTTCTTTCCTCTACTGGGTTTTCTCTAAAGGAGGCTTTCACTATCCTGTTATCAACTAAGCTCATCGTCCTAACCTCCTTCTGTCTAAATCACCACTATTTTTGCGTAAAAAGAGATCATATTTTATTTTATTAAAATCATCCTGTCTATTAATAAATCATTGACATAATAATTAATTAAGGTTTTTATTATATAATGTAAGTAATAGAACCAATACGAGTGTGAAATGCCTTATAGAATCAATAATCCTGGCGGTGGCGATTGTGGATTTTTTGCGTTTGCAATTGGCGCCATAAAAGACATTCAAGATGAATACGCACTCTATGGAAAAAGCGCAACCTATGACCAGTGGATCAGAAAAGGCCTTCTTGGCGTTAGCTTGCAAGAGCTCATCGACTTTGATTTAAATCGGTTGTATGAGTCTCCTTATCATTATAAAAATGAGCTTTTGTCTACATTACAAATGTCTTTAAGAAACATTGCCGCTGATGCTTACACGATCGATCTTTTAAATAGAATACGAACTGAAGCAGTGTCGAAAGATGAGGAAACCTTGATTGAAGGTTCACCTGTTTATCACAAATTTATGGAATTGGTACGCTTTTATTTAGGTAAGGAAAAGAATAATCTCGCTGAGATAAGTAAATTTAATGAGCTCGCTTTATCTCCCCAAGTCACGACCCTAGCAGAAAATACGGCACGATCACTGCAACCCAAGCTTACAGCGAAACCCCTTTCTGAAGCAGAAACAAATACAATAGAAAATGCCCATGTCAAAGAAGCATTATTAAAAGACGTCATGCAGGGTGATCGAGTCAATCCAGGTTCTGTTATTTTAAAAGGCGTTGAAAAGATTAAGGAACAAGGACGATGGGCAACACACGGTGATTTGAAAGAAATTGCCGTGCAACTGAATAAAAATCTCTACGTGGAAGGCCAACTTAACGGAGACCCTGATCCTCGTTTGCGTACTATAGTCTTAAATAACGAAGATAATGCGCATTGGACAACCCAAATAGAGCAATTACCTCCTAAACGTCAAGAATTAAAGAAAGAGGAAGCTCCCTCAGTAGCAAAAGAAGAGGAAGTGATTTCTGCATCCGTAAGCAAACCAATTAATGCAGAAAAAGCAGACGGTTATCAGCAGCATGTAAATGATTTGATTCATGCTGTATCAACCCAAGGCTTGTTTTCTCAAGTTAAAAATAAGATTAATGTTGAGGATATTGACACAGCTGAAGCATTAAAAGGCGAATCGGATGAAGATTTTGCGAAACGCTTGCAAGAAGCGGAATACAGACGTGCTTTTAAATAAAAAACTAAGATAGAAAAATGAAAGTATTCGGGGAAAAACGGCTCTTTACTTTTTAAACTAA
The DNA here is from genome assembly GCF_900635815.1 of Legionella cherrii. Lineage (NCBI taxonomy): Bacteria > Pseudomonadati > Pseudomonadota > Gammaproteobacteria > Legionellales > Legionellaceae > Legionella > Legionella cherrii. The sequence goes on from NZ_LR134173.1 coordinate 3,399,317, forward strand.
TTCACAGCATCTCCGTGGTCCACTGGCTGTACCTTAACTCTTTATAATGCTATAAAAATCTTAAGGAGTCTAAATTTAGGTACTTACTAATGAGCACCATTCATCGCTTTATCGAAGCCCAACAAGGCCAAAATTCATCGGCCTCATTCGAACAAGCTTATAATGAACTCAAAGCAGGCGGCAAACAAAGCCATTGGATATGGTATGTCTTCCCTCAGCTCAAACAACTTGGATTCAGTTCAACAGCCCAATATTTCGGGATTGTTGATTTCAATGAGGCCTGTGCCTATTTACAAAAACGGGGAGCTTTTTCAAAATTATCTCAAAGTCACCCAATTAGTAGAGCAACAACTAAAAAGCAAGATTCCTGTTTTGACCCTTATGAATGGAGAAATTGATACTCAGAAGCTGGTCTCAAGTCTCACCTTATTTCGTGCTGCGGCTTCATTTCTTTTGCATCAAGGAGATACTTCTCAGGATTTTGCCGCACTGGTAAAGTGCTGTGATCAGATTCTTGCAGAGACTTCGAAACAAGGTTATTTTCCCTGTACGAGAACCCTTGAAGCGTTGACTTCAAAAAAATGAATGCATTAATGTTTTCTCTTGTTTAAAGCAGTGTATGATTGCTTTCATGACAATAAAGTGAATATTGGAAAAAAAATGAGAAAGCTTGTCTGTGTATTTTTTCTCTGCTTCTATCAAATGGCAAATGCAGATAACCTCACTACAGTAGAAAAACATATCGCTCAGTACATTACTGCCAATTCCCAAAAGCAACTTTCATTATTGGAACAATTAGTGAATAGAAACAGTGGGACTACCCACATTGAGGGGGTTCAGCGGGTAGGAAACATGGTACGCAAACAATTAGATCAACTTGGATTTAAGACTTATTGGGTCAATGAACCACCTGCACAGCATCGCGCAGGCTCTTTGGTTGCTGAACACTATGGAAATAAAGGCAAAAAACTGCTTTTAATTGGACATCTTGATACGGTGTTTCCTGAAAATAGCCCGTTTCAACATTTTGAACAGAAAGGAGATGTTGCAACTGGACCAGGAGTCATTGATGATAAAGGTGGAGTAGTTGTCATCCTTTATGCCCTAAAAGCGCTGCAAGAAGCAAAAGCGCTTGAGAATGCAAATATCACGGTTATCTTAACCGGTGATGAAGAAGACTCCGGGAAACCCATCTCGATTTCCAGAAAACCTTTAATCGACGCTGCAAAAAAGTCCGATATTGCCTTGGATTTTGAATGGGCGATTACCCCAGATACGGCAACCGTTGCTCGTAGAGGAATAACACACTGGACATTGGAGGCTCATGGCAATGAAGCACACTCGTCAGAAATTTTTCAAAAAAAAGCAGGTTATGGTGCTGTTTTTGAGTTAGCACGAATCTTAAATACGATGCGTACCCAGCTGAGTAGAGAACGCTTTTTATCATTTAGCCCCGGCCTTATTTTAGGGGGCACAACGACGAACAATAAAAATAATTTTCAGGGGGACGCCTTTGGCAAAGGAAATGTAATCGCAAAAATTGCTTTAGCAAATGGGGACTTACGCTTTATCTCTGAAGATCAAAAGAACGATGCAGAGAAAAGAATAACCGATATTGTTGCCGATCATCTGCCTGGAACTACAGCCTCCATTAAGTTTCAAGATGGGATTCCCAGCATGCCACCTACTGCTGCTAATGAAGCTTTATTAAGACAATACAGCCAAGTGAGTGAAGATTTAGGGCAAGGGATGATACTTCCTCTTGATCCAGGAACACGAGGTGCAGGTGATATTTCACACATTTCATCCCTGGTGGATGGTGCATTAGCAGGTTTAGGCCCTGTAGGTACCGGAGCACATTCTGCCGAAGAAACTTTAAACATTCCTTCTCTTACCACACAAACTCAACGCGCCGCTTTATTGCTTTATCGGTTAAGCAATTAATTAAAATGAAGTCATCTTGTCAAGCCCTAAAATGATTCCTGATGATATATACTTATAAAAATAACACTCCCTCTTGGAGTACTTTATGAAATCAAAGATAGAAGAAGAAAAAGAGGCTGCAAAACAACGGTACCAAGAACTGTTAGAGGCATTGGCTGTGACGAATAGAGCACACCAAAACGTGTTATTTGAAATTCGACCCAATCAGACTTTTTTTGAGGAAATGTATGATAAGGGTAAGGTGACTCCGCTCCATGTTGATTTTGTATCTAAAAACTCAGGCGCCAAATTTACCATAGAGAATAAATTTTATCCGAATAGCTGGGTCATTAAAATACCAGATAATGCAACCAAGGAAGAAAAAGAATGTATCAGGGATATAACTCTTGAAGTCATTGCTCATCCTAAAAATGCGGCTCCAGGTTATCAACCTAAAATGATAGCGTTTTTTCCTGATAATACTCCAGAAGAAGAAATTGTTGATTTTGTTAAAGCAGCTAAAGAAAAAGGAATAGAAGTTAATCTATTTATTGGAAAAAAAGAAGAATATGACAAAATCCAAGAGGTTCATGAAAAAAAGACAAAAGAGATTATTGCATCAGAAAACTTGGATAGACTTCCAGGTTGGGATGGTTTTGTAAAATCCGTTCAGCGAAGTGAGGGAGGAAGAAAAGGTGAAGAATTTCTCAGCAAGTTTAACTCGGAACATACTAGCTCCTTAACTCATAATTAAAATTTATTTTTTTTATTCCTTCAATTTTAGCAATGGTTGCTTACAGAAACGTTATAATATTATTAAGAGGCTCCCTTTAATTTAGTAATGGCTCTCCACCAAAGGAAAACAAGCGATTTAATTTGTTTCAAGTTATAGCTATTTAAATCAAGGGATTTTATTAAACATTCAAGAATATAATTTTTATGGATTGTCCCAATTTGATTCCATCTATTTATCGCAGTTCTTACTTAAAGCTGCCTTCTAATTTTTATGAGGTGATCGCTCCAACACCGATTGAACATCCTTATTTCGTTAAATACAACCATGAATTAGCTGCGTACCTTTGTACCCCGAATTCCACCTCAGCTGATGAACAGGAGCTCTTATCTTTTTATGCTGGGAACTCAGTCCCCTCGCACCTTACAAGTATTGCCTTAGCTTATGCAGGCCATCAATTTGGGTACTATGTTCCTCTTTTGGGAGATGGTCGCGCGGTATTGCTTGGCGAAATACGAAGTCATGATGGAAAACTATGGGACATTCAGCTTAAAGGTTCTGGAAAAACAATGTTTTCACGAATGGGTGATGGTAGAGCACCGCTTTCTGCGGTATTAAGGGAATATCTGATCAGCGAAGCAATGCATGGGTTAAACATTCCAACCACCCGTTGTTTGGCGGCCATTGCAAGCAAAGAAAAAATTCATCGTCAAAACGGCCCCGTCCCTTCAGGTGTATTAACTCGCGTTGCCTCCAGTAGTTTACGCGTTGGTTCTTTTGAATATGCTGCAGCTCAAAAAGATAACCACTTGCTAAAAGCCCTCGCGAATTATGCCCTTGAAAGGCACTATCCTGAGATTTTATCCTGTGAAAGCCCTTATCTCGAATTATTTAAAAAGGTTGTAGATCGCCAGGCACATCTTATTGCTGAATGGATGGGGGTAGGCTTTATTCATGGCGTCATGAATACGGATAATATGACGATTTCCGGCGAAACAATTGATTATGGACCTTGTGCATTTATGGATGAATTTGACTTTGGTACCGTATTCAGCTCCATTGATGTTACTGGTCGTTATGCATTTGGAAATCAAGCCACCATAGCAAAATGGAATTTAGCACAGTTTGGTAAAACCTTATTGCCTTTATTTGAAGCAGATAATGCACCACAACAAGTGCAAGAAGTTCTCGATTCGTTTAATACGCTTTTTTCTCAATATTGGAATAAAAAAATAAGAGAAAAATTGGGTTTGTCCGATGATAATACGAATCCCGCAGATCTTATTAAAAATTTCTTAGGATTATTACAAGAATATAAACCTGATTTTACCAATACCTTTCGTCTCCTCAATCAAGCAATTGAGAGTGAAAGCCATCAGAACGAGTTAATCAAGGCTTTAGGAAATCAGCCGCATAGTAAGCAGTGGGTTTCTGACTGGTTAAATTGTATTAAACAGCAACATGTTGATCTTGCGGCAATAAAAACTAAGATGCATCAGGTAAATCCAGCATATATCCCAAGAAATCATTTAGTTGAAAATGCAATTAATGCGTTTATTGAAGACAATGACAGTACTTTAATGGATACGCTGTTAGGGGTATTGAAAAATCCTTTTCAACAACAAGAAAATACCGAAAACCTGCAGTGTTTGCCTTCGCCACATGAACGAGTATATCAAACGTTTTGCGGAACCTAAAAAATAATGAACCCTGTGGCCTGGCTGAAGCGCAGCGGAACCCGGGGTTTCTGGATTAAACCTCTAAACCCTGTTCTACTGCGCTTCACCCAGGTTACGAATAAACAACTTAAATTACTTTCTGATACAAAACCTCTTTTAATAAAGCTCCGCCCTCATAAAACTCTTCTAATTTAGTTGCGCTTGTGGCTTCAAAACCTAAAGCATCATAAAATTTACGTGCTTGAATATTGTCTTCAAATACCCATAAAAGTATCTTTTTATATCCTTGATTCGCAAGTTCAGAAATTGCAGCCGTACATAATTTAGTGCCCAATCCTATTCGCCAATAGTCTGGGTGCAAATAAATCGCACTGATTTCTCCCATGGTGTTGTCTGCTCTAAAATCACGAAAAGGACAAATACTTGCAAAGCCTATGAGTTGATTGTTTATTTCCATGACTAATATTTTAACATCCTGTTTTATCAAATCATGCCATTGTTGAGTTCGCTCTTTTAAGGATAAGTTTTGTAATATAATTTCTGGGATAAAATCTCGATACATCTTTTGCCAGGAGGAGATATGAATCTGTGCTATCGCTTCAGCATCCTCTAATGTAGCGGTTCTGATATTAGGCGTTGAATAATTTTTAATCATAATAAAAAGCCTTCAAGACGCAATTAATTTTTAGTAGCCAAAAATTATTCACGTTTTTAAATTCAATATTTAAGTAATGTATTGGTAATATGCTATGTTAGAATAGAAAAATTGTCACTAAAAAGGATTTATCCATGAAGAAAAACAAACAAAAAGAACAAATGATCATGGGGGCTTTGCTCTTATTTATTGCGTCCATAGCTACTGCAGATACTGTAACGAGTGATATTGCTAACACCGATGGAACTGCAATAGGAACAGTGGTTTTTGAAGACAGTCAATACGGTTTGCTGATTAAACCTCAATTGACTGGACTTCCCGCAGGCACTCATGGTTTTCACATCCATCAACATCCTGACTGTGGAGATCATGCTAAAAATGCTGGCGCCCATTTAGACCCATCGAACACCAATAAACATCTTGGCCCATATGGCGAGGGGCATTTAGGTGATTTGCCAGTGTTAATTGTTGATAATAATGGAACAGCTAATACACCCACATTGGCACCGCGTTTAAAAACCAAAGATATTAAGGGACATGCCATTATGGTCCATGCAGGTGGGGATAACTATAGTGATAATCCTCCCTTGGGTGGCGGTGGCGATCGTATTGCTTGTGGAAAAATTGCAGGCTAAAAACTGAAGCGAAGCGTTTAGATAAGTGCCTGTCATTCCCGCCCGCGCGGGAATGACACAATAAATAATGGGTCCTTTATCCTATATAAAGACCGATAAATGACTCAAAAAAATGATATTCAGTACTTGCGTCATCCACATGATTCCCATCTCATCTAAAAGCCAACTAATTTTTAAAACAAAGTATTTTCTTTTTTTTTATTACTTGGCATCATACGCCCCTCAAAAATAATAAAGAGGGATAAAGTATCATGGCTGGTTTTTTTTCAAAGTGGAATGAATATTCTAGTCTAAGAAATAAATATGCTGAATTAATTCCTATTCCAAATCCATCCTATTTTAAACCGATTCATCATCTTGATGAATTTACTGACCTTCTTGTTCGCCCAATCCATTGTCCTATCTGGTTAGGAGTGAACGCCTTATTGTTCTTTTTGAAAAGTTTTATTTACTTGGCAGCGACTATGCTATTAGTTATACCTGCTTTGTTATTGGCAATTTTTGCTCCGAGAGAGAAGATGAGCGCCAATGCATGTTCTTCATTTAAATCGTGTTTAGCACAAACATTTGTTGATGCAGCCATGGGGATTATCGCAACCTGTGCAGCGATTGCTTCTCTTATTTTTAATCCTATCTATCTTCTTACCCGATGTCTGGGTACCGTTGTTGAACATCTCAATGATGTAACCGAAGGATGTTGCAATTTACAGATTGCCCGATTTTGATTTCTTGTAGGCTGAGATAGGGGTGAAGATCTTAATTTGCGATTAAACACCCTAATCCGACTTGGCGGGCACCTTCTCCCTATGGGGGGAAGGGATTCACTCCAAACCCTCACTTTCATTTTAAGGGGATTGACTGTATCTCCCAATTAATTCAGTCTGCTCTATAATATGATTTTGCATGGCTGTTTCTATCTCTTTTTTCGTCGCATGCTCACCTAAATTTAAAAAGGTATCTAAAGCATACAGCTTGAAAAAATAACGATGAGTACCACTTGGTGGACAAGGCCCACCATAGCCTGTTTTTCCCCAACTATTTCGTGCACTAATTGTTTGTGATGGAATGCCAGCTCCTGTTTTAAGTTCATGACATTCAGCAGGTAGATTAAATAAAATCCAATGGACCCATAGTCCCATTGGGGCATCAGGATCATCCATAATCAAAACAAAAGATTGGGTATTCTTTGGTGCATCATTCCACACTAATGGAGGTGAATGATTGACGCCATTACAGGTATATTCTTGAGGAATAAGGGCATTATGGGTAAATGCAGGACTCTCAAGTATCATAGCACACTCCTTATGCGAAAGCTTTATTTGCAATTTAGACTAATTTTGCTCAAAAATACAGGGAGGAAATTTTGTCCTCCTGAATTAAAATTTTAATTTCCCACTCAAAATCTGCCAGAGCATGACAAAATCGCCCATTAAACTGTATAGAGGATAATGAAATGTTGCCGGTTTATTTTTTTCATAGACATAATGTCCAATCCAAGCAAATCCATAGCCTGTCACTAGCATCAGAATAAGCCATAGCCAATACCAGGAAATAAGAAAAAAAAGGAAACACAAGCAGGCCAAAGAAGTTCCAATAACATGCAAACGTCGGCACATCATTGTTTTATGTTCATTGAGATAAAAAGGATAGAACTCATTAAAATTCACAAATTTCTTTTCGTTCATCACCGTATATAAAATAACCCTAATTTTATAAAGTATAGTTTAAAATCTCATTCCGATGTTATGATTAAATAAAGATGCTTTTTTATTCATCAACGTGGCGCATTGCAAATAATGAACGAAATTAACCCAGAGCAATTAAAAAATTTACTTAACGAAGCAACTCAAAGTATTGAGTCATCCAAAAATCTTCTTCAGGAAATACTCAACTCTCCTAAAGAAGAAGACTCTTCCATGGAAGATACAATTTGCTCAATCCAATTAGTTCTTCAATATCGTTTAAATAGTCAGGATGCTCTTGCTATTCTGTTAAGCATTGATCAAAACGTGCTTTTTCTCCTAGGCATTCAACCTCGACATTCCCCTAAAATGAACCTTGATCGCCTTGCCTATGCTTTGGGGAATGAAGATTTGAAGCAACTACTCCATGCGCTTTCTCTACTCGTTAATTCCTTATTAAAGATCGCAAACCGATATCAAAAAAATCATTTAAGTTTTGAATTAAGTCATCAAAGAAAACCCAGCCGACAGAATATGCTAATTAAAGGGATGCAAAAACTGATTTCACAACAAAATCATTTTTTAAATTTGATTAAGAAACTTGAAGAAAACGTCACTCTGCTTTTAGAGTATCAGTCCGTCGGGCCACTTTTTGATCATATAGCTGCACTTAGAGGACCAATTTCACAATATTACCAGGCCATATTAAATGGTCTTGATGAAACAAAACAACTTTACGAAAAAATAAATAAGCCCGAATTGTTGGAGCACAAAGTAGAGCTTCTTTTAAAACAAGCAGAAGAAGTACTCAACATCATGCCGTCCCTATACAAACCTCGCCCCTCGTACAGCCCCCAACCAAGCAAGCTGTCTTCGGAACAACTGGAACAACGTGCGACTGCAAAACGTTTACGCCCTTTTTTCTAGAATATATCTTTCTTTCATTAAGCTATCTGTCGATCACATTTTCTATCGTCCTCGCAAAGGATCATACCTCCGCTAGGAAGAAAGTGTATGGAAGCTTCCGAAGAGTTCATTCAGTAAGATCTGCCAAATTCAGCTGCTCAGGGAGTAAAGTGGAAAGCCAGATTTGAGCTCAGGTCGAGCCAAACAAGGCTTTCCAGTGAACGCTTATAAATAACAACCCACCCCATCATAACCGATCACATGGCATGACTTGTAAGCACTTTGATCCAATCGATAACTTACAGAACCATAATAAGCAATAATGTTTCCGTTTTTATCTTGTTCTATATAAGGCTTTTGGAAACTCTCCGCAATATCACAATTCGTATGATTTTGTATCCAAACCCCATCTCCTGAAACAATGCGCTTTTTGCTAGGAGTTAAGGCGTTCTTTCCACAATCCTTCATTGCTAAATGCTCTGCTTTAGGAGCAGAAAAGATAAGATCATAACCTGCCGCAGCTGCTTTAACTGCATTTTCAGCATCTAGAATGCCATGTCCGCAAGGCTTTTTACCCACACACGATTTATTGGGGTCAGTACTTACCCCAAAATCATGGGTTGTGGTATACAGTAGTTGTTCCACTTGTTCTGGGCTCAGTCCCTTTTCACTCGCAGCTAAAATCAATCCAGCAACACCAGCGACATGTGGCGTAGCCATGCTCGTTCCTTGATAAAAATCAAACCCTGATCCATTATAACCACCACCTGGGTTCACTGTAGATAAAATTCCTCCCCAAATGCCATAACGCTTGTCTCCGCCTGGAGCAGCTAAGGTGACACTTGGACCATAGTTGGAAAAATAGGATCTAAGGCCTTCAGGGCCGGTAGAAGCGACTTTAATGGTTCCATTACAAATTGCCGGCGCATTAAAATGCTCCCAAACATTGTCATTTCCCGCTGCAACAGCCAATACCGCACCCTTCTTGCGTGCAAAAAAGACTGCTTCTTGTAAGGCTTGGTCACAATAATCAATTTCGTCTTTAGGGCCTCTATCCACACCAAAGCTCATATTCAATATCTTTGCTGGATGAATATTAGTCGGAACTCCAGGAACCTCGCCACCTACAGCCCAATAAATCGCGTTAATCACTGAACTTTCATAAAACATGCCATTAGCAGCAGGGATTTTCAAAGGAAGAATTTTTAAATCCTCACCCATACCGCTCATGATACTCCCATAGCCTGCAATGGTTCCTGCAACATGAGTACCATGATAAGAGCGGGTTTCATCGATCAAGTTATTATTATTTCCTGCAAAATTCCAACCCCATAAATTACCGACACTGTCCTTGACCAAGTTGTTGATCAGACTATCATTTAAAGCAATTCCCGTATCGAGGACGGCAACTACTATTGGCTTTTTAGAAAGCCCTGTCGTATAGGCCCAAGCACCATCTCTAAATCCAGGTTTCGATTCCAACATAATTCCGGCAGGACGAGTAAACTCATCCCATTGGCTTTCATGAGATAATAAATCTCCAGTGCCTAGAATTTCAGGATCAGGAACCGGTTTAAAGTAACTTATTCTGTCTTTAACCGCATATAAAACTTGAGGGTTTTTACGCAAACGCTCCAAAATCGAAGAAGTTTCATCCTGATCGTTTCCTTTAGCCAAAGGACTGTTTGTGGTGTCTAAAATCAATAAAAAAGCACCATTCGCCATAGGATTAAATTCTTTTACAGGCAGTTGGGTTACTTGTTTTATCTGTGACTTTAAAGAAGAAACGCTGGTTATTTGTTCTTTATATTTGATAATTACTCGAACTGCATTTTGCTCCGGTGCAGCGAAAACGCCATGAGCTATTGATAAAAGACCTAGACCTAAAATCCCTGATTTAAACATGCAAAAATCTCCTTATAATATACATCGCAATTCAGTATGCTATAAGACACAGGGCAAAACAAGGGCAAACTTGTCCAAAAATGTTACTCTGCTATGCCTCATGTATTAAAATAAAAACCGCATTGAAATTCCTGGGATGCTCGATATACTGTATTTATCTCCTTGTTTGTATTAAAGAATGTCATGGGCTTGCGATCGCTTTTTTTTAAATCAGCCACACGCTTGATAAGAAAATTACAATCATGGTTTGGCTTCATAACCCTTGGTTCGCGGGCTATTATTTTAAATCGTGATCATCAGATCCTTTTAGTAAAACACACCTATCAACCGCATTGGTATTTACCTGGTGGTGGCGTCAAAAGAGGCGAGTCGGCTCAAGAAGCTCTAATACGTGAATTAAAAGAAGAAGTCGGAATAATTCCTACCGAGGAACCGCAATTATTTGGTATTTATTTCCATACGTACATGGGGGTCAACGACTATCCGGTCATCTTTATCGTTAATAACTTTACCTCTGTAAACGCCAATTCTCACGAAATTGAACAGATGGCATGGTATGATTACGACCATTTACCTGAGATGGTAAGCCCAGGAACGAAACGTAGGCTTGATGAATATTTTGCTAAAAACGCACGTTGCGACAGGTGGTGACTCACTGTATTTGTAATAGGTTGGGCTAACGCCCAACCCTCAACTAATATCGATATTGCTCAGGTTTATAAGGACCATCAATCGCCACACCTAGATAGTCTGCTTGTTCCCTAGTGAGTTGAGTCAATTTTGCTCCGATTCTTCCCAAATGCAAACGAGCTACTTTTTCATCTAATAATTTGGGAAGGACATAAACATCTCGGCCATATTGAGCCGCATTTTTAAATAATTCGATTTGCGCCAAAATTTGGTTGGAAAAAGAGGCCGACATCACAAAGCTTGGATGACCTGTAGCACATCCTAAATTAACCAAGCGTCCCTCAGCCAAAACAATTAATCGCTTACCGTCAGGAAATATTACATGATCAACCTGTGGTTTAATATTTTCCCATTGGTATTTCTTTAAACTCTGAACATCAATTTCAGAATCAAAATGACCGATGTTGCATAAAATAGCCTGATTACGCATCCGCTTCATATGCTCATGAGTCACCACATGGTAATTACCGGTAGCGGTAACAACGATATCTACCTGCTCGGCAACATCATCCAGAGTCACAACGCGATACCCTTCCATTGCCGCTTGAAGCGCACAAATAGGATCAATTTCGGCGATTAAAACAATCGCACCCTGGCCACGTAATGCCTGCGCACAACCCTTACCTACATCTCCATAACCTAAAATTAGAGCAACCTTGCCGGCAATCATCACATCAGTGGCTCGCTTTATTCCATCCAATAAAGATTCACGACAACCGTACATGTTATCAAATTTGGATTTGGTAACTGAATCATTCACATTAATTGCAGGAATTTTTAAGGTACCGTTTCTGGCCATTTCATACAATCGGGCGACACCAGTGGTTGTTTCTTCAGAAACTCCTTTAATTCCCGATAATAACTGCGGAAATTTTTGGTGTACGATTTGAGTCAAATCACCCCCATCATCCAGCAATAAATTAGGAGTCCAATGATTCGGCCCAGCAAGAGTTTGCTCAACACACCACCAATACTCTTCCTCAGTTTCACCTTTCCAAGCAAAGACCGGGATACCCTTGGCTGCTATAGCTGCGGCAGCATGATCTTGAGTAGAAAATATATTACAAGACGACCAACGAACCTCAGCACCTAAAGCAATTAATGTTTCGATCAGTACGGCTGTTTGAATTGTCATATGCAAACAACCTGCTATACGGGCGCCTTTCAAAGGCATTTTTGCAGCAAATTCCTCACGCAAAGCCATTAATCCGGGCATTTCAGTTTCAGCAATCGCTATTTCCTTACGCCCCCAAGAAGCCAGCGACATATCTGCTACTTTATAATCGTTTACCATAGTGCTTCCTGCTCCTGCTTTATTGGCTAATTCCATTAGAGTCTCCTTTATAGGGCTTTACGTAACTCCGTCACTTTATCCAATCGTTCCCATGGAAAATTTTCACGTCCATAATGGCCGTAAGTTGCGGTTTGTTTGTAGATTGGGCGAAGTAAATCGTGATGTTCAATAATGCCTTGTGGCGTTAAATCAAAATGGGTATGTATTAATTCAATGATTTCACTGTCTTTTAAACGACCTGTACCAAAAGTTTCAACAAAAATAGAGGTAGGTTCAGCCACACCAATTGCATAAGAAATCTGTAACTCGCACTTATCAGCCAATCCTGCTGCAACGATGTTTTTTGCCACATGTCGTGCTGCATAAGCTGCAGATCGGTCGACTTTAGAAGGATCCTTACCCGAAAAACATCCGCCTCCATGTCGCGCCATACCGCCATACGTATCTACAATGATTTTGCGGCCAGTAAGTCCACAGTCTCCCAAAGGACCACCTATAACAAAACGGCCTGTTGGGTTGATAAAATAGCGGGTCTTATGAGTTAACCATTCGGCGGGTAACGTTGTTTTAATAATTTCCTCTCGTACCGCCTCGATTAAATCACTGTATCCAATTTCAGCCGCATGTTGTGTGGAAAATACTACCGTATCCACTTCAACAGGTATTCCCCTTTCATATTTTAAAGTTAATTGACATTTCGCATCAGGCCGTAACCAGGGTAATGCGCCTGATTTACGTAAATGAGCTTGTTTTTCCATCAAACGATGTGCGTAAGCAATAGGAGCAGGCATGTAGACATCAGTTTCACGACTGGCATAACCAAACATTAAACCTTGATCCCCAGCGCCAAGAATTCGTGTTTCTTTATTATCCACACCCTGGGCAATATCAGGAGATTGTTTACCTATAGCAGAAAGTACGGCACAAGATTCCCAGTCAAACCCCATTTGTGAGCTGTTATAACCTATGTCTTTGACTACTTGCCGCGTTACTGCTTCCACGTCCACCCAAGCTTTGGTAGTAATTTCTCCACCAACTAACACCATTCCTGTTTTAACGAACACCTCACAAGCGACACGCGCAGCGGGGTCTTGCATTAAAATAGCATCTAGAATTGCATCAGAAATCTGATCCGCGATTTTGTCAGGATGCCCTTCAGAAACTGACTCTGAAGTAAAAACGTGACTGTCATTCATTAGTTAATCCTCTTTAAATTTTTATATATCCTATTTCATCAACTGTATAAATTCATTAAATATTATTTCTATATCATGGGGTCCAGGGCTGGCCTCAGGATGTCCTTGAAAGCCGAATGCTGGCTTTTCCTTATGTTTGATACCTTGCAGGGTATTATCAAATAACGAACGATGCGTAATCGCGAGGCAGTCAGGCAAACTCTCTTCATCCACTGCAAATCCATGGTTTTGGCTGGTTATAAAAACACGTTTTTGCCCTTCAGTTTCAATGACAGGATGATTTGCTCCGTGATGACCAAATTTCATTTTTTTTGTCACTCCCCCACAGGCTAAAGCCAAAATCTGAAAACCCAAGCAAATGCCAAATAAAGGAATATCACGAGCCAAAAATTCTTGAGTTGCACGAATGGCATAATCACAAGCTTGTGGATCTCCTGGGCCATTTGATAAAAATACCCCATCAGGATTCATTGCTAAAACTTCTGCGGCAGGGGTTTTTGCTGGAACTAAAGTTAAATGACACCCTTTGTCATGCAAAATACGTAAAATATTGTGCTTTACTCCAAAATCATAAGCAACCACGTGGAATTGTTGAGGCTGAGAGCCTTTACCCCATTCGCCTTGTCCCTCATGCCAGCGCTCTATGGTTTTTCTAGAAACTTCTAAAGCCAAATCAACTCCCTGTAGACCAGCGAAGGAACGTGCTTTTGCCAAGACCAACTCGGGATTTTCTACATGAGTACTGATGCATGCACCGACCGCACCATGCTCTCGTAAACGAAGAGTCAAATCGCGAGTATCGATGCCTGCAATGGCAACTACATTATTTTTTTTGAGCCAATCAGGAAGAGATAGTTCGGCACGATAGTTACTATGGATTATAGACGAATTACGAATCACCAAGCCCGCAGCCCAAATTTTATTAGATTCCATATCCTCATGAGTGCATCCTGTATTGCCTACATGGGCTGTAGTCAAAGTAATGATTTGGCGTGCATAGGAAGGATCCGTAAGCATTTCCTGATAACCGGTTAGAGACGTATTAAAAACCAACTCTCCGACAGAATCGCCTGTTGCTCCTATCGAAATTCCTTCGTAAATGGTGCCATCGGCTAACACTAAAATTGCTGGTTGGTTCATCATGGTCTACTCTGTTAGTTATTCAAAGTGTCTTTGAGCGGCCTTGGCGAATCCGTAGCTTAGGTAATCGAAGCGCAACTCCTGTCATCCCTCATTGCATGTGGCATGAGGTCTAAAAGATTCCGATTTCGTTTCGCTTCAACCTGGACCACAATCAATTACGATTAAAAATCCCGCAGCCAGAAAGCTCAAAAAATACACATTTAGACAAATGTGTGCAATTGTAACTTACTTGCTTCAAAATTTCATGTCTTCAAAGAATTTTTTCACACCTGCGAACCAAGAATTAGAACGTGGAGAGTGTTTTCCTTTAGCATTTTCCAGTGATTCTTGAAATTGAGTTAATAAATCTTTTTGCTCGCGTGATAAATTCACTGGGGTTTCTACAACTACCTTACATAATAAATCGCCTTGACCATGCCCGCGTACGGATTTCATCCCCTTTCCTCTTAAACGAAACACTTTACCGGTTTGTGTTTCTTCAGGAATCTTTAAAGTAACGCGTCCTTCAAGGGTTGGTACTTCTATAGAGCCACCCATGGCAGCGATAATGAAACTTATGGGTACTTCGCAATGCAAATCATTTTCGTGACGTTCGAATATAGTGTGTTTTTTACACTGACTTGTACATAAAGATCGCCTGGCCCTCCTCCATGCATACCGGCTTCGCCCTCTCCGCTTAAACGAACGCGGTCTCCATTATCCACCCCGGCGGGAATTTTAACCGTAAGCTTTTTGCTTTCACGGATTCGACCCTGACCATGACAATCGGAACAAGGATCAGAAATAATGGTTCCTTCACCATGACAGCTTGGACAGGTTTGCTGAATGGAGAAAAAGCCTTGCTGAATTCTGACTTGCCCCATACCATTACAGGTTTCACAGGTCTTTGGCTGGGTGCCTTTTTTAGCACCACTTCCACTGCACGTAGTACAAGTACCATGTCGAGGAACAGTAATTTGCACTTCTTTACCCAGCGCAGCCTCTTCAAGGGTTAATTGGACGTTGAATTGTAAATCAGCACCTCGTTGGCCACGAGATTGTCGTCCTCCACTGCGTCCGCCTGAAAAGATATTTTCAAAAATATCCTCAAAGACATCGCCAAAACCACCAAAACCGCCAAAACCTCCAGGACCACCTCTCATGGAAGGATCAACACCCGCATGACCGTATTGATCATAGGCTGCACGCTTTTGTGGATCAGAAAGAATGCTGTAAGCGTATTGGATTTCTTTAAATTTTTCTTCAGCAGCAGAATCGTCAGGATTACGATCTGGGTGATACTTCATTGCCAATCTACGATATGCCTTTTTAATTTCGGCATCACTTGCAGTTCGACTTACCTCTAAAAGTTCATAATAATCCCGCTGTTCCATAACTACTCACATATTAAAAATTAAAATGGACAATGTAGCAGGGTACGTACAATGTCACTGCCTTAAACTAAGAATCCCTTCTCCCAGCGGGGAGAAGGGAAATTCATTAACTTAATGGCAGTGACATTATGGGCACCCAGGCTACATTCCTAGACGACTAAGACACGATATAACAGATTATTTCTTATCGTCTTTAACTTCCTCGAACTCAGCATCAACAACCCCTTCATCCGCCTTGGTTGATTCTTGAGCTGATGCTTGCTCTTGCTGTGCTTGACCTTGTCCTGCCTGACCTTCAGATGCCTTTTTAGCATAAACTCGTTCAGCCATTTTTGCAGAAGCATCGCTTAACACTTTTAATTTATCTTCAATTTGTGGTTTATCGCTGCCTTGGATTGCTTCTTTTAATTCAGCAATGGCTTTTTCTATACCTTGTTTCTCATCCTCAGAGAGCTCAGCAGCCAAATCTTTCATGGATTTTTCACAGCTGTGAATCAAACTATCAGCCTGATTGCGTAGCTCTGCCATTTCCTTAAATTTCTTGTCCTCTTCAGCATGAGACTTGGCATCTTTAATCATTGCTTCTACTTCTTCATCACTCAAACCACTAGATGCTTTAATCACAATCGATTGTGCCTTGCCAGTAGCTTTATCTTTAGCAGAAACATTAAGGATACCATTCGCATCAATATCAAAAGTCACTTCAATTTGTGGTACACCACGTGGTGCGGGAGGAATATCACCTAAGTCAAATCGACCCAACGATTTATTTGCTGATGCTTGCTCTCTTTCACCTTGCAATACATGTACAGTCACTGCTGTTTGATTATCATCAGCAGTCGAAAATACTTGATTGGCTTTGGTAGGAATTGTGGTATTTTTCTCGATGAGCTTTGTCATCACCCCACCCATAGTTTCGATACCTAAAGATAAAGGAGTTACGTCAAGAAGCAGAATATCTTTGACTTCTCCAGATAAAACTGCTGCTTGAATCGCAGCACCCACAGCAACTGCTTCATCAGGGTTAACGTCTTTGCGTGGTTCTTTACCAAAAAATTCTTCTACTGTTTTTTGTACCAAAGGCATACGGGTTTGACCGCCTACCAAAATCACTTCGTTAATTTGGGATACATTCAATCCAGCATCTTTCAATGCGATTTTACAAGGCTCAACAGTACGCTCAACCAATTTCTCAACCAAAGACTCCAACTTAGCGCGAGTCAATTTGATGTTTAAGTGTTTTGGTCCTGTAGCATCAGCCGTAATGTAAGGCAAGTTAACATCTGTTTGTTGGGCTGAAGAAAGTTCAATTTTCGCTTTTTCAGCTGCATCTTTCAGACGTTGTAATGCCAATGGATCATTATGTAAATCAATGCCAGTATCTTTTTTGAATTCAGAAGCAAGATAATCAATTAAAGCCAAGTCAAAGTCTTCACCTCCCAAGAAGGTATCACCATTCGTTGCGAGTACTTCAAATTGGTGTTCTCCATCAACTTCTGCAATTTCAATAATTGAAATATCAAAAGTACCACCACCAAGGTCATATACAGCAATGATTGAATCACCACGTTTTTTGTCCATACCGTAGGCAAGAGCTGCCGCAGTAGGTTCGTTAATAATACGTTTGACTTCAAGACCAGCAATCCGTCCTGCATCTTTGGTGGCCTGACGTTGGGAGTCATTGAAATAAGCAGGTACGGTAATTACCGCTTCTTTCACTTCTTCGCCGAGATAATCTTCTGCGGTTTTTTTCATCTTACGCAATACTTCAGCTGAAATTTGTGGTGGCGCTTTGTCTTGGCTTTTCACACGAACCCAAGCATCACCATTATCCGCTTTAATGATTTTGTAAGGTACCATTTTGATATCTTTTTGCACTACTGCATCTTCAAAACGACGACCGATCAATCGCTTAATTGCAAATAAAGTATTATCAGGGTTGGTTACAGCTTGGCGTTTTGCAGATTGCCCAACCAATACCTCACCATCATCAGTATAAGCCACGATGGAAGGAGTGGTGCGGTGGCCTTCACTGTTTTCAATTACCTTAGGTTTATCACCTTCCATTACCGCAACACATGAGTTGGTGGTACCTAAGTCGATTCCTATAATTTTAGCCATTCTATTCATGCTCCAAATAAAGTAATTTCTATTGCGATGAATCTTATATGGGGCATAACCTGTCGATTTCAACCCATATAATTCACATTTTTATTTTTTTGCTACGACAACACGCGCCGGTCTAATCACTCGGTCGCTCAATTTATATCCTTTTTGGAATACCGCGAGGACTGTATTGGGTTCAGCGCCAGGTGCATCTTGCATCGACATCGCTTCGTGAAGCTGTGGATCAAAAGGCATACCTACAGGATCGATTTGTTGCACCTCAAATTTCTTCAATACATCCGTAAAAAGCTTTAAAGTTAATTCTAAACCTTCCTTCATTGATGAGTCTTCCGCTTTAACAGCCAATTGTAACGCCTGCTCTAGACTGTCAATTACAGGTAACAAATCAGAGATCAACTTTTCAACGCCATAGCGATGCGCATTAGCTACTTCACGCTCGGCACGGCGACGGACATTATCGAGCTCAGCTTGAGCACGCACTGCTTTTTCCCAATTTTCATGAGCCTGTTGTTCAGCAAGCGTCAGTTTTTCACTCAACTCGATATAGCTTGGATGATCTAACGAAGGTTCAGGATGTGTTATTTCTTCGGTTAATTCCAAAGTATCCTCATGATCACTGTGTTCCGATTCTTTAGATTGATGTTCTTCATTTTGATGTTGTTCTTTAAATTGATGCCAATTTTTTTTGTCTTGTTTACTCATGCAAATTACTCCTCTCCACAGCCTAGCAACGTGAAAACCACAGATGGGGGCAGCCAATAAGATTTCAAGCCCTTAATCATTTTTATTTTATCGTAGCCTGGTGAAACGCTAAGCCATAACCCTGTTTTTTTTTTCGTCATCCCGAATGCTACGAGGGATGAGGAGAACCTAAGCAGCTGGGTCCAAGCTACCAATCTTAGAGAATAATCACCAGAATAATAATCCGTTCGCTTGCAGTATGTGTTCATTTATTCCATACTTAGACTCAAAAAAGTTACATGGGTTTTTTATGCTAAAATGGTCGCCTAACTCTTGGCTCCAATATTCTTATTTACAAGCTGCAAATTACGCGGATGAAGAACAGTTAAATAAAATTGTAGAGCAACTGAGCCTTTTACCTCCACTAGTTACCAGTAGTGAAGTAAGAAATTTGAAAAAAGAAATTGCACGCGCCGGGCGTGGAGAGGCGTTTATTCTTCAAGGTGGCGACTGTGCTGAATCGTTTAATGATTGCCGCTCAGAAATCATCAGCAATAAATTAAAAATCATCTTACAAATGAGTTTGATTCTATTGCATGGCTTACGAAAACCTATTATTCGTGTTGGACGAATCGCAGGCCAATATGCAAAACCTCGGTCTTCAGATTATGAAACAATTGAGGGTATTACTTTGCCTAGCTACCGGGGTGATCTCGTAAACTCCCCGGAATTCTCTCAAGAAGCACGTGAGCCTAACCCTAAACTATTGTTGCAAGCCTACAGCTGTTCGGCCATTACTTTAAACTTTATTCGTGGCCTACTCGACAGTGGTTTTGCCAGCCTCAATCATCCTCAACAATGGAACTTAGGCTTTGTGGAACATTCCAAACAAAAAGAAGAGTACCAAACGCTGGTTAAATCAATCGCTGATGCTTTAGATTTTTTGGATACCATTGATGGAATACAGTCCAGTAATTTATCCAAGGTGGATTTTTATACTTCTCATGAGGCTCTGCATTTGCACTATGAGCAGGCATTGACGCGTCAGATGGAAGATGGCTTATGGTATAACCTCTCTACACACCTGCCATGGATTGGGATGCGTACAGCACAGATCGATAGCGCCCATTTGGAATTTTTACGTGGTGTAGAGAACCCTATTGGGATCAAGGTTGGACCAGGAGCAACTCCAGAATGGTTGGAAGAAGTATTGCAAAGAGCTAATCCTAAACGTGAAGAAGGACGTCTTTTGTTATTCACTCGTCTAGGAGCAAAGCACATAGATAGGTTGCTGCCCCCTCTTATCGAAACAGTAAGGAAAACAGGAGTTCCAGTTACCTGGTCTTGTGATCCTATGCATGGCAATACAGAGACTACATTGGATGGCATTAAAACCCGTCACTTTGACAACATTCTTTTAGAGCTGAAACAAGCTCTGGAAATTCATCGCAATATGGGCAGTTATCTTGGTGGCGTTCATTTTGAACTAACAGGCGATAACGTCACAGAGTGTATTGGCGGCGCTCGCGGGTTAGCCGCTGACGATCTAAAAAAGGCATATCATAGCCTCGTTGATCCTCGGTTAAACTATGAACAATCAATAGAAATGGCCATTCAATTGAGTCGACAATTTAGGAACGAATAGCTCTCTATGAGTCGTAGAACCTTTCGTTCCTAAATATGACATCGTTATTGTCACTAATTATAATTTGGTTTAGCCCACTCATCTTCATCACAAGTAGTGCTTACTTTAGTCCTATAAATATAAGAAGTATCAATCGCTTTCGTATAAAGATGTTCTTCAAATAAGTTCTCAGACGCACTTAGAATAAGATCATTTAGCACATCTGCTTGTGATGTTATATGATTTGAATTTAAAAAATTTGCTGCAAATTCCGGGTAAAGAGTACAGAGCTCCGATAGGCTTTTATTAAAAGGGTTTTCACTACCACCGAATTGATTATAAAACGCTAAATACGCTTCAGTATAAGCGCGTAAGGCACGCTTCTCTTCTTTCTTATCTACATCCTGAGTGTATTTTTTTCTTAACAGTGACACTAATTGGCAATAAAGTGAATCAAACGCGATTATTGCTTCCTGATTATCGGCAGAT
This sequence comes from Legionella cherrii, assembly GCF_900635815.1. NCBI lineage: Bacteria > Pseudomonadati > Pseudomonadota > Gammaproteobacteria > Legionellales > Legionellaceae > Legionella > Legionella cherrii. Next base: position 3,420,052 of record NZ_LR134173.1, read on the forward strand.
AGGTTGAGATAAAAAGGGTTAAGAAACTCTTTATTGTGAATCGTTATTTTCTTTATACTACAAAACGGTACAGCTAAGGCGATATGCTCCTTTTCTCGTTCCATTCGAGCAGGTAAAGTGCGGTTATTTTCACGATAACTTGCATGGACATCAACGATATAATCAGAGAATAAAGTAGGGTCGATAGTAATAACGCTTTCCCTTCCCCACTTCGATGCAATCTGAACATCTTCTGACATACTCACCATATGAAAATCATTAGATAAGTTAGTTAATTTATGCAGTCTTATTTGCTCCATATCAATTACTTCAGGGAAACATTGACAAAAAACCCCGGTAATTAGGGTAGGCATGAGAAAAATTATTTCGGGAAGATGCTCATCACCTCGATATAATGTTTTGATTGCAGGAGAAGTTTTTTCAACATGTGAAAACTCCACACATGAAAAAGATTTCATCTTGTTACTAGGAAAAAATGCTGGATATTTACTTTGCATAAGCTCTTTAATGGCAGGATAGAATTGCGCAATAATATATCATATTGATCACAATAGTTAAATAATGTCAGCGCACAATACTCTTGGTACATAGATATGTTGGACACCGAACCTTAAAGGACTTCTGTATGTATCTGTAAATGATGCATTGTACACTTTTTTTAAGCCCATCATTTTTTCCCTAGCATTATTTTTATTTCTCATAGAAAATCATTCCACCATTCACGCGCCCTTCCTTGACATGTAACCATTTGGTTACATATAATATGAATATGGACAACGATCTTATTTTTAAAGCACTGGCAGATAAAAGTCGACGTACCTTGCTTGACGCATTATGTGCTCGCAATGGCCAAAACCTTAATGAGCTGTGCGAACATTTGAGCATGAGCCGGCAGGCGGTTATGAAACATCTTCATATTCTGGAAGATGCGAACTTGGTTGTTGTTCATTGGGAAGGCCGAGAAAAGTTGCACTATCTCAATCCAGTACCATTGCAAGAAACGTTTGGGCGCTGGATCGCAAAGTACGAACGTAATCGACTACTCGCTTTAGATAACTTGAAAAATATTTTAGAACACGACAAGTCATCATCGTCACCTAAAAAAAGGAAATGAAAATGAACATGAGCAAACCACAATTCGTTTATACAACTTACATTCAAACTACCGCTGAAAAACTGTGGGAAGCCTTAACGAAGGGCGAATTTACTAAAGAATACTGGGGTGGTTTTCGCATAGAAAGTGATTGGACTGTAGGATCATCTATGAAGTTTTATGCACCCGACGGCAGTCTGATCCATTCAGATAAGGTACTACGTGCAGATAAACCGAGGGTACTTTCATACAGTTGGAAGCCGTTAATGGAATCGATGCCTGACGAACCCGCATCTACTGTTATTTTTGAACTTGAACCCGAAGGTAATCTGGTGAAATTAACCGTCACACACAGCGGCTTCCCAGAACAGTCTGAGATATTACCCAAAATCAGTTACGGCTGGCCACTTGTTCTTAGCAGTCTTAAGAGCTTCTTGGAAACAGGCACAGCGTTGGCTTATTCGTTTAAGTCTGATTGCAGCAAGAAATAAAGTGACAAAGGCGCAATACCCAAGATCTTGCGCACTATAACTCTTGAACCGCACTGGGTCAGGTGAAGGAAAAAGCTAATTTAACCTCCTCACCCTAGCCCTCTCCCGAAATCGGGAGAGGGGATGATAGTAAATTTTAGTTTTTTATCGACTCACCCCTCTGGCAAAAGGTGATTTAGTAAATCTTCTTTTTTCTATCCCATTACCCCTCTGAGGAGAGGGTTAGGGTGAGGGGTATTGAGCCCTCTCCTCAAATTCATCAGCTGTCGTAGCTCTTTCGCGAATAAGTTGAACATTCACAATACGGCCCACTGCAACAGAAGCACCTTCACCGACTGATTCCCAGGGATTCCCATGAATTAAACTCCCTCAAGTAACACATCGAGGTTCAGTGATGAACTTTTTCCAAGGTTTTTCCCATGCTCAGTGAGAAACGCTTCAGCAGCACGGCGTCCTTCATCTCGCAACATGAGCAAAAAGTCCCATTCGGCATTGAGCTTGGAGGAATAACTGAGTTCGAGCATCATGTCACTGCTTACTCGGTGTATTCGCATGCCCGCCCATTTAGCCCCTTCGGAATTACCTGGATGGGCCAATTGCCGTAATAAAGCAATCATGCGAAGCTCTTTAAGTAATACCGTGTTAAATGACACTTCATTCAGGCGGTTTAGGATATCTCGTGCGGACCGAGGAAAACCTGGTCGTGTTACGGGATTAATTTGTACTAAAATCGTATCTTGTGATTTACATTCTCGAACAAGCGGTGTAATGGTAGGATTTCCTGAATATCCTCCATCCCAGTAATGCTCCCCATCGATCTCTACAGCCTTGAAAATAGTGGGTAGGCATGCCGAGGCAAGAAGCACATCAGGGGTAATTTCGTTGTTGCGAAATACTCTCCCTCTACCGGTACTCACGTTGGTTGCAGTCACAAATAATTTGATTGAGCTTTGTGATAACCTATTGAAATCAATGAGTTCTGCTAAAATATTGTGGAGTGGATTAACCCCAAATGGGTCCAGATCATATGGAGAAAACAGTCGAGACAATACATCCATGGTGATGAAAAAAGGAGAATGATCCAAAGACCATTGCCCCAGCATCATATCAAGAGGACTGCGTTGTAGGGGACTAAAGCGCGCGGCATCAGAAACATTCTTCCAGAACAATTCGAGCGCATCGCGTGCCCCTTGAGGACCATCTTTGAGATATCCGTCAGCAAGAACCACCGCATTCATGGCTCCTGCAGATGTACCCGAAATACCATCAATTCGGAGCTTCTTTTCTTGTAATAAACGATCCAGTACGCCCCAGGTAAACGCACCATGAGCGCCACCGCCTTGTAGCGCTAAATCAATAAGAATTTCATCAGCTATTTTTTGAGAGTGAGCCATAATGTAAGACATCCATTTCTTTGATTATATTATTGAAGAATCCATCTCTTCATAAGCAACAATTTATTGCCCTAAATGAAATTTCCCTTTCCCCCTTGGGGAGAAGGTGTTCCATGGGGCGGATGAGGGTTTTGATGATGGCTAAAGAACCCTATCCGATCCTGCCCTCTCCTACAAGCGGGAGAGGAATTTCTTCATTGGATTGTATCAAGTATTGCAATCCATCATCACATAATCTATTCGATTTAACCTAGACAAAGGCCCAAAAAATCCAGCTCAAAAAAGAGCTACCGCATCGCCATTAGTCCACCCCATGTTTCTTTGATTATAGCCTGATTACCGCAAAAAGCAGGCTATAAACGATCTTAATTTTGGTGATAATAAGGACTCAATTCTTGAACTGCTTCGATCATAGCGGCAACATGTTCAGGAGGGACGTCAGGAGTAACCCCATGGCCTAGATTAAACACATGTCCTGAGCCCGCTCCGTAAGATGCTAAAACCTTTTTTACTTGCTCTCGAATACATTGCTTTGAGGTTAATAATACCGAAGGGTCAAGGTTCCCTTGTAATGCAACGCGATCCCCAACTCTGCGTCGTGCTTCACCTAGATCACACGTCCAATCGAGTCCTAGTGCATCACATCCGGTAACAAGCATTTTTTCTAACCATTGCCCTCCCCCTTTAGTAAATAAAATAACGGGGATGTCAGGGAAATTGGTTTTAATTTGGTGTACGATTTTCTGCATGTACTGAAGAGAAAAATTTTGATAATTCTCTGGGGTCAAAATCCCCCCCCAAGTATCAAAAAGCATGACTGAATTAACTCCCGCTTTGATTTGCTCCATCAGATAATCTGCAACTGATGCTGCCAATTTACTTAGTAAAATATGGGCAGCCTCACTTTCAGTGTAGATCAGAGGTAAAATGCGTTTAAACTCTCTCGTGCTTTTCCCTTCAACCATATAACATGCTAAAGTCCATGGACTGCCTGCAAAACCGATTAGCGGAAGCTCTTTAGGCATTTCTTTGCGGATCAAACGCACCGCATTCATCACGTACGCCAAAGAATCAGGCTCCGGGATTCGTAAGTTGGCGATTGCTTGGGTATCTCGTATCGGATGTTGAAAACACGGTCCTTCGCCTTCAACGAAATATAAACCGAGCCCCATCGCATCAGGAATAGTCAAAATATCAGAAAATAAAATGGCTGCATCCAGTGCGTAACGACGCAACGGCTGTAAGGTGACCTCACAAGCCAGTTCAGGATTCTTACAAAGACTTAAAAAATCACCGGCCTGTTCTCTGGTCTTGCGGTATTCAGGTAAATAACGCCCTGCTTGACGCATCATCCATACTGGAGTTCGCTCTACCGGTTGTCGTCTTAAAGCACGTAGGAACAAAGAGTGATCCAAATCATACATCATAGTATCTCAACAGAATCAAAAGGCCTTAATGCTATCATAAATAATGCCAGAATTGTTTCTGAATTTGACTCGGATCAGACTTGCACACATAATCAGTAACTATTTATCAGTTAGGGTTTATTATGGGATTAATTAAAAATTCTTCGCAATCGATTGGAGCAGGATACCCTAAGAACACTGGCAGATTAAAACACGTGGTGGGAAGTTCTGAAAAACTCCCCAAAAGAGTTGCTTTAACAGGCGATTCTACAATAGACAACGGAAACTGGGTAAATAAAAAACAATCTTATGCAGATAAATCAGATACAGTCACCCATCAAACTGCAGTAGCACTTTCTCATGCTTCAGATTCTTACGATATAGGAAATTTTGCCGTTGATGGCGCAACTACCGATGATTTATTGTCTTATTGTGCGTTGGATAAAGTACTCCCCAGAGATGAAGATCATAACGGCTCTAAAGTACACCAACTGAATGCAGTTACGGCATGGAAACCTGATGTTGTGGTGATAAGCGTAGGGGGGAATAATTATCGAGAAGCCCTGGCAAACACATTAATGGAGGAAATGACTTATCCCCAACTCCTTTTAAGAATCACTCCTGAGCATGCAAAACCAACCATTCACTTAGCGTTTGAACAAGTCAAAGCAAAAATATTAAAAGATTATAAAAAAATAATTGATGAATTAATTGAGAATAATCCACAAATGAACCGTATTGTTCTATTGTCTCAATATTATCCTTCAATTACGCAATTAACTCCTTATTTTATTTATACTGGATTTTCGCATTTGGCACGTGCTGAAGGAAAAGGACGCGCTCCTTTTACTGTAGTTGAAGAAACTATGAATGAACTCTATAGGCAAATCCTAGACTATGCAGCGACTAAAGATAAAGAGATTGTTTTTGTTGATACAACTTCTTCATTAAACCCTTTAGGCGGAAAGCATACGCTGCAGATTGAGCCAAATGAACAAGGTTCTGAGATCATGGGGCGATTAATTGCCGGCGCGATTGAATATAAATTTCCAGAAAGTCTAATGGAACACGATGAAAAATCCATCCCTAGAATTTATTTGAGTGCTGATGAACGACAGATTCAAACACAGGTTTTAAATAAAAAAGAGATAGAAACCTTTAGTGTCAAAAGTATAGGACAATTCATCAGTGAAAACCGATATCGCCATTTAGGTTTATTATTTTCCCCCAAATCCAGTTTAGCTGTGCGTCTTGAAAGCGCTTATCACACGATTACAGGCAAGCAATTTGATGATGAGTATACCGGCTTGCCTGCTTTTGGTTTATTGGATATAACTTTAGTGCCCATAATAGCTTCTTATTTATGGCGGGTTGCAGTTAATGAACACGTTCATTTCTCCTTAAGAGTAATCGCAGGTAGCGTTGCTTCCCCAATTCTATTAGGGAAAACGGTTCTTGGTCTATCATCCATGCTCACACTTTCCCTACCCATACTTGGATACGATAAAGCAGCGCACGTGCTTGCAAACCCGAATACGGATCAAAAAGAGGACTCAGAGACTAAAGGACTGCAAGTATAGGTAATTCGTTGTCCTGAAATGCATCAGGGTACATTGTCTCTCTATACAGCATGCTAACTATTTAGATAAAATTACCCGTAAATCAACTTTTGGATCAGCAGGAATCAGATTGGATACCTTAAATATCAAAGCCCTTAATGTGAGCACCAAAATTGGTGTTTATGCATGGGAACAACGTATTCTTCAACAATTATTAATTGATATCAGTATTGATACCGATTTCAGTGACTGTCAGGAAGATTTAGGTAAGACCGTAGACTACGAAGCACTTTGTAAGAATGTCACTCTTTATGTAGAATCAAAATCCTTTCAACTCATTGAAACAGTGGCCAATGAAGTCGCAGAGTTAATTAAAAAACAATTCAATGTTTCTCAAGTTACAGTGGGAGTCAGCAAACCTCATGCAATCAAAAATGCAGGAACCATTCAGGTCGTTGTACGGCGCTGAAATATCTTGGGCTCCTTCATGTGTAGCCTGGGTTAGTCGAAGTCGCAACCCAGGTTTCAGATAAAATCATGCCTCCGGAAACCGGTTACCGCTTTTCCTACCCCAGGCAATGTACTTTATGCACCTCGTGTAACCATACCGTTTAGACGTTCATTTCTAGCCAAAGTCACCTGAGCTTGTTGTGCAAGAGCTCGATTAGAATATGGACCTACCACTACACGGAACCAATTCCCTTTTACAGGATGGCTTACAGGAATTATGTATGCGCCAAAACCCTTAAGAATCAGAGAGCCCTTCATTTGCTCCGCATCTTTACGTGCTTTAAAAGAGGCCACTTGAACTAAAAACTTTCCTTTCTCAGTTGAAGAAGCATTTGATTGCACTGGTGCTTTAGCCACATTCTGTTTCTCTGCTGGGGTTACTGAGGGTGTTGTATTTGAAATACTAGCGGATACAGTTTTTTGGGTTGCTGGAGATACTGAAGCTGTCGCCGTTACGGTAGTAGTAGGGGTATTTGTTGCCGTAGGCTGAGCCGAAGCTGTTGGGTTAGCATTGGGTTGTGAGCTAGGGACTTTTTCATTTGTGAGGAGCGTGTAAAACTCAAATTTTGGTTTAGGCGGAATCGCAGCGTGTTGCGCTTCTGGTTTGGATGCTTCTTTTTTCATTTCATGATGAGCTAAAACCTGAGTATTTACCCAATTGCTTAGCATTTCAAAATCAAAAAAAGAAGCGGTCAAATAACCTAATAAAAAGGTAAAAGTAATCACTAGAAGCTGGTGCGGTGCATTACCGCGCGAGCGTGAAGAACGCCTATTACCATATTCTCTTGTCATCACATACTCTCAGGAGCTGATACGCCCAATAAGTCCAAACCATTTTTTAATACCTGACGCACTGCCTCGAGCAAACAAAGACGAGCGCATCGTAATTGCTCATGCTCACACAAAAGTGGAACAGCATTATAATAACTATGCAAGCCATTGGCTACTTCACGTAAATAATAAGCTACTTGATGTGGTTCACAATGTACAGCTGCTAATTCTACAATCTCGGGATAACGGCCAATTAAAGAAATCAAATGAGTTTCATGCGATTGTTCTAACAAATCGATATGTTTTAGACCAAGTGCCTTATCCCAAGATAAGCCTCGTTCCTTCAATTGTCTTAACACAGAGCATATTCTTGCGTGAGCATACTGAATATAATAAACCGGATTATCACTGGACTCTGACTTAGCTAAATCCAAATCGAAATCCATATGTTGTTCTGACTTACGCGCCACATAAAAGAAACGCGCTGCATCATTGCCCACCTCATGACGCAACTCTCTTAAAGTGACAAAAGAACCACTACGTGTGGACATTTGTACCCGCTCAGAACCACGATATAAAATAGCGAATTGCACCAGTAATACATCCAGTGCACTTTCATCATGTCCTAAAGCCTTAACCACGGCACGTAAGCGAGTGATATACCCATGATGATCTGCACCAAAAATATCAATTACCCGATCATAACCTCTATCATATTTATTCCAATGGTACGCTACATCAGAGGCAAAATAAGTAGTGTGACCATTAGCACGCACCAGTACGCGATCTTTTTCATCGCCAAAATCAGTTGCTCTAAACCAAAGAGCACCTTCCTTTTCAAAAGTATGACCACTGTCCTTAAGCGCTTGAATCCCTTTTTGGATGGAACCATCTTCAAAAAGAGACTGTTCGGAAAACCAACTATTATAGTTCACACCAAATTCGGCGAGATCATCTTTGATATCATCAAGAACCGTATTTAATGCATGTTGATGAAACAGAGCAAAAACATCCGTACCTAATAATTGTTTTGCACGGACTACCAAAGCATCGATATAAACTTCTTTGTCTCCACCATGAGGTTCATCAAGAGGCAAGCCTTCAATGACAGTAGCCCATGGATGCACATATTCCTTACCGTGCTCGGCTAAAAATTCCTGTGCTATTTCAGAAACATAATCCCCTTTATACGCATTGGCAGGAATAACCACAGGTTCGCCAGCAAGTTCCAGGTAGCGCAACCACACACTGGCAGCAAGAATGTTCATTTGCCGTCCAGCATCATTCACATAGTATTCTAAAGTAACATCATAACCGGCTGCCTTTAAAACATTTCCTAAAGTAGCGCCAAAAGCGGCCCCCCGTCCATGTCCTACATGCAAGGGACCTGTTGGATTCGCGGAAACAAATTCAACCAATACTTTTTGGTTTTGACCAATAGTACTTCGTCCAAAATGCTCCCCCTTTTCCAATATTTCACCAATAATTTGGGAACGAGAACTATTACGTATGAAAAAATTGATAAACCCTGCCCCAGCAATTTCTACTTTTTCCACGGCAGAGTCAGCAGGCAAAGCTTGAACTAAAAGCTCGGCTATTTTGCGTGGTGCCTGGCGACATGGCTTTGCTAATATTAAAGCCAAATTACTGGCAAAATCACCATGAGCAGAATCTTTTGTACGGTCAACCTTAATCTCAATATCTAAATCAGCAGGTATTTCACCCGATTTTTGTAAGGACATTAAAGCGTGTTTTAAAAGCTGCTCTACAGTATGTTTCATGCTACTCAGTTATCCATCAAAAAATGATGCTATTATGCGCTTTTTTGCACCATATGAAAAGGCTTAATATCTTCTCATCGTGGTACCCTGTGCTATCGAGCTAAAAAGCATCAAATTGTTACTGTACAGACGAAATAGGACGCAATAAATAACGATGCGATTATTCGCAAAGATGATGTACAGATTTTAATTTTGTGATTGAGTCAAGTGGTGCGCGTGTTCATTTCAAGGTAAGCATTTTTTGATGGAACAAAAATCAAAAGGTGGGTGTAAAACAGGATGAAGAAATTTCTAGATATTTATTGAGTCCTGCTTCTGAGTTACACTTAAAACATTAACTCTTTCAATATTAATAATAGCGTGTTATCTAACCCATGTGAATCGCTAACCGGAATCGGACCAACGCTTGCAGCAAAACTTGCTAAATGCGGTATCCATATTGTGCGTGATTTGCTGTTCCACCTACCTTATCGCTATCAAGACAGAACTCGAGTAACACCCATTCAAGATTTAAGACCCAATGATTGGAGTGTCATTGCAGGACGTGTGTGTAAAACAGAAATTAAACCCGGTAAGCGGGCAATGCTGCATTGTTATGTGGAGGATAAAACAGGAATAATAAAGCTTCAGTTTTTTCATTTTAATAAAACTCAAATCAATAACCTAAAGAACAGCACAATGATTCACGCCTTTGGTGAAGTACGTGAATTCAATAATACCCTGACAATGACCCACCCTGAATATCAATTACTTGATCATGAAGAAGAATGCCAGGTCAATGAAACGCTGACTCCAATTTATCCAAGCACACAAGGGTTAACACAAACACGATTAAGACAACTGGTGAATGTCGCCTTGAAACGTTGTGAACAGGAACTTCAGCAATTGGAATGGATGAGTGAAGAACAATTGCGAACTTATAATTTTTTCTCGGTGGGAGAGTCAATTCAATTACTGCATAATCCCCCCCCAGATATCTCCATACAAGCTCTTGAACAAGGGCAACATCCTGCACTGAAACGATTAGTTTTTGATGAGTTGCTAGCACAACGCCTTAGCATGCAGTTTGCGAGGAAATCACGAAATGCACTCCGTGCTGTCGCGTTGCCTGCTGATCAAAACTTAAAGCAACGTTTTTTAAACTCGCTTCCGTTTAAACTCACCAATGCTCAGCAAAGAGTTGCTGAGGAAATCAGCCAAGATTTAATACAAACAAAACCCATGCTGCGCTTAGTACAGGGCGATGTGGGCGCCGGGAAAACTGTCATTGCTGCTCTTGCAGCTTTACAAGCGATTGCAAATGGACAACAAGTTGCATTTATGGCACCAACAGATTTACTGAGTGAACAACACACCAACAATCTAATCCATTGGTTAGAACCTTTAGGTATAAGAATATTAAGATTAAGTGGAAAAATGAAGCTGAGCGAGCGTCGCATGGCCTTTGCTGCACTTGCAGATCACAGTTGCCAACTGATTATTGGGACCCATGCCTTATTTCAGGAAGCCGTTAATTTTGCTCGTTTAGGGTTAGTGATTATCGATGAACAGCATCGATTTGGTGTAGAACAAAGATTGCTTTTGCAACAAAAAGGGCAACAAGAACAACTTATTCCTCATCAGTTGTTAATGACCGCTACCCCTATCCCAAGAACCTTATCTATGACCCACTTAGCCCATTTGGATATCTCGATTATTGATGAGTTACCTCCTGGACGAATACCCATTGCCACAGCCGTATTGAACCAAAATAAACGAGAATCAGTTATTGAGCGATTGGAGGTTGCTATAGCGAGTGGACGACAAATCTATTGGGTTTGTACCCTTATTGAAGAATCAGAAAAATTGCAATGTATGGCAGCTACTGAAACAGCACGGGCGTTACAAGAGCAACTGCCTGCTGCTCGGGTAGGCCTGGTCCATGGTCGAATGAAACCCATAGAAAAAGAAGCAACTATGGCCGCATTTAAAAGTGGTGAAATTAACTTACTAGTGGCTACAACAGTAATCGAAGTTGGCGTAGATGTCCCCAATGCCAGCCTAATGATTATAGAAAATGCCGAACGTTTGGGATTATCGCAACTGCATCAATTACGTGGTCGTGTGGGAAGAGGCAGTGCACAATCTCATTGCATTTTGCTCTACCAATCCCCTCTCTCGCAACACGGTGCGGAACGATTAAAAATTATGCGTGCAACCAATGATGGATTTATTATTGCAGAGAAAGACATGGAGTTAAGAGGTGCCGGCGAAGTACTGGGAATCCGGCAAACAGGCTATCGCCAATTTAAAATTGCTGACCTACAGCGCGATCGCGACCTGCTCCCTCTTTTGCCCTCGATAGCAAAACAACTCATAGAGGACTCACCTCAAACTGCTTACGATTTGACCCAACGATGGTTGGGTGATTTTGAACAATTTTTGCAAGGATAAAAATATTTTTAAAAATACTCAAGTCAAGACTGTTTTTTATTTTTTTCTTTGTTAATATGTTCGGGCAGATTATCTAATACTCCAAAACACCAATTGTGGATAACTTCATTTAATCCAATTTACACTCCCAATCAACTTCTTATATCAGATTCCTAAAAATCCTTATTTTAAAAGACTTATCGACAATTCTATATCCTTTTGTCAATAAATTATTTATCCACAAAATCTGTGGATAATCCTGTGAACATGATGTAAAACACCATATAAAATCAGTCTAATTGAAGCGTGATTCAGAACTTTCCAAATTGCTTCTAAAATTTGACCTTTAAAAATTCTTATCATTTCTCGTTGCAACCGGGATAATGAATGACTTAGCCAACTGTTCAAAATCAAGTCATCACCAATTGAAATGAGCAGCACAATTTTTTTTAAAAATACTCCAAGTCAAGACTGTTTTTTATTTTTTTCTTTGTTAAGATAGCCGGGTAGTTTCCTTATTCTTTCAAAGCACATCCTGTGGATAACTTTCCTGGTCATATCGGTTAATAACAACTCAAATTTCCTTCTGGCGCCAAAAAACCCTTATTCCATAAGGATTAGCACTTATTTACTCTTTTATTGTCCAAAATGCATTTATCCACAAAATCTGTGGATAATCCTGTGAACATGATGTAAAACACCATATAAAATCAGCCTGTTTTGCCTCTGCTTCTGAACTTTCCAAAGTGCTTCTAAAATTTTGCATAGATAAAAACTTTTAATTTTTTATTCTTCTTTAGTTTTTTATTCAGTAATTTTTTTAAATATCATAAAGAATCAATTTTATTGAGAATAAAATTTTTTAAAAAATACCAAGTCAAGACTGTTTTTAATTTTTTTCTTTGTTAAGATAGCCGGGTAGTTTCCTTATTCTTTCAAAGCACATCCTGTGGATAACTTTCCTGGTCATATCGGTTAATAACAACTCAAATTTCCTTCTGGCGCCAAAAAAACCCTTATTCCATAAGGATTAGCACTTATTTACTCTTTTATTGTCCAAAATGCATTTATCCACAAAATCTGTGGATAATCCTGTGAACATGATGTAAAACACCATATAAAATCAGCCTGTTTCGTACCGAGCATAAAATGTACTAGATAATTATCCTTTTCATCATTGGACCTTGGCCTAACCTATGCTCTCAAGAGCCAAACAACTCAATATAATCTAAGTATTAATCTATAAAAAAATTCATAACCATGTTTAAATAGAGCCGATAGACAAAATGGACTTGGAATGTTCACTATAAAACTCAAATTCATATTTTGTCTTACCTGATTCCATTAATTAAAAACAACATGACCCAACACGACAGATATTGGCAGGCAAAAAAAGTAACCCTTTTGGGAGCTGTTTCAAATGCACTTTTAGGCATTATAAAACTGATTGGCGGCTACTTTTTTCATTCTCATGCACTTGTCGCAGACGGAGTTCACTCCCTCTCTGATCTCATAACAGACGCCATGGTATTATTTGCTTCTAAATACGGAAGCCTTGATGCTGATGCCAGTCATCCTTATGGACATCAGCGTATCGAAACGGCAGCAACCTTATTATTGTCGCTTTTACTCATTTTTGCAGGTGTTGGTATCGCGTGGGATTCAATCTATGACTTGCTCCACTCTAATTATCTCATGCCAAATTGGTTAACCCTGCCAATCATTTGCATTTCCATCTTGAGCAATGAGGTTTTATTTCACTACACCCTATATATTGGAAAACGAATTAGTTCTAAATTGATTACTGCCAACGCATGGCATCATCGCTCAGATGCAGCCTCTTCGCTTGTTGTATTCGTCGGTTTAATTGGCAGTATCGCTGGTTACAGTTATCTTGATGCTGCTGCTGCAATTATAGTTGGATTGATGATTGTTAAGATGGGTTGGGATTATGCATGGAATAGTGTTAAAGAATTGGTAGACACTGCGGTCAGTCCAGAACTATTAACACGTATTGAAGAAGTAATCCAAAATGTGGACGGGGTTGAAAAAATTCATCAATTACGAACTCGTTCCATGGGAGAAAATGTATTAATCGATGTACATATTTTAGTTTCGCCTAAAATATCGGTGTCTGAAGGCCATTACATTGCGCAACACGTACACCATGCGCTCACGGATCAAATAGAAAGCGTCAATGATGTGATTGTACATGTTGACCCCGAAGATGATGAGAGCTCCTGTCCCTCATTACACCTACCCAACCGCAAGGTCTTACAAGAACTGCTATCCAATGAAGTCCGTATTGATTTCCCTCAGATTTTATTTTGGAATTTACATTACCTGGATGGAACAATAGGGATTGATATAGTCTGTGATGAACGATTTAACCAATGGCAAGAATTGCATGAACGAGTGATTTTAGCATTGAAGCTACAGTCGGATATTGTAGAAGTTCGCTTATTTAGCTTGCATGAGACCATGCATCACAACTAAACTATGTGGTTTGGGTTAGACCGAAGCTACCTTTAAGTTATAAAAATCTAGAATAAATAACAGGATAAACAATGGTATCAGCTACCAGTTTAAAAATATTTTTTGCAATTTCTATTTTTATTGTCATTTTAATCGCGGGCTGGTATCCCTTTAGAAAACGTATTAAAGACGATCAACATATTGATTTTCCTGTCGGTGAAACCCTGGCAACGGGTGTCTTTTTGGGAGCAGGCCTTTTGCATATGCTTCCAGAGGCAAATTCTTTATTTAAAAAAATGGGCTACAACTACCCTTTTGCCTTTATTATTACTGGTGCAGTATTCCTGATTTTTCTCTGGTTTGAACATTTGGGTAAGGAACTGTATCACCATCATAATACAAAACATCCTGCTTTTGCCCTTTTAGCTTGGGGAATGCTCTCTGTTCACTCGATAATGCTGGGTGCCGCCTTAGGGTTGGCGCACTATAACTCAATGATTATTATGATTTTTCTTGCCATTATCACCCATAAATGGGCAGAAAGTTTTGCCATTGCAGTTCAATTAAATAAAAGTACGATGAGTATGAACAGCAGTCTGTTCTTTTTCATTTTATTCAGCTTTATGACCCCACTTGGAATCTACTTAGGCTGGTATTTTGGTCATAGTGTAGAAACAAAATCTCTTTTTGATCCCATTTTAATGTCCGCCTCCGCAGGAACATTCCTTTATTTGGGAACCCTTCATGGTTTAGAACGCTGCGTTATGGTGGAGCGTTGTTGCAATCTCAAAGATTTTAGTTTTGTCATAATAGGTTTTTCACTTATGGCTTTGGTCGCGGCGTATGTCTAAGTTTTTACAACAAAAACCTATCATTCTTGCTTCAAGCTCGGCCATAAGATTACAATTGCTCCAATCGCTTGGGATTGAATTTTCCGTAGTTCCTTCACAGTGTGATGAAGACGCAATTAAAGCCTCCTTCAAATCAGAGAGCACTCTTGACTTAGGTTACGCACTTGCTGCCAGCAAGGCTTTAGAGGTGAGCCAACATCATCCAGACCATTTTATTATCGCTGCAGATCAACTGTGCTTGTTTGGCCAAACAGTGTTGAATAAGCCCTTGAACCATCCAACTGCCGTAGAACAGTTAAGTTTACTAAGTGGCAAAGAACACCTGCAAATTGCCTGCATTTGCATTGCCAAAAATAATGAAGTACTTTGGCAACATCATGAAACAGCCTACTTAACGCTGCATCATTTAAGTAAGAAAACAATCGAAGCCTATTTGCAAAGTGAAAAACCCTATCAGAGTTGCGGTAGTTACCAATATGAACACCAGGGAAAATGGTTATTTAAAGAAGTTCAAGGAAATGAAGATACCATTTGGGTTTGCCTTTGTTTTCTTTAACCCAAGCCTTAATGAAGCTTGGCGCGGTTAGTTTCTAATTATTTTCTGTATTTAGACAGTTCCCGTCCCCAAAATAGGTTCCGTTTCGCTACTACCAGGCTACCCGTCCATCAGAAAACCAAACATCTGCTGAATGATTTTTTTTATTTATTACGGGCATTTTGTTATGATTCTTTACCCAATCCATTGAGGAAATGAAATGGAAGCTAAAACAGAACACCCTATAGTCCCAACGCAGAATGCACTAAGTTTGTTTGAATTTAAAACTAAATTCGCAAACACCATGAAAGAATGTGCCATTTCAAAATTAACTTTTTCAATGCAAATTGACTCATCAGAATTAAAAAATAATCATGGTGCTCTTATCAAGCTACATGAACAGATGATTGAAACGATTAAAAAATATGTTGCAGTTTATCAAGGGCTATATAAAGATGCAGAGCATTATGATGAATATGAAAAGGAAGGATTACAGTCCCGCATTAGTGGAGAAATTGCTCGACAAACCAGCTACCAGGAAAAACTACAATTACAATTACCTCGGCTAAATTCCTTAAAATTTTTATTCTCTTTACCTCCAAATGAATTATTTCAAGAAGCAGTTAAAAATAAGTCTTCTGCTTTGCTCATTACTCAAACCCCTGAATTAATTGCTCAGATTGCTCATGATCAACTAGAACATATTACCCATGAAGACAGTGAAATTGTTCAATCTCTAGCATCTATTGTAGCGACTCGCGAGTACACTTTTGAAACACCTACTATTTTTGCTGCCTTGAATCAACACGCTCAGGCCGAGTCGGACACACAATTTATTGCAGCAAAGGAAGATGCAGCAACCCGTAATTTGTTACTCAAAATTAATCATTATCTGGATAAAAAAATAGAGCAGGCCTTAAAAGGAAACTCTAATCCCTGGGCTCTGGGATATTTTGGTTCACGTCATAAAATAGACAGTGATGGCAAAAAAGTATCTGTACCCCAAGGGGTCTATGAGCTAAAAACACAATTACTACAACTCGGTACACGTCCTCCAAAGGAAATCTTGACCAAAATGCAGGATATACTGCAGAACAAAAACCTGGAAAGAAAGGATGAGTCGGTATTGATGCAGTTTAAACGTTTGATCAGTTATCTTTTTGGATACTCTCAATCCCAAGAGACTGCTGATGAATATGAATATCTTGAGCAAGTCACCACAGGGAAACAATCTATCCCTTGACAAAGTCGGTGCGGATCAAAAACAATATTCAAATTTTTAAGTGGTGAAAATCCATCGCTTGTTCAGATTGAAAAATTTTAATCGTAATCAGGACCCAACATGCAAATTACAAAAATTCAAGCCCGTGAAATTTTAGACTCTCGCGGTAATCCTACTGTAGAAGCAGACGTTATTTTAAAAAATGGAACGCACGGAAGAGCGAGTGTTCCCTCCGGGGCATCTACCGGGAGTCGTGAAGCGTGTGAATTACGCGATAATGATGCAAACCGTTATAATGGTAAAGGGGTACAACAGGCTGTTGCTCATGTTAATCATGAAATTAATCAAGCACTACACCTTTTTTCTGTTGAAGATCAGGATGCTTTGGATTATCAATTGTGCCAATTAGACGGTACAGAAAATAAATCGCGTCTTGGAGCCAATGCGATTCTTGCTGTCTCGCTTGCCGCTGCTCGAGCTCGGGCAAATGAACATAACTTACCCCTGTATGCCGCATTAAATCAGGGTGAAAAAATGAGCATGCCTGTACCCATGATGAATATCCTAAATGGCGGGGCACATGCTGATAATAATGTTGATATTCAGGAATTCATGATTATGCCTGTAGGTGCTGCTGATTTTCCAACTGCATTGCAAATGGGTGCTGAGATTTTTCATGGATTAAAATCCGTTTTAAAAAAACAAGGATTAAATACTGCAGTGGGAGATGAAGGGGGTTTTGCGCCCAATATTAAATCGAACCGTCAAGCGTTGGATCTCCTCTGTGAGGCAATTGAAAAAGTTGGATATAAGTTGGGTGATGAAATAGTACTTGCCCTAGATGTTGCAGCCTCCGAGTTGTATGATCAAGGCATGTATCATATGGTGTCCGAAAATCAAAAATTCACTGCAATTCAACTTATTGATTATTATGACAATCTTGTTAAAAGTTATCCAATTGTCAGCATCGAAGATGGTTTGGATGAAAAAGATTGGAGTGGATGGAAACAATTGACTACCCAATTAGGAGGGACAATCCAATTGGTAGGTGATGATGTATTCGTTACCAATCCAAAAATTCTGCAAGAAGGCATCACCCAAAAAGTGGCGAATGCCATACTCATTAAAGTCAATCAAATCGGTACCTTAAGTGAAACCCGCCAAACGATTCAGTTAGCCCATCGAAACGGATATCGTTGCGTCATGTCACATCGCTCTGGTGAAACAGAAGATACCTTTATCGCAGACCTTGCAGTGGCTACTGGCTGTGGGCAAATTAAAACCGGTTCGCTATGCCGTACCGATCGCATCGCCAAATACAATCAACTGTTACGAATCAATGAAATGGCCGCATTGCCTTATGCAGGAAAAGCGGTATTGAAAAAGTAAATGTAAAATCATTGGTAGCTGGAATACAGCGTCGAAGCGATCCACTAAAATCCTTCTCTTCTCCCCGTGGGGAGAAGGTATCCGAAGAGAAGAACGGATAAGGGTATTAATAACCCCTCAACCCCAACCCCTCTCCCACAAGTGGGAGAGGGGATTCTTAAGGCAGCGCCGCGTTTGCTGCTTCAATTCGACAATATTTTAATCCTCAGAAAAATGGATATTCGTATTGTACTTGGTGCGATTAAGGCAAAAACTGCTGCGAAATACTTTAATATTTGCTTCATTTGCGAACACTCTACGCGCAAACTCATTGTAATGATTCATATCTGCAACATGAATTATGAGCAAATAATCGGTCTCACCAGAAACAAAATAGCATTGTTTTACTTCTTCTTGTTCGGCCATTTTACGTTCAAAATGAGCGAGTAAGTCCTCTCTTTGTTTTTCCAAAGTAATATTTGCAAAGACAATAAGCCCCCGCCCAGCTTTAAAAGGATCGACCAGGGCAACATCATTCACAATGATGCCTTCATCACGCAATCGTTTAACACGACGAAAACAAGGAGGAGCAGAAATCCCTACTTTTTCAGCAAGAGCCAGATTGGTAATTTGATTGTCTTTTTGCAATAAATTTAAAATTTTTCTATCAATTTTATCTAAATATACTGGTTCTGCTCTATTTTCTTGCGAATATCTGTCTCCGTATTTTTTCATATATTACCCTAAAGTCAAAATTGGGCATTATAAAATGAAATAAAACATCATTAAATTAAAAATTTATTTATTTTTATTTCATGATAGATTCATCACCCCGTTAGTAAAGACCAAAAAGGAAACTATTATGATAAGAACAGCACAGATTGATGAGATTAATATCTTAAACCAACTCATTGAGCATTCAGCACGTGGGTTAAGCCAGGAAGACTATACAAATCTAGAAATTGAAGGTGCGATTCACTCCATATTTGGTGTGGATCAAGAGCTCATTACCGATCAAACCTACTATGTAATAGAAAAGGAAGGGAGCATTGTGGCCTGTGGTGGATGGAGTAAACGGAAAACTCTTTTTGGAGGGGATCAATGCAAAACCAGGGAGGAAGGATTTTTAAATCCACACACAGATTATGCCAAAATTAGAGCTTTTTTTGTCCATCCAAACCATGCCCGACAAGGACATGGAAAAATGCTCCTGCACTATTGTGAACAACAAGCTTTATCCCATGGATTTACAAAAATGGAAATGATGGCAACTTTACCCGGGGTAAAGTTGTATCAGGTATGTGGTTATCAAATGATTAAGGCAAAATATTTTGCTCTCCCAGGCGGTAAAAAATTTAAAATGCTAAAAATGATAAAACATTTCTAACATAGAACAACCTCAGCCCTACCCTGGTAGAGAGCCATGGGATCTTTTATCCTCATCCCGAGCGAAGCGAGGGAGCCCCCTCGCTTCGCTCGGGATGAGGAAAGGTTACGATACACTGCACCCAGCCTACAAATTACCGGGGTTACAATCGATAAAACCAATTACTTCTTAGAGTGATACTCTGGGATTTCCTTTGGATAACACCCTTTTATAGTTCTAAAGAACTCGAGAATTTTGGGCAAATCCTTATCGATGTCGCCCGTAGGTTGGAACTTCTCATGAATTCGGAGTTCCTTAGATGCATAATCGGGTCCGACCATTACTATGGGCAGCCCTGCTTGACACGCAATATGATAAAACCCTTCTTTCCAACGTGTAACAGGACCACGTGTCCCTTCTGGGGTAATGGCCAGTTTAAACTCATCACGAGAACGGAATATTTCTACTACTTGCTCCACAGTCTTACTTTTTTTGGAGCGATCAACGGGGGCCCCTCCTAACGCTTTTAAAAATAGTCCTAGAGGAAAAAAGAACAATTGATTTTTTGCTAAAAAGTTAATTTTAACACCTATCGAAAAACGAGCAAATAAACCCACTGCAAAATCCCAATTGCTTGTATGAGGAGCAACAACAACCAGATATTTTTTATCTTGCGGTAGTTCACCGACAACTTTCCAGCCAAACAGTTTTAAAATAAAGCGTCCAAATTTCTTCATAATCAAAGTCAATAATTATTTGTTTTAGTATATACAAATTATTGGGTTGATTCACCTCCATTGCTGATGAATCTAATTCATTGAGATAGCTCTAAAGTAATAATAATAAAAAAAATGGAGCAATCTCTCTGTAGCCCCATATTTTATACTAAAATGATACATATACAGGTGGAGCTATGGAGTGCCAAATGAATAAACAAGATCCTGCACTTAACTTTTCCAATTCGCGTTTACTTGCAGCCCTTTATTATGGATTACTGTCCGTTGTCGGAACGATACTTATCGATGGTTTTCTCACAACAATTGGCATAGAGGAACTTGTGCCTCTTTATAAAGCAATTATTCTCGGAATGATTGTCGCTTCTATAACTGGAGCTCTTTTTGGAAAAAATATCATCCACTGCCCCAGGCCCTACAAACGTAAAACTTTTTTATTAGGTTTTATTATGGTACTGGTTTCCTTACCATTTTTTGATCTTGGGCTGGTGCTATCGATGGAGACATCAGGCAACCAAGTGCTGCCAGTAAACAATTTCAATGATTTTGTTTATGCGTATCTAATCGTCCTTGGTTACAGCTACATCCTTTTTGGTGTTTGGCTCGCCATTGCATCAGGTTTCGCCTCAATCTTTTTACGTGGCAGATTTGTTTATCAAGTCCTGCGAACCGATAGACGAGATAGTCATAGTTTACCACGCTATGTAGGTGCCTCTGACAGAACCAAACCTAAACCCGCCCGCAAAAAACCAGCAGCCAAACCCCAGGCTTTGCAGCGCAAAAAAACTTAAGTAAAATCCTTATCGCCTAGGTGCAATAAAAAGAACACTGAGATTAAGTTAAGTAATTTTCCTTCTCTCGTAGGGAGAAGAGACCTAATGAACCCTCGCCCCACCCTCCCGCACGACTGGAGAGGATATTTCTAATGACTGCACCTAAGGCTACAATTAATTACCTTTGCTCTGGATTTTTATGCCCATACACACTTTCACGGATAAAGAACACCTTTTTCTTCTTTTGGCACAAAAAGCCACGGTTCTCACCCCCAATAATCGACTCAGCGATATCATACTTCAGCATTACTTTGCCCAGTGTAGGAAACAAACTATAGAGAAACCGATATGCATGCCTTTTCGAGTTGCCCTGATTAAAGCTTATGAACAACTCAATTTTAACAGCGCACATCTTGACCATCCCACCTTATTAAACGACGCTCAATGTCAGTATTTATGGCGTAGAATAATCCAAGCAGAATCTCATATTATTTACAGCGACGGACTTCTTCAGGCAGTTATTAGTGCTTGGGAACGTTGCCAACAGTGGCAAGTTAATTTGGAAGATCCAGCCTTTCATCACACAGCACAAACGCAACAGTTCCAACGCTGGTGGCATTTATTTGATACGCAATTAAAACAACAAAATTTAATTACCGAATATGAACTAATACCCTATTTACTCGATGCAAACAGCTCTTTGTTTTCCCAAAAAGTTGTTTGGGTTTGTTTTGATGATTTCACTCCCCAACAAGCACTCTTGCAGAATATTTTAGCTCAAAAAGGTGTCCTTCAATATCAATACGACTTAAAGGAAAAATCATCAAAAATCGAAGTCTTAGCCGCTCAAGATAATAAAGAAGAATATCAACAGCTCATGGCATGGTTGCATATAAAAATAAAGGAAGGAAAGCAAAACATAGGTGTCGTTGTACCGAATTTAGAACAAGAATTTCATTCATTACAAAGAACCTTAGCCCATCATTTTGAGACTTCAGATTTTAATATTTCCTTAGGACAGCCTTTGATTCATTTCCCGTTGGTGGCCCATGCCTTATGTTGGCTAAACTTGGATGACACCCATCTGAATCCGCATCAAGCAAACTTGCTGCTGCAATCGCCTTACCTAGGGCACTCCAAAGAAGAATTCATCGCACGATCTGACTATTTGCAAGAAGGAACATTACTCGCAAATCATTCGATTCCCTTAAATCATTTAATCGAAGAACTGAGTACTCATGCCCCAAAACTTGCTGATTTATTAAACCATCTTACTCCATATCCTGAAGAGGCTACGGTACAAGAATGGATACACTTATTTCAAAAACGTCTCAATAATATAGGCTTTCCCGGCGATTATACTCTTAACTCCGAAAGTTATCAGTGTCTTAATCGTTTTATCACGGTTTTTGATGAGCTGAGACAATTTGCTTTGATTCGTCCCATTTTCACAAAATCGGAGGTACTTGAAGTAGTGCACCATCTTGTCGCAAACACTATTTTCCAAGCACAAAAAACCAGTGCACCAATTCAAATTTGTGGTTTACTGGAGGCATCAGGATGTGAGTTCGACAGTTTATGGATCACGGGTTTAACGGATCAATGTTTGCCGCAAAAGGTACATTTATCTGCTTTTATTCCGCCCCAGTTACAACGTGATTTATGTATGCCTCATAGCTTGCCAGCTCGCGAACTGCAATTTGCTCGTCAGATTCTGCAACGATTTCAAAAAAGTGCTGATTCCATTGTATTTAGCTATGCACAGCTGCAGGCGGATACGCCCAATTTACCCTGTTCATTAATCACTGATTTACCTGCTTTTGAACGATTACCAACAGATTACCTTTCAAAAACAACACCTGATTTAATGTTTCTGGATGAGTGTTTTAATGTGCCTATACACCCCGATGAGCGCATTTATGGAGGCACAGCAATTCTTTCAAATCAAGCCAAATGTCCCTTCAAAGCATTCGCGGAACATAGACTCCGTGCAAAGGCATCCATACAAACAACTGATGGTTTGGACAATAAAAAAAGAGGACAAATAATTCATAAGGTAATGGAGTTGTTATGGCAAAAATTGGAAACTCAGCATAAGTTACTTCATTTAGCACCTCAAATTTTGGAACAGTACATTGAAGAAGCCATTCATACTGCTTTAAGCCCACTTCAAAAACAGTTTTGCGAATTATTCTTCGATTCCATTCAAGACGTGGAGTACACTCGCTTGAAACGACTGGTGCAAACGTGTCTTGAATGGGAAAAACAACGCCCTCCTTTTGCCGTCGCCGCCCTGGAACAATCTTATACGATTCATTTAGCGGGTCTTGATTTTCAAGTCCGCGTCGATCGCTTGGATCAAGTAGAAGATAAAAAATGGGTTATTGATTATAAAAGCAGCCTTCCCGCCAGCAAACCATGGAATGAAGAACGGCCTAAAGAGTCGCAATTATTACTTTATGCGCTATTAGATGAACAGATTAATACCTTATTACTCCTGCAAGTGAAAGCTGGAAGAATAAACTCAATGGGACTTAGTGAAGAAAAACTAAGTATGAGTGGAATGACCCCTTTAAAAAAAGAAGAGACATGGGCTGGGTATCGGGAAGTTTGGCAAAGACAACTCACTGATTTAGTTAAAGAATTTCAAGAAGGTTATTGTGCACCGCAACCAGCTCATTTAACCATTTGCCAACATTGTGATTTTCAAAATTTATGTCGATTTCAAGTGGAAGAATAACCCTACGTCATCCCCTGGCCATCACGTGAAGGAAAAAATTCCCCCCAATCCCTCACCCCTGCCCTCTCCAGCGATGTACCCTTTATTTTTTTACTCAAATTCCTTGCGCGGGCGAGGGGATTTTCAGTGCTCTCAGAATAGCATTGGATCAGAATCCCCTTACCCCTTAGGGCAGAGGGCCAGGGTGAGGGGGATTTGCACGCTATAGCACCGTGTTACGACAGCAGATCCCTCGCTGCGCTCGGATGACGTGTAGTAGTCTAGCCAAGATAATCGACACGGAAACAGCCCTTAAAAAATAAGGGCACTTATTGATGTCGAACTCAGGTTAATTATGATATAAGACACTAAGACCATTCAACTCAATTGAAATGGTTAAACCATGGTTTCCCGACAATAATAATAAAGAGACGAATCATGCCAGTTAATCATAGTAAATTTGAACCACGTTTAAACACCTGTGACCAAGAGTTACAAGCTCTATTTAATGATGCTGAAATTAGTAAAAAAATGCAGCAAAAAATAGACGCCGTAAAAAATTATTATAACCTTTCTTATACCAAAGCAATTTCGCCCCAAAAAGTCGAAGCGATTGTAAGCAGTTATGAAACCTTTATACAACAATTAGATCAGGTAAAAAAAGGGAATCTGACCCCAAAAAAGGCATTAGAGACAGTGGCAAGTGCCTGTGAATCAAGAAAAATTGGTGTTTTATTTCATAATCTCGCCAAAGCATGTGAGTTAATGTTCTATGCAGCAACCGCATTTTCCTTGTACGCAGGAATTTTTGGGATCGCACTTCCGGTGCTGATTGTCCAACCTGTTTTAGGGGTTGCAGTAGGAATAACCATTGTTGGAGGTATGCTTGCAGCGGCATACAAAGCATTATCGTGCTTTTCCGAATTTAGATCATTTAGCCGCCATGATGCTGAATATACCAATGAGTCAGGTTTAATTCGTTTCTTTAAACCAGAACCACAAATAGATAAACTTAATCCAATTGCAGTGAATGATGATTTAGAACTTTCTTGTTGCTAATCATGTTCTAGCCTAGGTACAGTATGTACCCCGGATTAACTTAGGAGAATCCGGGCTACAAAACCTTTCAAAATATCATTCCATTGTTACAATTCTGAATCCATAGGCTCTAAGTATTAAGTCATTACAATTGCGAAATTTAAGTAGATGTTTAATAATGACAAAACCACTGGACTAGGGAGTGAACATGTCACTCAAACGAACTAAAACACGAATTCTCTGCTTTGGCTTAATCACCTGTTTACTGAGTAGTTGTTTTCATCCGCCTTATAATAATTTTAAACCCGTACATCCCATGCCCAAAAGAGTGGTTACCGGAGCAGTTGTGGGAACTGCCGTAGGTGCAGCGGCAACTGGACATGTGGCTGGCGCACTGGCAGGCACTGTTGTCGGTGGTACTGTGGGTGCCATTGTAGGCCTTAATAAAGCCAGTCGACGCAGTATCATTAAAGAATTAAACAAAGAAAACATTGAATACGTACAGTACGGCGATACGATGACCTTAATCGTACCTGTTGATAAATACTTTATGTTTGAAAGCCCCCGCCTTAATGAAATTTGTTATCCCGGTTTGGAAAATATTATCAGGTTATTGAAGTTTTACCCATTGAGTCCTGTTTATGTTGCGGGATTCACAGATAATGTAGGTTCAGATCACCATAAAAAATTATTGTCCCAAGCACAGGCTGAAACGATGATGACCTTTTTATGGGCTAATAATATTCCAGCTCAACTTCTTAAAGCAGAAGGTTATGGCGATAAAAATGATGTAGGTGATAATAAGTTGATTCATGGCAGCGCATTTAATCGACGCATTGAGATTCAATGGTTCAATAGTTATGGTACTAAGACTTGTGCAAACTGCCCAGCTCCAGTACCATCACCTGTAGTTTATGCAACCAAGTAAGGCAAAATTAATGCGTTCAAGATTTATCGGTGGAATTCTTTTAATCGTTGGTACTTCAATCGGCGGGGGATGCTTGCCCTGCCTGTTGCCAATGCAGCTACTGGGTTTTGGCAATCTTCAATTGTTTTATTTCTATGCTGGGTATTCATGACTTTAGGGGCATTTTTTATTCTTGAAGCAAATCTTTATTTACCTAGAGGCAAGCATATGGTTTCTATGGCTCAAGCTACTTTAGGTAATTATGGTTTGCTTGCTGCCTGGGTAAGCTATCTTTTTTTGCTTTATACCCTCCTGTCTGCCTATATTTCTGGCGGAGCAGATGTCTTAAATAGCCTTCTTTTTAAAATGGGCTTGCATTTGACTGATTGGCAGGCAAGTTTAGTCTTTACGCTTATTTTTGGTATGGTTGTGTATGGCGGGATTCGGTATGTCGATTATGTCAATCGAGGACTGATGTTTGGGAAATTAGCGGTTTATTTTTTGTTAGTAGTCCTTATCGCTCCGCATATAGAAATGCAACATTTGCATCATGGCGATATGCGATATATTGGCAGCGCGATTATGATTTTAATTACCTCTTTTGGATTTGCCATCATTGTACCCAATCTAAGAGACTATTTTGATGATGATGTGAAAAAGCTGAAAAAAGTTATTTTTATTGGCTCGTTAATTCCTTTATTCTGTTATTTAGCTTGGGATGCTGTGATTATGGGTGCCCTTCCTTCTGAAGGAAGTCAAAACCTTGAGAGCCTCATGCATAATCCGCACACCACCAGCGCGTTGGCAAGCATGCTCTCCAATAAAGTACAAAATACAACAATTAGTGCTCTATTTAATTTCTTCACGTCCATTTGTATGCTCACTGCATTCCTGGGTGTTTCATTATGCTTATACAGTTTTCTTGCTGATGGATTAAAACTACGCGAGCGAGGAGGCCATGGTCTTGGGTTGTTTTTACTTACTTTTGCCCCCCCTCTACTTATCGTCGTTTATTATCCAGGTGCATACATCCATGCTTTAGGCTACGCAGGTATCTTTTGTATCATTCTGCTACTACTTTTACCTGCGCTAATGTGTTATTTTGGCAGAAGAAAACATCACTCTGTTTTTATAGTTCCCGGCGGCAAATGGACTCAAGTCGCTGTCATTGCTGTTTCGGTCGGACTATTAATACATGAATTTTGGAATTTGATGTAGGTACCCTTAAGGAAGCGCCCTCATCCGCCCTGACGGGCACCTTCTCCCTAGGAGGGAGAAGGTATATTTTCTTAACTCAGGAGAGAATCCCCTCTCCCACTTGTGGGAAAGGGGTTAGGGTTGAGGGGAAATTTCGTACATCAACTCTAAATGTCAAAGGCCATGATACGATTGACTTAAAATGAATAACAAAGTATCATATTGAATTATTTTTACACTATTTTGGATTATATCTTATGATCAATTCAAAACTAATAGGTGGGATATTACTGATAGTAGGAACTTCAATAGGTGGAGGAATGCTTGCCTTGCCTGTCTCTACAGCGGAAGTAGGCTTTAGCAATTCAATTTTCTTCCTATTTTTTTGCTGGCTGATCATGACTGCAGGAGCATTATTAATGCTAGAGGTCAATTTACGTCTCCCAGCAGGCAGTAATATGATTTCGATGGCAAAATCCACGTTAGGTTTACCAGGACAAATTATTGCTTGGATCACTTATTTGTTTTTACTATACACCCTCCTCTCAGCTTATATTTCAGGGGGTAGCGACGTATTCAATAGCTTATTGCATAAAATGAATATTGATTTACCCAACAGTATCACTGCAATCTTGTTTACCCTTTTATTCAGCTTGATTGTGTATAAAGGAATACGCTCTGTAGATTATGTTAATCGTGGTTTAATGTTTGGGAAATTAGGGATTTACATTTTATTAGTCGCAATTATTAGCCCCCATGCATCAACACTGGGTTTAACTGATGGTTCTGCACGCGCTTTTACAGGCACTTTAATGATTTTAATCACTTCATTCGGTTATGCATCAATAATACCCAGCTTACGAGACTATTTTGGCGATGATATAAGAAACCTGAGACGAGTTATTTTATTAGGTTCGCTTATCCCTCTTGCTTGCTACATTGTATGGGATGCGGTAATTATGGGTGTTGTCTCTCGTGAAGGAGAAAATGGACTGCTTGCACTCATGAATTCAGACCATGCTACCAGTGGATTAACCGAGGCGTTAAGCCAAGCCGTTCAAAATCAATGGATTAGCGGATTCTTTGGCTTTTTCACTTCCATATGTATGCTCACTGCTTTTTTAGGGGTTTCATTAGGATTATTTGATTTTCTGGCAGATGGATTAAAACTGCAGAAATCGGGTAATCAAGGAAAATATATTTTAGTCTTGACTTTTCTTCCTCCGCTAGCCGTAGTTTTACTCAATCCGGGGATTTATCTGCATGCATTAAGCTATGCCGGCATATGTTGTGTTATTTTATTGTTATTATTGCCTGCGATCATGGCTTGGCGAGGGCGCCGCACCTTAGTCACAACTGAAAGTCACTTGGTTCCTGGAGGTAATTCCAGTCTCGCATTAATTGGTTGTATTGCTACTGGTTTACTCATCATCGCGATCATGTATTAAGCCAATAAAAATCGTGATGCCTGGATACTGCAGCACTGCCATTAAGATATCCCTTTGAGCCGCAGAAGGTGTTAATTGCGGCTCATATACCCTCCCTATCCTATCTTCTTTTCTCTTGAGTGGAATAAGTATTTTTTCAAGTTATCTCATACGGGCTATAATTTAAATGAACAACTTGTTCAATATGCATACAAGGAGGTTATTATGTTATATTGGGCCCTCATATTTTTTATCATTGCAATCATTGCTGCAGCATTTGGATTTGGTGGAATTGCAGTTGCAGCTGCAGGAATTGCAAAAATTTTATTCTTCTTATTTCTTGTTATCTTTGTCGTATTTCTTGTAATGGGGCTACTTGCTCGACGCCCGCCACCCCCATTATAAAATAAGACAACAAACAAGTAATGAGATTTACTATCATCCCGATTGCAACGAGGGAGCTTCCCTCGTTCATCACGACCCCATTGGATTATCTATTCAGTGGACCTACTTGTATCGATATGGATTTGAGCACCAAATGCGCGAACATGCTGTTGATGAAACGTGGCATTCATCAGTATGTGAGGCTTCCTGAGCGTCCTCTTCGCACAAGAGATGCCAAATACTTGTTCGGTACATGGAACGTAAACAGGTACCCAAAGATACCTCGGAATGTCAAAGAGTTTTATTTCATTGCTTCCAAATTAATCAAATAATTTAATTTGCATTGCTTGAGAGGAACTTTGCCAAGCTCTTTTCATGATTTCTGTATTAAAAGAAATTCCAAAATCACCATTTCGATTCAGGGCAATGACTCCCATTTCGCCATTTAACAGCTTATTGCGTTCATGAATCACATGATCGCACGCCTCTTGTAAAGGCATATCAAATTCCATCATCATAGAAATCGTATGAGCAACCACGCCCCGAATTAAATATTCACCTTCCCCTGTTCCAGATACCGCGCAGGTTGCATTATTGGCATAACATCCAGCGCCAATCACGCAACTGTCACCAATTCTCCCTGGAAGGCAATTGCTGATTCCACCTGTTGAAGTTGCTGCTGCAAGATTTCCTTGTACATCTAAAGCCACAGCACCCACGGTTCCTTTCATTTTCTTGTTCTGAATTTCTTCCATGGTTTCTATTTTATTGAGATTTTGATACGCCTCATACTGATTTGGGGTTATAAAATAAGACTCTTCTTCAAGTTCCAGACCATATTTTTTTGCTATTTCCAAAGCGCCATATCCTGAAAGAAAGACATGTCTTGTTTTCTCCATCACCAACCTTGCCAAACGAATTGGATTTTTTACGGTGCGAACCATAGACACAGCCCCGGCTTGTAAATCCTTACCACTCATAATCGAAGCATCCATTTCCACTTCACCCCGAGAATTTAATGCGGAACCTTTTCCTGCATTAAATAGTGGATTATCCTCCAGGATTCGAACTGCCTCTTGCACTGCATCTAAAGCGGAGCCACCTTTATCGAGTACTAAATAACCCATTTCGACCGCTTTAGCCAAACCCTGTTTAAATTCCTTTTGATGTTCTTGTAAAAAGGAATAGTTTTCACTAGCACCACCGTGTACTGCGATTGCAATTTTTTTCATCACGTTATTCCATCATTTAGATTGTTTATTGATAGGGATTGCAGGGTTCGCTAGAGTTCTATCCGCAATTGAAAATTGACAGCCTTTTACCAAAAGGTGAACAATTAAATTTTCAACGAATACGGGCTCCCCCTCTTCAACATCAGTGATATTCGTTTGATCAATATTCCTGCCGTCAATAATAACTACCATACCTGATCCATAACACTCGGCCTCAGATCCATTGCGAATGACAAGAGCAGTATCCTCGCCTAAACCAATACCCAATTGTTCTGGGTTCATAATAATTGCGTGTGCAAGACGACTAAATCGTCCTCTTTTGATGAAATGAGTATCAATAATACAAGACAGTAAAATTCCTAATCCGGAGGAAGTTAACAAGTTTCGATACCTTAAAGCTTCGGATAAACCGCCGCCAGTAATCATCACTGTACCCATAACCATGGCTCCAGCGCTGGTTCCAGCAATAATAAAATCACTGTCTTTCAAATATCGCTCTTTAATAATATCAACAATAGGAGTGCCCCCTAATATTGTTGATAAACGAAATTGATCTCCTCCTGTAAAAAAAATAGCGCCAGCATCTGCTGCTCTTTTTAAATATTCGTTAGTGCGCGCTTCGCTTCTTTTTTTTATAGGAAGAAATCCTATGTTGTTGTAGCCCATATTATGAAAAACTTTTTGATAAATTTTTTTTACTTCATCCTGAATTTCCGAACCTGTGGTAATAATTTCTATTTTCTTATTCGATGGAGGCAATAATTCACTCAAAATTTCATAGCGAGTAAATTCTCTTTTTTGCTCCGAAATATCCATTGGTTCATCGTGCCCTTTATCCTCGGCACCACCGATAATCAATAACTTAGCTTTGGGTGTCATTATAAACCTCATTCACCATCATCAATTGTTTTTCCCTTTTCTTGAGAAAATTAGTTGTTTCAAATACATCTTCAACGGCACAAAAGATAAAAGTATTGGGTTCTGCTATTCCCATCATATGTTCAATCGCCTCAATCTCGTCTGAAATAATATTGATAGTGGGCTTAAAATCAGAACGAAGAATTCCGGCAACCAGAAGACGGTTAATTTCATGATGAGTTCGCCCTCGCCCGTCCTTATCATGGCGAATAACAATTTCATCAAACATAGAGGCAGCATGATAGCCCAACTTTTCTATGTCCTCATCACGTCGATCACCTGCTACGCCTATAATTCCGATTTTTTTGGCGCAATGAATCGAACCAAGATAATTTTTTAGCTCACAAAATGCACCCTCGTTATGCGCATAATCAACCATAATTTGGCAATGAGGAAATTGAAAAAGATTCATTCTGCCTGGAAGATTTTCAACTGTGGGATAGAAAATTTGGAGTGCTTCTTTTATTTTCTCTAAGGAGAACTGACTAATCACTCCAGCTAATGTTGCCGCTAAGATATTTTGGATCATGCTGGTTGCAGTACCTTGAAAACTGAGCGGAATCGATTTTATATCGGCCAGAACGATTCGTTCAGACCCTCTTTGAACGACAATATTCCCTTGATCAAGAAAAGCTGCTAATCCGCCTAAGCTGCAATGTTTTCTAATCCGCGGACCATCAAACATACTAAACAAAGCAATATTGCACTGCAAATCATTCCTTAAATTATAAGTTAGCGAGTCATCTGCATTTAAAATGCTATATCCGGTTTTTTTGGTGCTTCGCGCAACAACTGCTTTGACCTGTGCCATGTCCTCAAGCGTATGAATATCATTTAACCCCAGATGATCCCCAGTAATATTCGTTATCACACTAATATCACATTCATCAAATCCTAAGCCTGAACGCAGAATGCCACCTCGAGCACATTCTAATACAGCATAATCGACCTCAGGATCATACAAAACAGCTTGTGCACTTGCAGGGCCGCTGCAATCGCCGCTGTAGATTAATTTATTATTGATATAAATACCTTCTGTGGTTGTATAACCCGTATAATGATTTGCAAAACGTGCAAGATGGGCAATCAACCTAACTACAGTTGTTTTTCCATTAGTGCCTGTAACGGCGACTATTGGAATTCTTGAAGTTAAATGTTCAGGATAAAGCATTTTTAAAATAGGTTCAGCTACATTACGAGGCGTACCTTCATTGGGCGATAGATGCATTCTTAATCCTGGCCCAGCATTTACCTCAATAATAGCGCCATGGTTCTCATTCAGAGGGCAACTAATGTCTTTTGAAATCACATCAATTCCACAAATATCCAAATTCACCAGTCTTGCTACACGTTCTGCAAGAATGATATTAAAAGGATGAACTGCATCTGTGACGTCTTTAGCTGTCCCACCAGAACTTAAATTTGCCGTTTCTTTTAAATTTAGGATATGACCTTTGGGTAAAATACTCTCCAGCGTCAGATTATTGTGTCTTAAAATAGAGAAAGTGGATTCATCTACGTTGATCTTGGTCAGTATCTTTTCATGGGATTCACCTCGGTTGGGATCCTCATTTGCCTGTTTGATTAATTGATTAATTGTACGTTCTCCATCCCCTACAATTTGAGCCGGAGTACGTTTAGCTACCGCAACCACCTTATAGTTAACGACTAAAAATCGATAGTCATTCCCGGGTATGGAGCGCTCTATAATCAATTCATTGGAAATTTTTTTTGCGAACTCATAACCGAATCTTGCTTTATTAAGATCGGTGATATTCGTCGTTACTCCCTTTCCATGATTGGCATTAAGTGGCTTAATCACTAAAGGGAATCCTAACTGTTCTACCGCCGCTTTCAGTTCTTCCTCAGAAGTAATAATCAATCCTGATGGCGTTGGAATAAAATTTGAATTAAGAATACTCTTGGTCAGCTCTTTATTAGAAGCGATATCAACACCAATTGAACTTGTTTTCGAAGACACTGAGGCCCATATTTTTTTTTGATTTCGACCGTATCCTAAGGTAATTAGGGAACTGTGATCATGGCGTTTCCAAGGAATATTTCTTTTTTTGGCTTCATCCACTAGAGCCTGAGTGCTTGGACCCAAACCCTGTTTTTTAAAAATCTCTTTTAAATGATTGATTGCTTCATCAAGAGGATATTTGTTGCCTTCAGCTATGGAATTTATAAAATCGACAGCTGTCTTTCCGGCATACAAACCAGCTTCTTCAATCTGATAGGCAAAGATGACATCATAGACCCCATAGTCCTTAGTTCCATAAGTTCTACCAAAACCACAATCCATCCCTGCGAGATACTGCAACTCCAAAGCCACATGTTCAATCACATGACCTAACCAAGTGCCTTCTTCTATTCTTTTTAAAAATCCACCTTCGATGCCTAAAGAACAACGATGACTCTGTAAACTGGGTAACTCCTGAATCAACCTCTCTTTGAATCCAGCTAAATGGCTTGTAGGAAGCTCTTCATATTTCCCTATATCGAGCTTGATGACAATGAGTTCCCTTCTGAAATTTGACCAATAATTAGGCCCATTCAAGACTTGGGTTTTTAAAATGTTCATTCGCATTCCTTGGCATAAAATGAATTACTAAAAACTCCTTTTAGCATAGGAAGAATTATTAAATTCTTCAAACGTAAATTTAAAAATAATTGATTCATGAGCCATGGTGAACTGTGGAAAATACTTAATTGTTAAAAAAAAATGTTTTTTAAGGAAAGTTACCTGTATTCCTGATCAGGGAACACAGGTAGTTTGATTATTTTTTAACACTGCATGTGATTTGTGTGCAGTCTCGACAATGCTTTTGTGCAAAAGCAAATGATTTGGCAGCAGAAGCAGCCTTTTCTGACATTATTTTATCGGCATCCTGATCCGCTCTTTTTTCACTAGAACTTGCATTAGTTGTACAAACCCAATTTGATCCCATTGATGTCTTACTATTAGCATTTGAACTGGAGCTCATAGTGCTATTAGAAGAACCACTTGGATTTGAACTCATAGAATCATCATGAGCAAATGAGGTTGCAGAGATCAAAACGAAACCGCTGAATAATATACTTGATAAAATATTCATAATTTTTTACCTCCAGTATAAAATCCGGTTATTGTCGTTTTGAATTCAGGTGCTGAAAAATTTGGCCAATGATTTTTGTCAAAGCCAGGGGCATCTTTCAAATTTTGCTTTTCAACATTGAGAATAAAGCAATCATCTTTATTATCATACAAAAAAAGATTCCAGGGCACTGCAAAATATTTATTTCCGAATCCCAGAAAACCACCAAAATCTAATACTAGATAGTTTACTTTTCCGGATTGTTTATCGATAACAACTTCTGCAATCTCACCTAGATTTTCATGTGCTGTATTCATGACCTTGGAGCCTGTCAGCTCTCCAGATTTAACAATTCCTCTGTTTTCCATAATTAAACTCCCTTTATTAAAACAAATACCTTTTAATTAATGATGTATTTTTCTTTGGAAATCATGCACTGCTTTTTTAGCTTGTTCTTCGGTGTAACCATAATACTTTTGGAGTTTTCCAAAAATTTCTTGTTGATTCCCTTCTATTTGTTTGAGGTCATCATCTGTGAGTTTTCCCCAAAATTGCTTCATTTCACCTTTGATTTCCATCCATTTGCCTTGAAAAATATTTCGATTCATTATTTTCTCCCTAAAATGATAAACCTATATAGAATTTTTATAGGCAAATAAATCCTAGACAAGAATTTTTAAAAATGCAAAATAATTGAACTAAATATTTAAAATATGGGCAAAATTATAAGGGCAGGTGAGGTAATTACTTTGGAATGATTCGGTTTTTTTATATTATAATTTCCATTACGGTAACAGGATGTCCTTTGAAATGGTCTGTATCTATGATTTTCCACCCTAAGGATTGGTAGTAATTGGGTATCGTGCGATCAAAAGCAAAAAGATAAAGTATTTCATACCCCATTCTTTTGGCTTGTTCTTTAGTTACTTCCACAAGTCGTTTGCCAAGTCCTTGGTTTTGATATTCGGGTGTTACAGTTAAAGAACCTAACCAGGGCATCAAGTCAGGACGAATTCCATCATTTTCACGTAAACTGCACATACCTATCGGTTTTTCTTTATCGAAAGCGACAAACGTGAGAGGCATCGTGTCGTGGTTTGCATGGTTACGAAAACGTTGTTCTACAACTTCAAGCGGCACATCAGGTAACCAAATTTTTCCAAGACCTTCTCGCCACATGCGGGCAAGTTCAGGAATCACATTAAGATTATTTTTCAATAGATCAATTTTAATATTCATGCCGTGTTCGAGCCTTTAGAACAAGATTTACCCCACTTTATATTTCATCTGCTGCAGAATGTAAACAACACCACTTCAAATAAGAATTTATTTGCATTATTTTATCTGTTTATCTAAAAATTATCATTTATTTTGCTAAAATATCTCCTTTAAAAACAATTAATTAAATAGATTTTTAAAATAATGAAAAAATGGTTAAACAGTTTATTGATACCTCGCGCACGTTTGAATCCCTATCAATTAGCAGGATGGACGCCTCATCGGGTTGCTGAATCAGGTCTTGGTTGTAAGCTTTTTGCAGATGTAATGATTCCGATGCCCGATGGAGTGCATCTTTCTGCCGATGTATACGTACCTAAAAAATCGGGAAGATATCCAGTCATTCTCCAATTTTCTGCCTACAATCGCGATTTGCATACCACAGGACTTCCAACTGGAAATAATGAAATTGGCTCCCCACCTGTCATTACTGATAGAGGTTATGTGCAGGTAATTGTCACTGCAAGAGCTATTGGACGTTCTGAAGGTGATTTTCAATCTTGGCAAAATGAGCAAGAAACACAAGATCATTATCATTGTATCGAATGGGCAGCACAGCAATCATGGTCCAATGGGGATGTCTGTTTATTTGGCACTTCGTACTACGGTATGAATCAAGCCAGCGTGGCAGTACTTAACCCGCCTTCCTTACGTGCTTTTTTTGCTAATGAAATTTGTACTGATTTTTACAGACATGTTTTCCATTATGGGGGTGTTTTTAATGCTGATTTTTTAAATTTATGGTTGGGGGCTAATTTTAATCCGCCTACAGTCCGTCGTTACCTGGCGCCCTGGAAAAGAGCTTTACTCAGCTATGCCATCAGTTACCCTTGGTTATGGAAAAAGCTCATAAAGCCCAACTTAGATAAAATTATTAGTGGATTTAAAAAAAATCAGGTAATTCCTGAGGCACTCCGCTGGTACATTCATCTTATGGTGGATAGTAATTCAAGAGAAGAGACTCAAATTGCACAAGGACCATTTCAAAAATTAAACCAGATTCATGTTCCTTTTGTTGTTGTGCAAAATTTAGGCAATATCGCATTACACCAATTTGGCTGTTACGACCTGTTTGAACATGCTAGTACCTCGACAAATAAAAAATGGATGATTCTTGGTCCGGCTGAATATGAGTTACCCGTTTATTCATGGCAATTAGAGGCTCTTGCTTTTTTTGATCATATTGTCAAAGGGGTTGATAATGGTTATGCCAGTTTGCCTCCCGTACGATATTGGGTTGAAGGGAAAAATCAGTTTGAATCAGCCACAAATTTCCCTAGTCCAGAGACCCAGGTATGCAAGCTTTATCTTCAAAAGAAATCCAAGGAATCAGAGCTTAGGGTTTTGCAACATCAAATACCCGATGAAAAACATGATTCCTGGATCTCTACACCTCCAGGAATTGAAGTATTACCTGGAATAGAGCAATTCGAAAAACAAAAACTGGCTTATGAATTACTGTTTCAGCAAGAAACAACAATTGCTGGCCCAATTACCATCCAGCTTCGATACAGTTGTAATGAAATTGACTCCTATGTAATCGCCAGATTAGGGAAAATCGATAGTGAGGGAATCTACCATCCTTTGTCTATGGGACACCTTCGACCGGCTACACGTACCATAGACCAAACCAGTGGTTCTCAATGTGAATTAGCAATTAATACCTCTATAGTAACTCCTCTTGAACCTAATATTGCTGTTTTATTGCGCTTTAGTATGACACCAGTGGCTGCATCCTATAAAAAGGGGGAACGTTTAGTTTTAGAAATTGCCAGCCGCTGTGATCAATTGTATGTCAGCATGAAAGAAGGTTTCATTGTTCCATATACAGCAGTTCCACCTTATTTTTGTCGTAACACGATTCACTATGGAGCAGATTCATTTATAGAACTCTACTGCACGCAGGAAATGCAAACGGATTAACAAGAGGAATCAAGGGATTGGCAATAGGATTCTCTGGTTCCATTTCATCTCACACCAAAGGCAATCCATCCATACTCATCTATACTAAAAATAGTTGTTTGTGAGCAATATAAGGAATAATAATGAGCATTCATTCGGGTAGCGGTCGTGGCGATTTCCATACTCTTTATCGAGGACAATCTGTAGATGACCTGATTATTGAGTACATGGAAGAAAATCATATTCCTGGAATGTCGCTGGCAATTGTTCAAGCGCCCTATATCACCCGGGTAGTCGGTTATGGATTTGCTGATACAGCAAAAAAACTTTTGGTTTCGACACGCACGCTCTTCCACGTGGGGCAATTAACCCATGCCTATACCGCAGTAGCCATAATGCAGTTACACGAAGAGGGAAAACTGCAGTTAGATAACTCTGTTTCGGATTATTTATACTTACTCCCGCAAACATGGGAAAAAATTACCATTCGACAATTATTAACCCACTGTTCAGGAATACCCGATTATACCAAATGTGATAATTTTTCGTTCCACCAAGACTATAAACCTGAGGAGATTTTTAGCTTATTTAAGAATCCAAACTTAGATTTTCCTGCAGGTACCCAAATGCAAGTCAGTGCCACAAACTATTACTTATTGGGCCTTCTTATTGAAAAAATCAGTGGCATGAGTTATGAGAACTACGTAACAAAAAATCAAATTAATCGAGTGGGTTTAAAACGAACTTTTTTTGTCAAAAATAAATCTTCGATTGATAATGAATTGAACAAAGACATCCTACCCTTTAAACACAGCGATTTTTTGCATAATCCCAGCTACATAGACCCTATAGAAGTGGCTCAAGGTTACAATGCCGAGCATGAGGCAGTCCCGGACGTCACCTGGACAACTACCTTTTCACACGGTGGTGTTATTGCTTCTGCGGAGGATATTAGCCTATGGGATATCAGCCTGGCTGGTTCTATCTTAGTCAAAGAAAAGGAGAACAGAGATTTTCTTTATCAATGCATTACCTTAGATAATAAAACAATCATTCCTGGGAATGCGGGATGGCTATTCCCTGGACATCCCGGATTAATGGAAATCAAAGGAAATATTCCAGGATTTTCGGCATTCCTAAGTCGCTTTACCGCAGCAAACGAACTCTTATGTGTCACCCTGTTGGCCAACAAAGAAAATTTAACTGATTTAGATATACTTGCCCGAAAAATCGCTGCGGCATTTGACATGAAGCTAGGCGCTCCTGAAGGCTCGGGATCACAAACACTACAAAGTCCTTATCCTGTCTCAAAAACGATAGAACGTCTGGTTAATATAATTACTCAACAAGGTGGAAAAATATTTGCTCATATTGATCACAGTAGTGAAGCGCAAAAGGTGAATCAAAAACTACTTCCAACTGAGGTTCTTATCATCGGTAATCCCGCGAAAGGAACTCCATTAATGCAAGAAAATGCCGCAATCGCACTTGATTTACCTTTGCGGATAATGGCTACAGAAGACACCAATGGCCAGGTATGGTTAAGTTTCACCGATCCAATTCAATTGGGTAAGGAATATCATTTACACAATAAAGAATTAAAACAAATCGCAACCGCTTTGCGCATGCTTTGTGAGAAGGCAGTATCGGCACAAAGTATCATTTAAGATTCGTACATGATTCTATTTAGCCTGGGTAAAGCGAAGCGTACCCAGGTTTATTTCTAAGGCACTCCTCTACGCAAACCCCTGCTGCCCGGTAAAGTTTTGTCTCGCAGCCAAGGTCCATAGTGGTTTTCAGCTAAAGATAAAATCAAAAAATAAAATCCAAAGTAGCAACTGCCTTGAAAAAGACAGTTGCTACTTTGGAAGAGGCAAAACAACAATGTCAACGGGACTAAACTTTTTCTTCTATTTCATAATCCTGAATTAATGCAGGATTTTCGGGTGATAAAGTAAAACTCACTTTAAGATTCGCTTTTTCACCTTTAAGAATAAAATATCCTCGTAATTGATTCTGTGGAATTACCGTACCAACATTGAGAATTTTTCCTGCCTTCGCAAAAAGTTCTTGGGTTTTCTTTTGCAACGATGCAATGGATGAATCCAAAAAGAAATTCTCTGCAAATACGCCACTGGCTTTTGCATCCTTCCATGCAGGCAGTAATTTCACCAATGCTTTTTGTCGCTCATTCAATATTTGTGAAGGTGGTAACTCTCTTGCTTTAAGATGTGCCTCATTAATAAGCTTATTAACCACTTGAACGTTAATTGTCTCTGCAGAAGCGTAGGTCACGTTGGTTAATAAAACCACGCCCATACCGTATTCGGGCAATAGAAGCCAATTACTTCCAAAACCTGGTAATCCACCGCTATGTCCCACTGCTACCTTAGCATTACAGTCCCTTGACCATCTTAATCCATAGCCGTAAGCACTTATTGTTGGGCACGCTCTGCCATATACTTCATCTTTTGAATCTAATGCATAAAATCGCCAAGGTTGATGCATTTCACGTATAGAACTTCTTTTTATTGGTCCTGTTTCTGCATCATCTCGCGCAGGCCAGGCAGCCTGATGCAGTGTAACGTAATGACTAAACGATTCGATGGAAGCAATCATTCCCCCCATGGAAGCATAACTACCATCATGTAAGATAGGCTCTTCCTGCCAATATCCATTCACCCACTGATAACCATGTGCTAACTGATTGGGTGGAACCCGAGCATACTCCCAAGCCACCTGTTTCATATTCAGAGGCTGCCAAATGTTTGCCGCAATATATTCTTGGTAGGGAACTCCTGATACCCTTTTAACAATCAATCCCAGGAGGGCAAATCCCAAGTTACTGTATTCAAATGATGTCCCAGGAACATTGGATAGTGAAATTCCTTGCTTAAC
This sequence comes from Legionella cherrii, assembly GCF_900635815.1. Classification (NCBI taxonomy): domain Bacteria; kingdom Pseudomonadati; phylum Pseudomonadota; class Gammaproteobacteria; order Legionellales; family Legionellaceae; genus Legionella; species Legionella cherrii. The sequence continues at coordinate 3,459,770 of NZ_LR134173.1, forward strand.
CAAAGCGATAAGTTCTTCATCAGTTTTATTCAGATTTCTATCTCCCCAGGGATTATCTTCCGGGAATCCTGCGGAATGAGTTAATAAATCACGAATTGTAATCTCTGGTGCGTCTTGAGTTAATTTTTGATCCTTTAATTCAGGAATATAAAGAGAGGCAGGATCATCTAACCTTAATTTACCCTCATCACGAAGTTTTAAAATTGCCATGGCGGTGAAACTTTTAGTCATCGATGCGATACGAAACATCGACTGCGGGGTAGCAGGAATTTTTTTTGCAATATTCGTGTAACCACCACTTCCTGTATGGACCAAACGACCATCTATAATAATCCCGAATGCATAACCAGGGACATGATTTTTTTCCGCATACTGCTGATACATCTTATCAATGATTGGGAATGTTGCCTGAATTGCTGCAAGTCGATTATTCTGAGTAAAAACGGGAGGAAGATAGGAGTTGTTTTCACTGTTGGCAATCAGGGGAAATAGAGTAGCGAGAACAAAAAATTTTCTTGCGATAAAATGATGCATCATGGAACCTAATTAATCGGTTAGGAAAAGCGAAGAGTATATAATATTTGTTGACTGAAATAGACTTAAAATGAAAAATAAGATCTGTAAATAGCTACCATGCTACTGGGATAATCGAATGAAATTCTCAACATTATTAAGAATGATGCGCTTTTGGCCACCGTTTTGGGGCGCTGGAATTAGTGTAAAAAACTTTCATCCTGATGGTACTCATATTGTTGTTCAGATGAAAATGCGCTTTTGGAATAAAAATTATGTGGGAACGCATTATGGTGGTTCTATGTACTCCATGACCGATCCATTTTATATGTTGATGCTCATGCATTTATTAGGAAAAGGATACATTGTTTGGGATAAATCAGCTTCTATACGTTATAAAATACCTGCTAAGGGAACTATTTATGCACGATTTGAATTATCCCGAGAACAAGTCGAAAAAATTCGACTTGAAGTAAACGAAAGGAAAAAAATTGAGTCAGAATTTATTGTTCCTATAACCGACAAAGAAGGAAAAGTCGTTGCAGAAGTAAAAAAGATTCTCTCGATTATCAAAAAATAAATGGTTATGTTATGAAATAATCATTGCTTAAAAGGAAATAACATGCCAATTGACTCTTTTTCAGAAGAAGAACAGACCCCGCTATTAAAAATCTATAACGAGACTCAAACGGAGAAAAATAAAATACCTGGGTTATTACGCAATTACCACTCTGGCTGGCCCCTTTTGCAAGTAAGCCTCTTCAGTGTAACTAAAGATATGGCCGATCCTATAAAGTATATACCTGTATTAGGCGGGGGAAATTGTCATTTTTTTTATATTGGTGCATTTAATTTTGCAAGCCTTTTAACAAAAATCCCGGGAAGTATGGAAATAAGTATCCCTTTTCCTCCAAACCCCAAAAGAGAATTCGTTAAAGCGGATAATATCCATTCATTTTTAAAATCCTACACTATTCGCCACAAAAAATGGGGAATTACAATTTCCAGTAATTCAGGATTTTACGGTAAAAATTTAAATGTTGTACTTCCTGAGGGAAATGCAAAAGAATTTCGCGATGCATTGACTCATAGCTTCTCATTTGCATTAAAAAAAGGGGCTTTGCTCAAAGCGATTGATGGATGGTCTGATTCCGAATATACACAAAAGGAAATTGAAGAAGCAATTAACCCTGAGGTTGCTGTTTTTCACAATGGTCAAATTTTTATTGATTTAGGAATGTTTTTAGAACAAAAAGTAAAAGATGCAGAAGTAATCGCATTATTTAAAAATCTATTCAAAATTGAACCTTTTTTGGAGCTGCGAAAGCAATACCCGGAACTCAAACCTAATGCGCTCGCAGCGGTAGAAGTAATTCAAGAGGCCCCTGCAAAAACCCCTGAACTCACCAGGTTCAAAACAACCTCTTTCTTCCAGGAGAAAAAAAAGGAACCCTCCCTCATTGATGGCCAAGCCGCTCGTGAGTCTTGTCTGAGATAAAAACGAATGTGTTCATAGAAAACTGATGGTCTGGAAATCAAAGATCAACTTCCAAAGGTAAAAGTGTATACTTTGACTCCAGGCTCATTCGCAATAATCTGTAGATATCCGCTGGTGAATTTCTCCTGGGAAACCAGCTCATAAAGGGAGTATTTATCGATTAGTATCCTTTTTTCTTGGAGCTTTTTACCGGACTGTCCATCAGTTAAAATGACTCTAACCTTAATAGGTTTTGCAGAACTATTTCCCATAACGGCATAGACTTTGCGTGCATTAAACTGTATTTTTATCGCTGCATTGACGTCTTCTGCGAGAAGATACTCTGCATTGACTTGCCATAATCCCTCTAAGCCCCATGCATTAGTCGATAATTTATCAGCAAAATGATATTGAGTCGTCTTATCTTTAATCAGTTCTGGACTGTAATTAGAGTCAGCCTTTGCATATCCTAAATAGGTTTCTGGTGTTTGGGTGAGATTGAAAGAGGCGTTTTGCAAAGATTTTAAGGTGCTTAAGTCCTTAATTCCCAATAAAAAGCGAATATTGTTCTCCATAACATCGTAATCACCTTCACCAAAATGTCTGTAAACCACTTCGCCTTTTTTATTTATTAAATAATGTGCAGGCCAATAATGATTCTGATAGTTGCGCCAGGTAACGAACTGACTATCAAGTGCTACAGGATATAAAATCCCATATCGACTCACTGCCGCTTTGACGTTATCCAGATTTTTTTCGAAATCAAATTCTGGGGTGTGAATTCCAATAATAACCAATCCTTTATCATGATAGCGAGTATACCAGTCTTTAATATAGGGCAAAGTGCGCAAACAGTTAATACACGAATAAGTCCAGAAATCGATTAAAACGACTTTTCCATGCAAATCGACTAAACGTAATGGAGGTGAATTAATCCAAGCATCAATACCTTGTATCGATGGTGCCGGATAAGGAATCCATAAACCATTAATGAGGGAGTTGGACGTTTTAATTCCTGTTTGAGGAGTAACGGAAGAAGAAACAACCTCTTCTTCAAAGTAGATCATATAAACAACACTGGCAATAATCACCCCGCCTAAAAATTTACGGAAAAGGGTGGCGCGTTTTTTAAAAAAGTCGAACGTATTTATTAGTTTTTTCCCATAAAGGGAAATAATAAACATAGGAATGGCAGCTCCTAAGGCAAAAGCCATTAAAGTAAAGAAACTGAAAAGGGTTGTTTTTTGTAATGCGGTTTGTACGATAATTGCAGCCAAAATCGGTCCTGCGCAAGGAGTCCAAATAATAGCAATGATTCCTCCTAATAAAAGGCCATTCCAAAACCCTCCTTCCGATTTATTGGCTACTGAAAAAAAATTGCCTATGCGGGTAAACCCTTGAGTTAGTTTGCCAAATTGCTCTGTTAAATAATTGGAGAGCATAGTGGCCCCTAAAAGAAGCAAAATGCCATAACCGATATGACGCACTAAATTAAAATCAATATTTAAGTAATGGACCAATTGATGCGAAAAAAATACAAAAAAAGAAAAAAACAAAGTAAAACCAATAATGATTCCAATAGGTCTTTTTTTGGATCCACTCAGTGAGCTCGCTAAAAAAATGGGTAAAATGGGTAGAATACAAGGAGAAATAATAAGGCCAAATCCTTCAATAAATCCCAAAATAATATTAAGAAAATTTGCTTCCATTTACATTTCCGGAAATCAATACTCTCTGTCATTAATTTAGAAATTTTCCCCTCTCCCCTAGCCCCGGATCAAGGTTAGAGTGAGGGGAAAATTTATCATATGTCTACCTAATGAACTATGTACTTATAAACGTACATGTGCCCCACTTTCTTGTAACCGTTTCGCAACAACTAATTGAATATTGTCTCTGGCTCGCGCAGGAAAGTATTGATAAACCGCTAAAAAATCTCGAGCGTTAATCGTAAGGAATTGACAAGCAGTTATTGTACTAATGCGCGCTGTTCTGCGAATATTGCGTAAAATAGCAATTTCCCCGAACACATCGCCTGGGCCTAAAGTGTTAATACGCTTCCAACCCATAGATTGCGTTTTTATGGAAACTTGCACAGTGCCTCGAATAATAATATAAAGCATATCACCTATTTCACCTTGCTCTATAACGATTTCTTCAGGCCTATAGTTTGCAATAACACATTTATCGGCTAGCATTTTTTGTTCAATAAGACCAATACCTGTAAAAATAGTCGCGCGAGAAAGTATGGGAATTATATCTGCTTGAGGTAGATTATGACTCAGTTCCATAGTACTTTCTCCTTTGTATGTTCTATAAGACTCTAATTACAGTATAGATTGATTTATCTCAAATTATTAAACTTTAAAGGAATTAAGTAAGGGGGACTGAATGCATTAAGTGTTACAATTCGTATTAATTTGCCTGATTTCTGGATAATCAAATTTCGTCGCTACAAAAAATTTGACTTACGACGGAGATAATCCGAGTTGAGTTAATTGCTTACCCATTGTTTTTTAACGGCTCTTTTCGGTGATGGTGAATCCTTTGCAGCAAAATAATTGTTTAAATTAAGCACAGATCCAGTCAACTTTTTTATCTAATTGATGGCGCGGGTAATAATTTCTCAGCTGTTGGCAAAATAATTGACTAAGAAACAATAAAAGACCAATCAAATCGGCTACCCCGCCTGGACTAATCCCAGACTCGGAAAAAAGTCGATGGATTTCCAAGGCCTTCTGTCGCTGTGCTGGCAAACTATCGATAACTGATAGCTCTCTGATTTTGGATTTTGCATAATCTAAGCCAGGTTTTCCTTTTTTATAAAGAATATTTGTATCATCCATATTCTGTAAAAGTGCTACATAAGCAAATAAGCACGCAGTATCCAGAGATTGAGTATCAACAAAAAGTGCAATGAAATCAGGAAGTAAATGAAAAATTAAATCATAACCACGTATTGCCATTTGCCTGGCATCAATCACTTTGTATTGTCGACGTACAATAGCCCCATGACTTTCTGGATTTCCTTCATGATTTTGTAAATGCTTTGGCCAATCATTCAGTAACTGTTGGTGCACATCAGCCGGTGTAAAACATTTCTTTTCTTGAGCTAAACGAATCACTGAGACACAGGTAATACCCAAAGCAAAAATAGCACCACGATGTGTGTTCACTCCCCAAGTTTTTTTGAGCATGCGCTCTTCTGCTTCAATCGCAATGTGTTTTAATTCTTCAAAAGAACGGGTGACTAATCCCTTTTTTGTAATGTGATAAAAATAATGACGCAAGGTAAAAAGACTGCGATAAAACGTATCGCCGTTCATATCGTGATGAGCACCGGCATCCACAAAACTGACTAATCCTGGTTTTGGATATGCTTTCACTTCAAAATAAAGTGCTCTAACCGCCATTTTGGCGAGTGCTCTTTCACAGCATGGTGTAGTATTCATAAAGTTCGGTTCTTGATAATAAGGCAACTTGGTCCTTACTCTTACACAACAGTTTTTTTGCAGATAAATCGAGTAGTTCTTTAATTGGAATATCACCAAAATGAGGAAAACGTACCTCGCCATCTATCGTTCGATTAAATTTTTTGGTTAATGCCTGAATTGTTTCATGTAAATCAGTCCAAGAATATCCTTGATAATAGATAAGTAAATCAAGATCTGAAGTCTGGTTAACAAAAGAGTATCCAGACAAATAATGAAATAAAAATGAGCCATAAACAGCAATATCTGAAACGGGATATAAATTAGTAATACGCTGTAAATCCGTAATCTGATAACACCGTGAGAAAAATTCATGCATCTCGATAAGTTGAGGAAGGAACTTTTGTGTTTGCACAAACGATGGGGCAACTTGCAAACCAACCCGATGCTTTTGATTATCATGCAACAGAGTTAATCCCAAATTAATTGTTTCTTGACCGGCAAATTGTTTGGCATAAATACAAGGCAGCCCTTGTGCAAGCCAAAGAGCAGTTTTTTCGGCAATCATTTTCTGATCCTCATGACAAGAGGTAATCACAAAATCAGCATGAGGCTTAAGATAAATTAAATGATGCCGCTGTGCATTCATAAATGATTAGCCACTTTATTGATAATCGAGAAAGCAAGTTTTCTGCCCCCCCGCTCACTACCCAAGAGTGCCCGCTCGTCCTTTGTATTATTTTTTTGGATCGCTAAATTAATTTTTTCAGCCAATTCAGATGGATTTACTATCTCATGTATCCCACCCAATTCATAAAAATTTTGCACTCCTGGAGCGAAAACGGGGAATGTTTTACTGAGCTCCTTGAGAGTACCCAATTCTATTTTGGTTACTTTTGCAATGCCTTCCAACCACATCACCGCTAAGGCTGCATCCGGTAAGGCTAAAATGGTATCTGCAGTCAAACCATACGCAATAAAAGCTCCTCCTAATGCCTGGTTATAAACCAGAGATATCAACGCATTTCCTTGCTGGCGTAGACACTCCAAACATGCAAGTAAATGACCAAAATATTGTTGCATGCCCAGCCATTCATCGCGCATGGTTAACTCCTGTCCAGCAACATCAACTAAAAGCAAAACAGGATCTTTTGATTGACTCTCAAGAATATCAATGACATGCTGAGCCATAATCAAGGCTTGCTCTGCACCCAAAAATGTTGATTCCTTGACTCCAAGAATATGAAGCGGCTGATTCTTCAACGTCGCATGCCCATAAATAACGGATTGGTTTTCTGTCAACTTAATATCCTGAGAAAATATCTGTTTGAGAAGGCCGTTTAATGCGATCATTTCTTTTTCCTTTTGTATTATCGCAGACTAAATACCCTTGCAGCTAATCCGGGCGACAAGTCATCTGACTACGATTTTATATCTTTTGCTGCCTGTAAAAAGGTTTGCTCGTCCATATCAAAAAGCGTTGCAGCATACTTTGGCGCAACGTGGCTCAGATAAGCCCCCTCTTCTTGATATCCTTGCGTTTCTTGAAAGCGTTTTTTTAACAGAGCCTGTTTTTGTTTCAGAGAGTTAAGATTCAGCGGCACTTGCTTATCAAGAGCAGCAAGCAATTGAGCCCGTATCGCTGCAACATCTGAACCTACATAGCTTTGAGCAATATCCTGTAAATAGCGGGTTTTTCCACCGTATACACGCCAAACCAAAGCTCTATCCTGTGAATTAAAGGCATTGACACCTGCTACAGCTTGAATCACCTCGGGGCCAGATACGCCAATCCGCCCTATTTCATTTGTAATGAGATAATCCAGACAGGCAGAAATAATTCCCATGCCGCCAAAGGCACCGTTTCTACCACAAATAACCCCTATTGTGGTTATTCCATGAAGTCTTGCCTCAAAAATAGAGCGAATTGTTTCTGAAATTGCAATTTCCCCAGCATTCGCTTCGTGCAATCGTACACCACCACTATCAATGAGCAGGATCACAGCCTTAGTCTCAGTTGCAATTGCTGCTTTGAATAAACCAGTAAGCTTCGCCCCATGAATTACGCCCACAGCACCGCCCATAAAATCTTTTTGTTGGGCAGCAACAAGCACTTTATTTTTTTGTAACAGAGCAGATCCTATAACGATGCCGTCGTCTGATTCACCAGGTAAATTAAAAGCGGCCAAATAGGGACTGTATAGCTTTTCATCAGCAAGCCACTCCGTGAACGAATCTTCATCAAATAGAACCTGGATTCGTTCTCGAGCATCGAGCTCTTCATAATTTGTTCCTATTTTGTAATTGCCTTGAAACTCTTCCAACGCTTGCCCTAAACGTAATAAAACAACAGCTGGAGTTGCTCCATTATCATTGATGGTAAATTGCAAACCAACAGGCTGGTATTGATTCACAAAATCCCCAATAACCATTTTCCAAACGGGTTTATAATGTTCAATTGCCGTCTGGATAGTAAAAATTGTTTCTGACGTCGTATTGGTTTCAATGATAACTTCTAAATTACCTGAGCCAACTACGCCACAAACTGTTTTTTTACCTTGAAGACGTTCACCCGAAAGTGTAAAACGAAATTCCATCTGTTCCATATCTTTGCCCTACCAGTTTCTAAATTTTACAGGCGGCTCATATAAACCTTTAGAGCAAACAACAAGCTCACGAATTGATTTGGCAGCCAATAAATCTCGAGTTGCATCGGAAACTTTAATCCCCAAATCTTCCGGGCGTTTTATTACTCCTCGATGTCGTAATTCTTCGACTTTCATCCGATCGCGCATTACTCCAACTTCGGTATATCCGGCAATACCGCGAATGGCCTGTTCGCGCTCCTCAAGAGTTTGGCACATCAGGAGATTAGCAATTCCCTCTTCCGTCACTACATGACTTACATCGTCCCCATAAATCATTACTGCAGGCAAATCAGCATTCATCGATTTTTGTAAAGCCCAAGCATCCAATTTTTCCACAAAGGTGGGTTGTGTTGCACTCTGAAACGTTTCTACCATTTGAACCACCAATTTTCTTCCTCGAGGCATTTTAGTTCCCAGTGCTTGGCTGCGTTCTTGCCCTGCCTTCAACCAAGCATATGAAGAGTGGCGCCGACCAGGAGCATCACAGCCCATATTAGGCGCGCCACCAAAACCTGCTATACGCCCCTCAACTGCTGTAGAACTATTTCCCTCAAGATCCATCTGCAATGTTGCACCGATAAAAACATCACACGCATAATGCCCAGCTAACTGGCCTAACATCCGATTCGAACGGAGCTCCCCTTCTTTACCGGTGAAAAAAATATCGGGGCGAGCCGCAGCATAGCGGTTCATGCCGACTTCTCCTCCAAACGGATAGATTGTTTTCACAAATCCCGCTTCAATGGCAGGGATCAAAGTGGGTAAAGGATTAACCACCCAGTGCTGGCATATTTTTCCCTTTAAGCCCAAGGATTCACCATAGGTGGGTAAAAGCAATTCAATAGCACAGGTATTAAATCCTACCCCATGATTTAAGATATTCACTTGATAAGGAGCGTATATTCCTTTGATGACCATCATCGCCATCAATATTTTGACTTCATCAATTTGCGCAGGATCACGGGTAAACAGTGGTTCGATATAAGCTATTTCCGGACCTTGAACAATCACATCAACCCAATCTCCAGGGATATCGACGCGGGGTAGGTGCTCAACAAGTTCATTGACTTGCACCACAACCACACCGTTTTTAAAATTAGTCGCTTCAATAAGCGCTGGTGTTTCCTCGGTATTCGCCCCGGTAAATAAATTCCCCTGTCTGTCTGCCTTATCAGCCATCAACAAACACACATTAGGTGTCAAATCTGCAACTAATCGCCCAAACAGTTCATTGTAGGTATGAATATTACCTATCTCAATTTTTTTATCGTACACCATTTTAGCAAGTCGCACCGATTGTGGACCTGAATAAGAAAAATCAATTCGATTGGCGATCCCTTTTTCAAAAACATCAAGGTGTTCTGGCAAGGCAATTGCTGATTGGATCATATGTAAGTGATTGATTTCTTGAGGATTTAGCTGAGCCATTGCCGTAGCCAAAAAACTCGCTTGTTTTTGGTTATCACCTTCAATGCATACTCGGTCACCTGAGCGTATGAGCAAAGAAAGCACGGAGACTAAATCATGCGCCTCAACAAATTTGTTGTTTTTAAGATAAGATTTAATCTTTGACAGACGCTTTATGTATTCTTTTTTATTCTGGTCCCACATTGTTGCTTCCTGCGTTATTATACTTTGAATAGATGCCTTAGGAACTTCTAAAGGTTAGGTTTCAGAGGCTCTTGGGTATAGTTAGTGCAACTTGAGTCGCGGCTTCACTCTGCGACTTAACAAATTCGAAAAGGTCAGCAAAAAAACTCGCCACCCGCCATATAATGCCATTTGATGTTGCTTATATAAAGATAAATAAAATAAGCGTGCTAACTTGCCTTCTATCATGAATCGCTTAGTTATTTTACCCATTAAATTACCAATAACATGATGGCTTAAAGTCACTAAAGAACCATGATCACGATAATGATAAACAGGTAAAGGCTTCCCTTCTAAATATTTATCCAAAATTTTATATAAAAATAATGCTTGTTGATGGGCTGCCTGCGCACGTGGTGGAACCGTTTTATCTAAATTGGTTTGAGGGCAGCTCGCACAATCACCAAGAACAAAAATAGAATCATCTAGGGTGGTTTGTAAGGTTTGCTTCACTAAAAGCTGATTCATATGATTGACCTCCAAACCATCCATGTGCTGCAAAAAATCCGGGGCTTTAATACCAGCAGTCCAAACCACCAGATCGGCGGGAATAAATTGAGTTGACTTAGTATGCAAACCACGTTCTGTCACTTTATCAACTTGTTCGTTGACACAAATTTTTACTCCCATGCGCGTTAATTCCGCAGATACTTTTTCTGAGAGTTCTTCTGGAAGCGCGGTCAATAATCTGCTTGCCGCCTCAATTAGGGTAAACGAAACAACGTCAGGCTGAATGCCGATGCCATAATTTATAATTTCATGGATTGTGTTATTTAATTCTGCGATTAGTTCAATTCCAGTAGCACCACCGCCCACCACCACAAGATGAAATGGACCTTGATTTGGCTGCTGGGAAAGACGCATGAAACGGTTTAATAATTCGCGATGAAAATAGGCTGCCTGGTCTATGTTATCTAAAAACAAACAATGTTCGCGAACCCCAGGAATATTGAAATCATTAGCGACACTTCCCACCGCAATAAATAAAATATCGTATGAAACAGCTCGTTTAGGCAGAACTTCTTGCTCGTGACTGTAAAAAGGGGACAAATAAATCTCTTTTTTGCTTCGATTTAGACCCTCAAGAGCTCCTAAAACAAAATGAAAATGATGAGTCGCTGCATAAGCAAGATAATCAATTTCGTTTTCATTGGTAAACAAGCTACCTGCGGCAACCTCATGCAATAACGGTTTCCAAATATGAGTGGGTGAGCAATCAACTAAAGTAATGGACGCGTTACCTGCTTTTCCGAATTTATTCCCCAATAAAGCAGCTAATTCCATACCTCCTGCACCACCACCAACAATAACAATGTTTGGTATTTTATTTGCCATAAGAATTCTTCCATGAAATAAATTATTATTATAGTAAGCTTTAAACAACTCCTCTTTCAATTTCCGTAAACGTATGTGTTCCTGGAGCAAGCTGTTGCCAACCTACGTCAATCACTTGTATCACCGAGCATGACCATTTTTCCTGTTTACTCACAGTGAAACTGACACTCATGCAAAGGGATGATTTTAGTTTTTTTAATCCATTTATGTCCAATCCAGATCATGATAAAAAGTGGCAAACCAATGTAAGAAATAAGCAAACCATACCAATCAATAGGGGTCGCCATTAACGCAGTATAATTCTGTCCGCCAATCACAATGAGGCATACGCCAAAAGCAAACAAGGGCCCAAAAGGATATCCCTTGGCTAAATAAGGAAGCTGGGCAGGATCTTTGCCTTGATGCAAATAAGCTTTGCGAAAGCGATAATGACTTATTGCTATTCCCATCCACGCAATAAAACCGGAAAGGCTTGTTGCATTGAGTAGCCAAAAATAAACGGTGCCATTACCAAAAATGGAAGATAAAAAAGCCAACATGGCTACCGCGCTTGTTAAGGCTAAAGCATAAATCGGTATTCCTCTTCGGTTGACCACAGAAAAAACTCGGGGAACATGTCCCTCCTTGGCTAAATACCAAAGCATTCGACTACCCACATACATACTTGAATTAGCGGTCGATATAATGGCAAGAAGAATCACCGCATTCATAATCATTGCTGCAAATGCTTTATTGTATTGTTGGAACACTAGGGTAAAAGGGCTCATTACCACATCAGAACTGATCAACTGTGAGGAAGTGTAGGGAATTAAAAGACTAATCACAAAAAGTGATAAAACGAAGAAAATCAGTATCCGCCAAAAGACCATTTTTATCGCTTTGGGAATCGTTTTGTCAGGATCTACACTCTCCCCTGCAGCGACCCCGATAAGTTCCGTTCCTTGAAAAGAAAAACCCGCTGCCACAAAAGCACCAAGAATACCGATCCATCCGCTATGAAATGGGGCATCACCAATGCGCCAATTTTGAAAACCACCTGCTTGATACTCTGTAAAACCGAAAACCAGGAAAAATCCAGTGATGATGAACAAGATAACGACTGAAATTTTAATCAATGAAAGCCAATATTCCATCTCGCCGAATGCTTTAGTTGAGATTGCATTAAATCCCATAATCAATAAGAGAAAAATAGAACACCAAAGCAAAGATGAACTCTCAGGAAACCAAAAATGCATGATTAATGCGGAAGCAGAAATTTCTGATGCAATATAAACAGCGCAGCTATACCAATAATTCCATCCCAGTGCATACCCTAAAGAAGGATCAAAAAAACGGGCTGCATACACATAAAATGATCCACTAGTAGGTATAAATGCTGCCATTTCACCGAGGCTGGTCATCAGGAAATAGACCATAACCCCCATAATCAAATAGGCAAGCAAGGTACCACCAGGCCCCGCCAAGGATAAAGCATTACCACTCGCTAAGAAAATACCCGTTCCGATAGAACCACCCAAGGTGATCATTCCCAATACACGCGCATTGAGCTTTCGCTGGAGCGACGGTTCGGAAGTTAAATCATGCATCATTCAATCCTTGAATCTGGAAAAAGAGAAGGTTCTCACGCTACCATTAATTCGCTTTACGTCCTGCGAAACATTTATACTTAATGGTTTTATTCATCAATCATTAAGAAACTCACAAAGTAAACGTTGAAAATGGTGGGTTCCTTGTTCTTTTGTGGGTGAGAATCGACCGGATTCGTAAAAACGCGAACGGATCCCTTGTTGCACCGACTCGACGACGGCTTCATCTTCACGTTCCACTTTATCCAAATCGCCCCCTGCTCCTTTACCTAACTTGGATTCATCAAGAACGTACGTTAAGAATGACACCTTAGTGAGTTCAGGTCCTAAGGGCTTTACTACATTTACAGAGCATCCCCATGGATAGAAGTTAAGCATCGTATTTGGGAAAATCCAATAATAATAAGCCGCTACTTGTTTCCCGTAATCAGGGGAATCTTTAGGCAAATCAAAACTTTCTTCACCGTGACTGGCTAGGGCCAATTGCAAGTTGCAGTAACGATAAAGCTCTGTGGTATAAGTAGTGCAATCAATCACTTTTCTTAATGAATGATGGACAAAGGGGATATGTAGTGCTTCAAGATAATTCTCGCAATACAAAGCCCAATGCGCTTTAACCAGATAATCACGGGAACGATTGCTATCGAGACGCATTTTTTCCATGGGTAACCAAAAAAGACGTTCTTTAATCTCTGCAAATACATCCCTAAACGACATGTGTGGCGCCAATGAAGCAAAAAGAAAGGGCTCAAGACAATCCAATGGAATTTGCGGCAAATTGTCCTTTTGAGTTGGAAAGTTGCAGGTCTTCTCAAACTCAGGCATATGCAAAAGGTCACCACTAAGGTTAAACCTGCGGCCATGATAGGAGCATTTAATTTTCTCGGCAGAACAGGGCGCCTCAATCAGGATATTACCTCTATGAGTACATACATTACTCAAACAACGGAACCGGTCTTGTTCATCATGTACCAATAACAAAGGCTCATCCAACAATCCTGGCAATAAAGTAAAAGGTAGCAGCTGTCCCTCTAATCGCAAATTTTCAGTGCTGCAACAAAACTGCCAAGTCCTGGCAAATATTTTTTCTTTTGCTTGTTCGAAACAGTCTAAAGACGTATAAAAATGTGCAGGTAAAGTAGAGGCTTGTGCAATATCAGGATCGACGTAAAACTTATTCATGATCAAACTTCCTTATAAATATTCCTATCTTGATACTTATTATTGAAAAATGGTTTGGATCGATACGATAAGTACAAACAGCCTCTTTCTCATTCCCGTACCGATACGAGATAACCTATGATTTTCAATAAAGCCTTACTGATTGGCAAGGCACTTTGGCGATATTAAAACACCAATCACTTTGGTTATCCATATCTTGCATTATCGCAACCAATCACTGCTGACAAAAACTGTCAGCACTATCTTTTAAACTCATTTCTCCGTTAAATCAAAAGGAGTTTATTATGCATCTTGATCCCAATTTGGTAATTTTTTACGTCGATAATCCTTTAGTCAGTGCACCTTTTTATGAGAGGATCCTTAGGAGTCAACCGATTCAATCATCCCCTACTTTTGTCATGTTTGTATTGAAAGCAGGCATGCGTTTTGGCTTATGGTCGAAACACGCGGTTGAACCCCATGCCACCCTTTTTGGAGGTGGAAATGAGCTTTCACTGCAAGTGGACGATGATGGTGCAATTGATGCGCTTTATTCAGTCTGGAAAACGCAAGGAATCCAGATTGCTCAAACCCCAACAATGATGGATTTCGGTTATACTTTCGTAGCACTTGATCCAGATAATCATCGGATTCGGATTGTCTCTTTGAAACCTCAGCTCAAAGCTGCTTAATTACTAAAATCTTTTCTCCCCCACGGGGAGAAGGGAAATTTACTTCCCCGTCCAATCATGCTCCAGCTGAAAAAAAACCTCAAATAAATTATGATTAGGTTATTTAATAAAGAACTGAGGGCCTACAATGAATGTATTGGTTACTGGTGCATCGGGTTTTATTGCCTCTCACATTGTAACGGATCTCATTGCGGCTGGACATGCAGTCACGTGTTGTGTACGCGATGTGGCGTTCACCCAAAAATTGTTTCCCACGGCACGGGTCATAGCTTGTGATTTTATCCATGATCAATCCATCAGTCTCTGGGTCGAACGTTTGCAGCAAATTGATCTCGTGATTAATTGTGTAGGAATTCTCTACCATCCAAATAACAAAATAATATGGTCAATTCATTATGAGACACCGAAAATCTTATTTGATGCATGCGTCCAGGTCGGAGTCAAAAAGATTATTCAAATCTCTGCTCTTGGCATTGAGACATCTGACGTCTCCTATGCTCAAAGTAAAAAAGCAGCTGATGACTATTTACTCTCTCTTCCTATTCCATCAATTATTCTACGTCCATCCTTAGTTTATGGACGTGGTTCTTATGGCGGCTCCTCTTTATTCCGTGGTCTTTGCGGATTACCTTGGATTACCCCTGTGCCCGGACAAGGAAGGCAGGAGTTTCAACCCATTCATGTTGAAGACTTATCTAAAGCCACCATCAAACTCATAGAGCTCCCTGCAGGACCAAATTTGCTATTACACGCTGTAAGCACAAAACGGATTAGCTTAAGTAATATTCTGTATCACCTGCGTGCATGGCTAGGTTTTGCAACATCAAAATTGTTTTTTGTCCCTGAAAAATTTATCCAGCTTGGATCATTGATTGGCGATTTAATCCCCTATTCCATTTTAAATACTAACTCTTATAAGCTTCTTGTGCAAAATAGCATCACAAGCCCTGAAGAGGCCCAAACATTTCAAGATAAAATTGGTTTTACTCCTCAAGAATTCCCTGAGGGAATGTATCGCCATCCTAGTTCTATTCAAGATCGTTGGCATGCACGACTTTATTTTCTTAAACCAATATTACGGTTGAGTATTGCGTTTATTTGGTTATTTACTGCCATTAGTTGCCTTTTTTTCTACCCCAAAGCGGCTTCGTATGGACTTTTGGCCCAAATTGGAGTGAAGCCGTTCTGGCAACCTATTTTATTTTATGGTGCCTGCATCCTGGATGCAGTTATCGGCTTGGCTGTATTGAGTAGCAATCGCTTAAAAAAAATCACTCTGGTACAAATGGTAATTATTTTAGGTTATAGTGCTTTATTAACTTGGAAACTTCCTAATCTATGGTTTGAACCGTTTGCGCCTTTAGCGAAAAATATTCCACTTTTGGCTGCGATCTTGGTTTATTTAGCCCTGGAGTCTGATCGATAATGCTCTATTTTTGGCTCAAATTTATTCATGTTATTAGCTCGACTATTCTTTTTGGAACGGGTATCGGAACTGCCTGTACTATGTTGTATGGACATCAAACAGGAAAAACCGAAGTGATTGCTGCTACAACCCGCTATGTCGTGCTTGCAGATTGGATTTTTACTGGAACCTCTGGTTTTATTCAACCGCTTACTGGGTTTTGGATGGTCTATTTAGCAGGTTATGCATGGACCTCATTATGGGTGATGGGATCAATTATTGGTTATTTAGTTGCTGCTTTTTGTTGGTTTCCTGTAGTCTATCTTCAGATTAAGATGCGCGATTTTGCTAGGGAGTCGGCACAAAACAAGATGCCTTTACCTGCTATCTACTTCCGTTATTTTAAATATTGGTTTTGCTTAGGTTGGCCAGCCTTTATTAGTTTGATTATTGTTTTTTACCTGATGACCAACAAACCTGCCAGTTTTTAATAGGTATTCTATCATCCCGAGTGCTCCAGGAATCTCCCTGGTTACAGCGTGCTACAAAATTGGAGATCCCACATGGAACTCGGAATGACAGTAAATGACACTGCGTTAACTGGCTCTATAAAGTTAAAGATGAACCTGGATGCAGCGAAGCCTAACTCGGATTTCGCTTTCACCCAGACTACAATTACAATGCTCCGGGCTTTGTCGCCTCATTACTCCTCTACAGTAATATCAATTTTTTTCTCAACCGCCATTTCCTTTTTAGGAATTGAAATTTCCAAAACGCCTTGTTTGTATTTAGCACTTATTTTTGCGTCATCAGCAGTTTGCGGTAAGCTAAAGCGACGGTAAAAATGACCTTGAGAACGCTCCATACGTGTATAGTCATCTTTGTTTTCTGTTTTCTCAAAGTAACGCTCTCCACGGAGGGTTAAGATATTATGCTCTAAAGATATTTGTATGTCCTCTTTATTCACTCCAGGAATGTCTGCAAGTACTAAGAACCGATCTTTTTCTTCTTTAATATCTACAGGAGGCGCCCATGTACTGGTATCAACAATTGAAGAGTCTGATTGGTGCCCTCTGAAAAAATTGTCTAATAAGGAGCCAATTTCATTGTATACAGGAAAATAATCACGTCTTACGATACTCATCACTTTCTCCTAATTGTTATTTGACATATCCAAAAAATTGAGGCGTTTTATCAAATTTCAAGGGGTATTGAATGGTTATTTTTACAAACACGTGTACTCGATGCGAGATTAAGTTTATTATCCATAAAAGGACGATTTCTAATTAAAAACGGAGGATGACGATGCAGTATCTGATACGAATTTTAATACTGGGTTTTATTGGTGTTTCCACAAGCTTTGCCAATTCATCAGAAACACCTATTTTAGGTAAAACAATAACTCAAGCAAAACAACAACAGATGACACCGAAACAAGCCCTGCAACGCTTGAAAGACGGAAACCAACGCTTTTTAACCAACACCCAAGTAACGAGAGATTATTTAAAGCAAGCACATCAATCCTCTTATGGTCAATACCCATTTGCAGTAGTGCTCAATTGCATGGATTCACGCAGTGTTCCCGAATTATTTTTTGATCAAGGATTGGCTGATTTATTTACTTTACGCGTCGCTGGAAACGTACTCAATGACGATATTCTTGGCAGTATGGAGTTTGCAACTAAAGTAACGGGTTCTCGCCTCATTGTAGTCTTGGCGCATACTTCATGTGGCGCGGTGGCTGGTGCATGTAGTGGAGTGCAACTAGGACATCTCACTGATGTTTTAGACAAAATTAAGCCCGTTGTGCAAGAAAGTATGGACGAACAAAAAACAAAAAATTGTGCTGATCCCAAATTAATCGATGCAATCGCGAAAGCCAATGCTTTAAGGATCGTTAGGGAAATTCAAAATAGAAGTCCAATAATCAACGATTTAATTAGTAAAAAACAAATTGGAATTGTAGCTGGTGTGCATGATATCAAGACAGGTAAAGTAGAATTTTTTGAAGAAGAACGTTCTGTTCCTCATTAAGAACTGTTTTGTAACCGGGGTGAAGCTTAGCAAGCCCTGGATTTTTTACTGTCATTCCGAGGCCACGAGGGATCTCCTCTCTTGACTCTGTGTCAGGTCATGGAGATCCTCGCGATGCCCGGATCATGGAGTTACGCTGCACACCACATTAGGACATTTTCTTCTTTAATGTATCCATTAAAATATCTTCAAAGAGTTGTTGATTGATTGAAGTACAGACTCGCACCGTATTACCCTTTTTATCCACTACAGTAGTCCCCGAGCGCTCCTCTGGACTTAATACCACACGCAATTTTTTATAATGGGATTGAACGATTGAATTATCATAGGCTACTACTGCAGAAAGTACATCCCAAAAATACCACTTATGCTCAAAGATTTCCGCTTCATTATGATGAAAAAGTTCATAGAAAAAATGATTGGCCAGATTCGTTTGGTTTTGTTTCAATTTTTCATAAAAAGCCTTTGTCACAGGAACCTGATTAGTCACATCCAGGCCAACCAGGGTAATAGGGATGCCTGACCGAAATACTTTATCTGCAGCATAAGGATCAATATAAATATTCCATTCTGCAGTGGTATTTTTAATTGAGTGATCCACTTCCACCAAATTGCCTGGACTATCTACTGCTCCCCCCATAATATAAATCATTTTAATTTTATTTTTTAATTCTGGCTTTTTGGCCACAAGCTCGCCCAGATTGGTTAACGGACCAATTGCTAAAATCTCAACAGGCTCTTTTGCGTTTTTTAAAGTAGTTTCCAGCAATTGTATTGCATTCTGCGTGGGCATCACCTTAACTTTAGGCAGTAAATCTGCAGCACCTACTAAATTATCAGCGAGTTTCCGTAACCAATCTGGAAATTGATGCGTTCCAGTCATTGGGTTATTACGCCCACAGGCTAGTGGAATTTTTTCATGATGCATTAAGGCAAGCAATCCAGCAACATTGCTTAATCCTGCCGCACAATGAGCCTCGCCAGTGCCCACTACGGTTATCGCCTTAATATCGATATCTTTTTGTGCTAACAAATAAAGAATTGCCAATTCATCATCCACCCCCACATCCGTATCAATAATAAAAGGCCTCATTGCATTTGCTAAAGGCAACAAACAAAATAAACTGAAAAAGACAAACGCTTTTACTGCCAAATTCACAATGAAACCTCCGTTTCTGCATCAAGTTTTTTAATAGTTAATAGGGCGATACAACACAGAATTGCACTCACCATCAAATAAAAGCTGGGGGCAAGATTCGTGTTCAATTTTTCGATTAAATAAGTAGCAATAAACGGGGTTAAACCTCCGAAAAAAGCAAATGCAAGATTATAAGAAATAGCAATCCCGGTATATCGAATAGAGACTGGGAATAATTCAACCAGCAAGCTGGGATAAACCATAATAGAACTACTCAAAATAGCAAAAATAGCTAAAGCAATGGTCAGTGATAAAGTGGTTTGCTTGGCTAAAATAATAAATAAGAGATGACTTAATAAAATAAAACCTATCGCACCAACTAAAAGAACTAACTTACGCCCCACTCGAGCACTATACCAGCAAAAAAATACCAGTAGCAAAGAAAAGAAACCCAAGTTAATCGTATTAAATAAGGTCGCTTGCTGTTTCTGATAAGCAAGGATTGTTGAAAGATATGTGGGCATATATAAGAATAATAAATTAATCATTACGGAACCCAAGCAGGTTAAACCGATACCTTGTAAAATCTTTCGCCAGTATAAGGTAATTGCTTCAATAAAAGGAATTCGCTTATTCTCTGTTGAATTCTTAAATGCGAGGAATAAGGGACTTTCGGCCAACCGTTTACGAATGAAGAAACTGAATATGCCAAGCAGGCCTCCCAATATAAATGGGAGGCGCCAACCGAAGTTTAGCAATTGGTCATTTGAAAGTTGATTCGTGAGGATTAAACTAATCAGAGCCCCTAGAAAAATACCTAAATTAAGAAAAGAAAAAATCACACCGCAGGCCAGTGCTCGAGAACGAGGATTCACATGTTCACAAGCAAAAGTTAATGCCCCAGGAATTTCACCTCCAATTGATAATCCTTGCAATAAACGCAAAAAAATCAAAAGAATACTCGAAAATATTCCTATGTGCTGATAAGTGGGTAAAAAGCCAATAAGGACCGTTGGGACAGCCATCAGGATAACTGAGAAAATAAAAGTTTTCTTACGACCGTATTTGTCTCCAAAATGGCTAAAGGCAATTCCTCCTAGGGGACGGATTAAATAACCAATTGCAAAAACGGCATACACACTCATCAGAGAAGCCAATGGGTCGGTTTCTGGGAAAAAAATTTGGCTGATTATTGGTGCAAAAATAACGTAAATGACGAAGTCATAAAATTCCAAAGCACCACCCAAAGAAGCAAGGAAAATAATTTTTCGTTCACTGGAACTTAATCTCAACTGAGGCACTTACAAATCCTTTTTTTTAGCAAAGCTGTAAAATATCATAACTTTGCATTACGCTCATGAATTATTTAAATTAAGTAGTTGTTCCCATTTTATTTTTCTGCAGCTTTGTTGAAAAAAACATGTATAGCTTAGGAAGTTTGCCCCCTTATAGTAAATTCCTCTAGAAATAGTTCTTTTTCGTAAAGTTTAGTATTATCAATGCAAGTAGCACATTTTTGCTGATTACCCATGAAAAACCATTCCATTTCTCAACAAGTTATCCAGCGTGTTGAGGCGGCTGTTACTCAGGCGCAGATTGATGCTTATCAAAAGGATGGGGCCGTTTGCATTCGCCAAATTTTAAGCTCTGAAGAAATAGAATTACTTCGTGAAGGTATTGAACTCAACCTAAAATCACCTAGCCCTAGGGTTAAAATTGCAAGTAACAGTGATGATCCAGGACTATTCATTGAGGATTTTTGCACTTGGCAAACCAATCCTCATTACCAGCAATTTATTTTTGCATCACCGATTAGTCTTATTGCAAAGAAACTCATGGGGAGTAAACAAGCTCGACTTTATCATGACCATCTTTTAGTCAAAGAACCAGGTACTCGGCAAAGAACTCCCTGGCACCAAGATCAGCCTTATTACAACATTGAAGGAAGACAAAATTGCAGTTTATGGATACCTGTTGATCCAGTGCCACACACTTCCACTTTAGAGTTCGTTGCGGGTTCTCATTTGGGACCTTGGCTTATGCCTCGCTCTTTTATGGATAATCAAGCAAAATGGTTTCCTGAGGGAAGCCTCGCTGAGCTGCCTGATATTGATGCAACACGTGAAGATTACCCTATTATCGGTTGGGCAATAAGTCCTGGTGATGTGGTTTGCTTCCATATGCTCACGCTTCATTCTGCGAATGGAGTGAATTATAATCAACGACGAAGAGTATTTTCGGTACGTTTTCTCGGTGATGATATAACGCATGACCCAAGAAAATGGGTTACCTCGCCTGATTTCCCAGGTTTATTCGAACAACTTCCAGCAGGAGCCCCCATGGATCACCCTTTATTTCCTATAATTTTGGAATAGTGATCAGCGATCATGGAAACAGTTCCTAATCTTTCAACAAAAAAAAATTCTGTTTTTTTTCTTAAAAATAAGCAATACTTCTTTCTGAATAAATCGTGGTAAAACCTATGGTGAAAATAAGACCTTTTCTTAAATGGGCAGGTAGTAAATACAACTGCCTGGAAAAGATTATTCCCTTTCTTCCTCAGGGTAAACGTTTAATTGAGCCCTTTGCTGGTTCAGGCGTTGTTTTTATGAATGCGAATTATTCGTCCTATCTGTTGGCAGAAAGTAATCCTGATTTAATTCATCTTTATACCACTTTGCAACAACAAGGAGATGCGTTTATTCAGTTCTGCGAAACCTATTTCACACCTGAATTCAATCAGAAAGAAAAATATTATCAAATCAGAGCTGATTTTAATGACTCAGCTCATTCACCACAAAAATCCGCACTTTTTCTTTACCTGAACCGGCATGGTTATAATGGATTATGTCGCTATAATTCCAAGGGCTTTTATAATGTACCATTTGGGCTGTACAGTAAACCTTATTTCCCACATAAGGAAATGCAGCTTTTTCACCGAAAAAGCCAACACGCCGAATTCATCCATAATGACTTTAGAAAAACATTCGAATATGCAGAGCGGGGTGATGTTATCTATTGCGACCCTCCTTACGTACTCCTTTCAGAGAAATCACACCATTTACCCTACACTAAAAAACTATTTACCACAGAAGATCAAATAGAACTAACTGAGTTGGCTAAAGAAACAGCAGCAAAAGGTATCCCAGTTATTTTGTCCAATCACGACACCGAATTTACTCGATACCACTATAGGAAAGCAGAAATCAAGAGTTTTCCCGTATCACGTTTTATTAATTGTCAGGGTGCATTACGCCGACCGGTAAAAGAATTAATCGCTATATTTAATTAATCTCTAGATGATATAAAGCCTGGTCGCAAGCAACCAGGCGATGTAAATTTCACGCTAATTATTAATTGGATGGTCTTTATGATCTTTGATAAAGAAAGCAAGGATAGTAACGAGCAATAATGAAAGAGGCAATATGGATAAAGCGACCTGATAGTCTACTACCGTGTAAATATGCTCTCCTTCCACAATACCACTGTCACCAAAAGTATCCAGTAATTTACCAACTAGGGGTTGGAAAATTACCCCACCAAGCGTTACGATCATATTTGTTGCGGCAAATACCGTACCGGATAATAAAGCACCACTGCATTCTTTAGCCATGATAAATACAATAATTTCTGTGGCACTAAATACGCCATACAAGAACAATAAAACATTCAAACTGACGTAGGATAGACCTGGCCAGTACAATACAATGCTAATACAAATCAAGGCTAAAATTGCGCCTAAAACCAAAGGCAACAAACGTCTTCCTGTATGATCCGATAAATAACCAGCTATAGGAGCACCAACTGCCCAACCTAGAAAAACTGCAGAAACCGTTTTAGCAGCCTCAACCTTAGTCAAACCGTGTGCTTGTTCTAAATAAGTTTTTCCCCACAGCTCGCCAAATACAGACAAAGAAGTATACAAACAAGCACCGACAAAACCGATGACCCAAACCTCAGGAGCCATTAATACTTTAAGCACATTTTGAAAGAATTCTGGCAAAGGATGTCGATTAGGATGATGTCCCTCAGGCCCATCACGAACCACAAGCAACATTAATACACTCAATCCAGCACCTACTATTGCGATTAAGAATAATACCTGTTCCCAACCTATACTCTGAGACCATTCAGTAATCTTCACTTCACCATAGACAAGACCTAACATGCCTAAAGTAGTCATCAGACCCGCGACTAAAGAAAAATAACGTCTGGGCAACCAGTGTAAGGCAAGAGACAATACTCCCACAAACGCAAAAGACGAACCAAAGCCCACTAAGAAACGCCCTGCCCCTACCAAAAACATGGACGAAGTCAGGGAAAACATCCAGGAACCCACAGTACAACAGATGCAGGCAAAAGTTAGAAGCCGTCTAGGGCCAAATCGGTCCATAAGCATGCCTACAGGCATTTGCATTGGAGAGTATGCAAAATAGTATAAGGCAGATATCTGACCAAAAGTAGTCGCAGAAATATGCCCCAAAGCAATGCTTAACTCAGTCTGTAAAACACCAGGAATAATGCGTAAGATAAACTCATAGCAATAAAAAACAGCCCCAACAAAGCAGATAAACATACCATAAAGCAATTGTTTTCTTGAAACGATATTATTTAGGTGCATGAGCGTGAGTTTCCCTTAAAAAGAAGGTTAATAAAGCGGCAATTAACATACTGAGCGGTATAAAAGCAAGCGCTATGCGGTAATCAGTCATGTTGTATAACCGATTAACATTTTCAACAACCAATGCTGAAGAGATTGAAGCGCCACTCCGTAAGGAATAGCTGAAATCCAATAAATGTCCTACTAAAGGTTGCAATAACATACCACCGAGCATGACAATCATATTCGTAAACGCCATTGCTGTACCCGCTGCTTCCCCAGGGCTCAACTCTCTTCCGACAGCAAATACGATTGCTTGTGCACTATAAAATAGACCCAGGAAAAACATCAGTATCTGGACATTCGTTTCGGTCAAACCAGGGAAATATAAGATAACCAGCATAAGCACCGTAGCAACACTAGCACCTAAAAACATAGGTAATTTTCTGCGCGCAATTCGGTCAGAAAAATAACCCATTAGAGGAGCACCTACAGTAAAACCTAAGAAGAGCAATGAGTTCGCTAAACCAGCACCATGCGCAGACAACCCATGAGCATTCCTTAAATAAGGAATACCCCATAATTCAGCAAACACTGTTGTAGGGAGATACACCATACAACCATATAATCCATTAATCCATATCTGCTTGTTACTGATTATTATATTTAAATCAACTAAACCTCTTTTCAAATCAGGAACAGTACCACTTTGTCTGTATCGACCTTTTTTATCGTGAATGCCTAACCATAAAAGAAAAGTTAAGACAATCCCGAAGAACGCGGTCATATTTAAGGTTTTAATCCATCCTAATTGATTAACAAATAATTCTAAAAAATTATCGCCCAGCATGGCTCCTACTGTTCCTAACGCCGAAGTAAGACCTGAAACCATAGCAAGTTTATTCTCAGGCAACCAGATTGTTGCCAACTTTAACACCCCGACAAACGCAAACGCAGAACCTAAACCAACTAAAAAACGTCCAGAGGCGGCAACCCAAAAAGAAGTTGTCCCTGTGAATAAAAAAGTTCCAATGACACAGATTAAACAAGCAAAGGTTAATAATCTTCGCGGGCCATATCGGTCCATCATAATCCCTACAGGTAATTGCATAGGGACATAGGCATAATAATATACCGATGAAATGTGTCCAAACCCAGTAGCTGACAAATTAAAATGCTCACGGAGAGCGCTTTCCATCGCACTAGGTGCTATTCGAAGCAAATATTCATAACTGTAAAACAAGGCTCCAAGACCACAAATAAGCCATCCAATTAATGCGTAATTTCTACGGTTTTCAGAAATCAAGGCAATCTCCTTAATATTTGTAAAGCAAGAGCATTTACTGTTTTCAATTCTACAGTGAAAACTCTTATCTTTATAATTCACCTATTGTTATCCTGAATGTTATCAGGCATAGCTCATCCGGCATATGGTTACACCTCGAGATACCTTATTACACGCAGGACTACTTTTATTCTAAATTACAACTCATTTGATTTGCGCCACTTGCTATCGCAGCCTGAGCTACAGCAGCGGGAACTCGTTCTCTTAAACGAGGATCTATGGGCTTGGGAATAATATAGTTAGGGCCAAACTCCCAATGCGTAACACCTGGGTAATTGTCCTTTACTACCTGGGGAACCGGCTCATGCACCAGTTGACGAATAGCCTCAACTGCCGCAATTTGCATTGATTGGTTAATACACTTGGCGCGTACATCCAACGCACCACGAAATATATAAGGAAAACACAACACATTATTAACCTGATTAGGATAATCACTACGCCCAGTCGCAATGACTAAATCATCACGTACCTTAAAAGCTAATTCAGGTCTAATTTCTGGATCAGGGTTAGACAAAGCAAAAATAACAGGGTTAGGTGCCATTAATTTCAATAAATCAGCATCTAATAAATCCGGCTTAGCAACACCAATAAATACATCGGCATCAACCAATGCATCAGCCAAAGTTCGACATTCAGTTGTACGTGCAAAAGCGAATTTATAAGCATTTAGATCAGCACGACCTGAATGGATGACGCCTTTAGTATCTAAAAGCAACATGTTTTCTTTATGAGCACCTAAAGCAACCAGTAATCGCATAGAAGCAATTCCTGCCGCACCTGCGCCAATACACACAATTTTTGCATCAGCTAATTTTTTTTGTTGTAACTCAAGAGCATTAAGCAACGCCGCCGCAACAACAATGGCTGTACCATGCTGGTCATCATGAAATACTGGAATATTCAACTGCTCAATTAAAGCCTGCTCAATTTCAAAACATTCAGGGGCTTTAAGATCTTCCAGATTAATCCCCCCAAAAGTGGGGGCAATACGTTTTGCCGTAGCGATAAAAGCTTGCGAATCATGCGCATCAATTTCTATATCAAATACATCAATGCCAGCAAAACGCTTGAATAATACTGCTTTACCTTCCATAACTGGCTTGCTGGCGAGAGGCCCAAGATCTCCCAAACCCAACACCGCAGTGCCATTGGTCATTACTGCGACTAAATTTCCTTTATTCGTGTAACGATAAGCATCTTCGGGATTTTCTGCTATTGCAATCACTGGAGCGGCAACACCAGGCGTATAAGCCAGAGACAAATCACTCTGAGAGTCAGTTGATTTGGTAATATGAACACCAAGTTTTCCAGGGGTTGGAAACTCGTGATAATCTAATGCGCACTGCTTTAAAACTTCATTATCCAAAATACTCACTCTCTTACATATAAAACAAAACTTAGTAAGGTCTAAAAATCCTACCAAACCCTTATCAATTCATTCCAACCGAAGTGTCATGGACACACACAAACATCTGACTATGAAACTCTTAAGTAATCAAGAGAAACAGCCATAACATGATGAGGATTGAAACAAGAATTGAACGACAAGAACCTACAACCAACGCAAATTAGCACTGCAGGAACAATCTGTCAATAAGCTATACTTCGAGTGAAGTATACATAAATAAGGCGCAAAACCACGCGCCTTATTTCTTTTCGTCTTTCGCTTGCGTAGCACGCTGGCTATAACGATCGCGGAACTTCTGCACACGTCCTCCAGTATCTACGAGTTTTTGCTTACCAGTATAAAAAGGGTGACATTGTGAACATACTTCAATATTCAAATCTTTACATAAAGTTGAACGAGTTTCAAATTGCTCGCCACAACTGCATGTAACCTTAACTGTTTTATATTCAGGATGAATTGATGCCTTCATAATACTACTCTCTATAATAATGAGTATCGCCACCTGAACCCAAGGCCAAGCACCATACTCGACAAATGACGCAAGACAATAGCAGAAAAATATCTGTAAAGCAATTTTTTATATCGAAACAGAGCTGATACCATCTCCCCTATATTTGCCCAAATGAAATGCAAACAAGCAAATATAACTCCATAGTTAATCATAGCACGAAGTGATGAACCATACAGGCTTCACAAATAGAATTATATCAAATTTCTTAGGTTAGCCGCACTTTTTGCAGTAACTTTTTAACCAATATGCATCACAAATTAGCAATGATGGTCTACTCTTATAAAAACATATTCAATTAATAGGAATTAAAATGAAAAAATTGGAATTATATAAGCTTGAAACACCAAATGACCTCGATATCAGAGATCGTCGTAGAATTGCTGAAGCGGTTAATCCACTCCTTGCTGACACATTTGCTTTATTCGTTAAAACAAAAAATTTCCATTGGCATATGACGGGTCCCCACTATCGGGATTATCATCTTTTATTAGATGAACAAAGCGAACAAATTTTCGCAATGGTGGACGTTTTAGCAGAGCGTGTACGCAAATTAGGAGAAAGAACAATCCATTCTATTGGACAAATCAAACAATTACAGACACTTAAGGATGCTAATGAGACCTTGTCTGCAGAGGATATGCTGCAAAATCTATTGGAAGATAACAAGAGTTTTTTAAAAAACATGAGAAAGGTCCATGAAGTGTGCAGTAAAAAAAATGATTTTGCCACCACAAGTATCCTGGAAGTTTATATTGATGAAACAGAACGTCGAATTTGGTTTTTATTTGAAACGTTGCAAAATAAATGATGAACGAGTGGCCGGTGTGGAATTAGCACCCATTAAGTGAATCATCCTTCCCTTCTCCCTACAAGGGAGAAGGTGCCCGTTAGGGCAGATCAGGGATTGACTGCTACCAACGAACTCTCACCCTTGTCTACCCCACATTCAAATCTAACTCAACCCAAACGGGTGCATGATCAGATGGTCTTTCTGCTTTGCGCGGTTCTTTATCAATAACTGATTGCCTGCATAGTGCATTCAGCGGTTTACTCAGCAAAATATGATCAATCCGTAAACCCCGATTACGTCTAAAAGAGGCTGCACGATAATCCCACCAACTGTATGATTGTTCCTCCTGAATAAAATTTCTAAAACTGTCATGAAACCCAAGTTGCAATAATTGCGTGAACGCTTCCCGTTCAGCAGGACTTACCAACACAGACCCCATCCACTCAACAGGGTCATGAACATCGCGATCCTCAGGAGCAATATTAAAATCACCAACTACAGCCATATTCGGGAAAACATTCATTTGCTGTTGAATAAATGCGATAATTTTTTGCAACCAATTCAGCTTATATTGATATTTGTCGGAAGTTAATTCCGAACCATTAGGAACGTATAAATTGATTAGACGGATACCTGCAACAGTAACAGCTATTATGCGGCGTTGGGGATCCACAAAATCAGGGATATCGGTAAGAACATCAGATAAAGGATATCGACTAATGACGGCAACACCGTTGTACGTTTTCTGCCCTGAAAACACTACGTGATAGCCTCTCTCAGTAAACGCTGTTACAGGAAATTTTTCATCAAGCAACTTCGTTTCTTGTATGGCAAGAACATCCACGCCAGTAGACTCAAGCCACTGTAATACTTGCTCCAGTCTTATCTTCAATGAGTTCACATTCCAACTTGCTAATTTAAGCACACCAATCTCCTTTATATTCAATGAGCAAAGGAGCGTGGTCAGAAAAACGGGCTTCCCGAAAAATACGACTGTCAACTACATCCGCAGTAAGGCCAGGAGTAATTACTTGATAATCAATTCTCCACCCCACATTTTTTTCCCATGCACGCCCTCGAAAAGACCACCAGGTATATTGCTCCTCTTCCTGATTGTGCACACGAAACGCATCAACAAACCCCATAGTCCCAAACAATTCATCCATCCAAGCGCGTTCCTCAGGCAAAAATCCTGAGTTCTTTTGATTGCCCCGCCAATTTTTCAAATCAATTTTTTTATGAGCAATATTATAATCACCACATAAAATCAGCTCGCGGCCTTCATTTTTTAGTTTTATTAAATGTTCGGCAAATTGTTTGAGAAAATCATATTTAACCGTCTGACGTTCATCACCACTAGTACCTGAAGGTAAATAAAGTGAGATAATACTGAATTTGGGATAATCAAATTGAATGTATCGTCCCTCATTATCACAATAGTCAAAGCCCATCCCTTTCACGACACGATTAGGTTTGTGACGGGCATAAATTGCCACCCCGCTGTACCCTTTCTTTTGCGCTGAATAATAGTCACAAAAATAATCGCGTGGATAATATAACTCTTCAGGAATTAATTGCTCCGGTTGAGCTTTCGTTTCTTGAATACAGACAAAATCAGCATCTTGAATTGCAAGCCACTCATTAAATCCATTACGTACCGCTGAACGGATTCCATTGGCATTAAAACTAATTACTTTCATTTTTTTCACTTAATATTTATTGTATCCTGGTGAAACACAATGAAACCCAGGATATTATGGTCAAATAATTCTGAGCTGCATCACCCCAGTTAGCGCATTTCTTCATTTAATTTAAGGGCTGCCCGAGCCAAACGCTCGCCCAGATGTTTTGCTAGATTAATTTCATCCTGGCTCAGAGGTCGATCATTTGCCACTCCAGAAACATGGGTCACCCCATAGGGAGTTCCACCGGTAACTGTATCATTTAGAGACGGTTGAGAATAAGGAACTCCTAATAAGACCATGCCATGATGAAACAAAGGCAGCATCATGCTTAACAGAGTAGTTTCCTGACCACCATGCATGCTGGCAGAAGAGGAAAAAACACAAGCAGGCTTATCCACTAAATCGCCGGCCAACCATAAAGATGATGTACTATCCAGAAAATATTTCATAGGAGAAGCCATATTTCCAAAACGAGTTGGGCTTCCTAAAGCAAGTCCGTGACAATGACGTAAATCATCTAAAGTCGCGTAGGGTGCGCCACTATCTGGAATCGCTTTATCTACTGCCTCACACGTAGTAGATACAGGCGGTACCGTTCTTAATCGTGCTTCAATACCCACAACACGCTCTACACCACGCCCTATGTATTGGGCTAACTGGGCTACAGAACCAGTACGCGAGTAATATAAAACCAAAATATAGGGATCAGACATCAAAACAGCTCCATTACCTTAAAATTAAAAAAACAGTTATTGTTCAGGCCAATACCATGAGCTTACTCACTATAAACTCAACTGTTTCTTCAATGTGTGAATTTAAAATCATACTTTAGTTGTTCTTCTAATTTCATTTCAATAAATTTGATTCGATAATACAAAGATCCTCCCTTTTCAGGTTTTAATATTTTCAAGTCAGAGACAATTTCATCCGCAGACTCATAATAATCCTTAACTGATATATTCGCGATAATTTTACTTACCGCTTCAACATGATGTCTATTCCAATGGCCAAAAATAATACGCCCAATAAAAGAACCAAAGATGCAACTTTCTTTGGTATAGTCTATAAGCAATGCTTTAATTCTTCTGTAATTAGAATCTCCACCTATTTTATTCCAAATCTTGCTATAAGAATCAGGAAAAACTAAAGTAAATTTTGATCGATTAAAAAAAGAATATGCTCTTAGCCCAACACACGAAAAAAAAGAATGAGGTTTAGAAGGTAACAAACAAGCCTCAGAACCTTTTTCTGTAAAATCAGAATCGTCACTTATTATTGTAGCAATTGAACGCGAATCATAGGACATTTTTTTCTCCTCCGTGAGAACAGCAGTTTATAATCACTTCTTAAAATTCCAGATGAATCTTGTGTCTGCTGACCATTCGTCTATCCTGGCCAAAAATGACTTGATCTAATGCAATCGATACTCACCTACTTCCTGTATTTGCGTTTCGGTATCTGAAATCTAGTCGTTTTGGCTCAGCCTAGTCAATTGTCAACGGCCCCTAGTCCTTTAAAAATTAAATAAGCAAGGGGGAATCTTCTGTCTACTTTACTTAATTTTTGACAATTTTTAGTAGAAAAAGCAAATAAAGGCATACCATAATTTAGAATGGGGGTAGCAAGTTGAATTATGGACTTATTTTTTAATGAGATAAAATCGTGGGGTCAGCGATTATTTAGACTAGGGTCAGCACAGCGTAACCCGAGATTTTCAACCACAATCTTCTCGGGTTACGGCTTAACGCTTCATGTCAAAGAATATAACGAGCCAAATCCTCATCCGCTACAATCTGTCCGAGATTTTTTTCTACATAGGCCTTGTCAACATGGACTGATTCACCTGATTTATCAGTCGCTTCAAACGAAACAACCTCCAATAATCGCTCCATCACCGTGTAAAGTCTACGCGCACCAATATTTTCTGTACGCTCATTGACTTGCCATGCCACTTCAGCAATACGTCTAATTCCTGTTTCATCAAAAGTTAACGTTAATCCTTCCGTCGCCATCAAAGCGCTGTATTGCAATGTCAATGAAGCTGTAGGCTCAGTAAGAATTCGAACAAAATCATCCACAGAAAGAGCAGACAACTCAACACGGATAGGTAATCGCCCTTGCAATTCAGCAATCAAATCAGAGGGCTTGGCTACATGGAATGCCCCAGATGCGATAAATAAAATATGATCGGAACGAATCATACCGTATTTTGTCGTCACTGTTGTTCCCTCAACGAGAGGTAATAAATCGCGTTGTACCCCTTCACGCGACACATCCCCGCCGCCTCCATTTTCAGCACGTCGTGCAACTTTGTCCAACTCATCAATAAAGACAATACCATTTTGTTCTACATTTTCTATAGCACGAATCTTTATGTCATCTTCATTAATTAATTTAGCAGCCTCCTCTTCACGTAAAATTTGCATTGCCTTAGCAATAGTCATTTTACGTGTTTTTGTTCTATGAGTTCCTACTTGTTGGAACATCGATTGCAATTGGCTTGTCATTTCTTCCATACCAGGAGGAGCCATAATTTCGATGCCTATTGGTGTTGCTGAAATTTCTATTTCAATTTCATTTTCGTCAAGAATTCCCTCACGCAATTGTTTACGGAAAACCTGTCTGGCCGTGCTATCCTTTTCACTTGGAGTTAAACTGCCACGTGCTGGAGGAAGTAATACATCGAGAACTCGCTCTTCAGCGGCATCTTCAGCCAAATGTTCCACCTTCTTCATGGCAAATTCACGCTCTTGTTTTACCGCAATATCTGCTAAATCACGGATAATGGAGTCTACATCACGTCCGACATAACCCACTTCGGTAAATTTTGTTGCCTCTACCTTGATAAATGGAGCACGAGCCAACTTCGCCAAGCGTCGAGCAATTTCGGTTTTTCCCACACCAGTTGGTCCAATCATGAGAATATTTTTTGGCATAATTTCATTGCGCAAAGCAGGATCTTTAATGTTCATGCGCCGCCAACGATTACGTAATGCAATTGCTACGGATCTTTTTGCATCATCCTGGCCAATAATATATTTATCTAATTCCTGGACAATCTCACGAGGGGTCATCACCTCTCGGATACTCTCATGAAGAGTCATCATTTTACTGTTTTTCGTTGCCATTATTTAATTCTTCTATAGTTAAATTGTTATTGGTATAAATACAAATATCCCCAGCAATAGTTAACGCTTTACGCACTATTTCCATAGCGGATAGGTTTGTATTTTCCATTAATGCTCGTGCAGCTGCTTGCGCAAAAGGTCCGCCTGAACCAATAGCAATTAAGCTATGTTCAGGCTCAATCACATCGCCATTACCTGTAATAATTAAGGAGGATTTTTTATCTGCTACGGCAAGAACCGCTTCGAGGCGGCGCAACATTCTGTCCGTTCTCCAATCTTTCGCAAGCTCGACTGCAGCACGAACTAAATGGCCTTGATGCATTTCCAGCTTACTCTCAAAACGTTCAAAAAGAGTAAACGCATCCGCCGTACCGCCAGCAAAACCCGCAATAATTTGATCTTTGTAGAGGCGCCGCACCTTACGTGCATTACCTTTCATCACGGTATTACCTAAAGTTACCTGACCATCTCCGCCGATAACTACCTGATTTCCGCGTC
This sequence comes from Legionella cherrii, assembly GCF_900635815.1. NCBI lineage: Bacteria > Pseudomonadati > Pseudomonadota > Gammaproteobacteria > Legionellales > Legionellaceae > Legionella > Legionella cherrii. The sequence goes on from NZ_LR134173.1 coordinate 3,492,808, forward strand.
GTACTGAAAGTATTGTTGTCCCACGAAATTGTTCCAAAATTAAATCCTCAAATGAAACCGGAATAGCGTACATGGGGATGATAAACAAAAAAACAAGGGGTTCAAAATGATAAATTCTAACTGCAAATAATACCACATCACCGTTGTTGCTGAGTAAGCAGCCCTATCTTATGCATAATTCGTTATTGGATTTATCCTAAGTTGGCCCATAATTAGATATTGTCTCACTGAAGAGATTTGCTGAATTTTAGGTTGGGCCTCGGCCGAACATTTCTTTAAAAGCAAATGGACCGTTATTTTGTTGGGCCAAGGCCCAAGCTAGAGCTTATATAGATTCCTGGTCACAATCAATTTTGTGAATGCCAGGGATTAGATTAAAAAAGATACACCATTAGGTAAATTCTCTAATCCTAGATGTTGTGCAATACTTTGCCCTACATCTGCAAAGGTATCTCGACGTCCAATAAAACGGCTCTTAAGGCTTGGTCCATAGACTAAAACTGGAATATGCTCTCTGGTATGATCTGAACCAGGAAAAGTAGGATCGCACCCATGGTCTGCCGCAATCACAATAAGGTCGTCAGGCCTTAATAAAGCCTCAAGCTCTGGAAGTCGCGCATCAAACTCCTCAAGGGCATGCGCATAACCGATTACATCACGTCGATGCCCGAATGAAGAGTCAAAATCTACAAAATTAGTAAAAACCAAACTTCCTTCGGGAGCAGTGTTCATCGCAGTCAAAGTGGCGTCAAATAAGGCCATATTACCATCAGCCTTAATGGTTTGTGTTATTCCCTGATGCGCATAAATATCAGCAATTTTTCCTAGAGCGATTACTTCACGGCCGGCTTCCTTTAAATAATCAAGTAATGTTTTTGCTGGAGGCAAAGTAGCATAATCCTTGCGATTCGCAGTACGTTTGAATGCGCCTGGTTGTCCTATAAATGGGCGCGCAATCACACGTCCAATCTGATATTCATCGACTAAAGTGCGGGCAATTTCACAAATATCATATAAGCGCTGCAAACCAAAACTATCTTCATGAGCCGCAATTTGAAAAACACTGTCAGCAGAAGTATAAACTATGGGTTTACCACTTCGCATATGCTCCTCACCTAATTCTTCAAGAATTGTAGTTCCAGATGCATGCTTCTCACCAAGTACTCCTGGTAAACCAGCTCGTTGAATCAAGGTATCAATTAATTCTTTGGGAAAACAAAACGGTTGTTCGGGAAAGTAACCCCATTCAAACGTCACTGGAACTCCAGCTAACTCCCAATGTCCACTCGGAGTATCTTTGCCTAAACTCTGCTCTACTGCATAGCCATAATATCCTACAGGTTCAGGAAAAGCAGATAATTCAACAAAGCGCAATCCACTACTGGCTAAGGCAGCATGATATAGTCCTAATTTGGCCAGATTTGGCAAAGCTAATGGTCCTTGACGTACCCCGGCTTTGTCGCCCTCACCGCGCTCACACACTTGATGGATATGAACAAAAGTATTGGCACCTGCATCACCATAGCGAGACGCATCCAAACTAGCGCCTATCCCAAAAGAATCCATGAGTAATATACAAACTCGCCCTGTCATCTTAGTCCTTATTATGTTGGCAGTGTGTTTCTTTTAAACCAAAAAGCATGAAAAAGGCAACTAATAAGCCCACTGGTAAAATAATTGCTGCATATTGGTAGGCACTCAGTAGATAAACAGGTGTCCCATTAACCAATTGCATTCCACTATGATTCGTCAATAAATAACTAAACAGATTTTGATACACAATGTAACCACCCTGAGTCAATATCGAAATCACACTGACTGCTGTTGCGGTCATTGCAGGTGGGCTACTCTCAGCGACCAACGCATAACTAATCACTTGTGCTGAGGTAAAAAACCCAAGCAAGAAAAATAAAATTGCCATGACGTTATAAGAAACGGGCAGATAAAGTACCGCCAGCAAAGTTAATAAGGAAGCAAGCACGCCTATCTTCATGGGCATAATACGTAAACCCATCTTATCAGATATCCAACCAACCAGCGGCGAACCAATGATCGCTCCTAAAAATAACATGCCATTCACCATTGATGCTTGCGCAGAGCTTATATCCAATCGTTGTACCAAATACAAAGTACCCATCATCGCGCCAAATACTGCAATGGCCATATTCATTAAACTGGCATAAAACGCTGCCCGTATGTATTGAGTATTAAAATAGGCTTTTTTAGCAGCTGATAGGACGTTAATAGGTTGAGCGACTTGTTTTACTATGTATTGAGGTCTTTCCTTTATCCAAAAAAACATTAAGACCAACATAGCAAAACCAAGAATTCCCACATTTTGTACTGCTTGGCGCCATCCAACCAGAATAACTAATTTAGTCAAAGGATATTGAGCCAACATACCACCGGCCATTGCCATCGTGACTATAGCTCCAGTGACCAAAGCCATCCGCTTTGGAGGAAACCAATGAGATGCCAAACGTACAGGGCCTAGAAAACAGAATGCACTTCCAATGCCGGTGATAAATCGACAAAACAAAGCTAAATAAAAGGAATGAGAGTAAGCCAAAAGAAAAGTACTGGCTACACACAAAAACATCGCGACTAATAAGGTATTTTTAATTGAAAAACGGTCAAGGACCATTCCAGCAACAAAAAGAAACAATACATTTGAAAGATAATAGATGCTTGATAACCAAGCCATTTTATCCGCTTGGATCTTAAAATCCTGCATGATGTTTGCAGCGATGGACGCAAACATATTCCCCTGTATAAATTCATAAAAAAAGAATAAGGTTGCAGCAAAACACACCATCCAGGGCAGTAGTGACGACTTTAGATCACTATATTCTTGAAACTCATCCACCACTTGCATTTTTACTCCTCACTTATCGCTTGCAATATGTTTCGCGGGTCAATAACACTGCAATTAAAGCTGCGATCGTAGTTATTGGGAATATCCACATAGCATATTGAAAATCAGCCACAGAATACGTTGTCACTGCCGCACCGGCATGATGCGCTATTAACCAACCAAAAAGCACTTGTCCTACGCCGCCGCCGCCCATAATAATCACTGAGGCAATACCTGTCGCAGCACCTGTATTTTCAGTGGAATTACTTTCAGCCACCAAAGGATAGGAAATTACTTGTGTGCTTGTAAAAAAACCTAAAGCAAAAAAGATAATACTCAGAGTCGTTTGTGATAAAGCGATGTCCAAGAACAAAGGAATAACCGTGATAAGCGTAGCAATAGCTCCCACGATCATTAAAGGTTTGCGACTTCCTTGGGAATCAGACAACCATCCAGCCAATGGACAACCAATGACACTCCCCATAAAAATGAGACTAATAACATTACTGGCGGCCATTTCAGGTAGTTGATGCACCACTTGCAAATAGCTAGCACCCCATAAAGCACATAAAACCATAATAGGTAGATTAAGAAAAGAAGTATAAAATCCCGCTAGCCAGTTTTGAGAGTTAGATAATGCTTGAATAAATCCGGAAAGTACTTGTCCTTGATTGCTATTAATCTTGATTGGTGAATCTTGAGGTTTATCGCTTACGATCCAATAAATCCAAAGAAGCAAAACAGCGCCGACTGCACCATCGATTAACAAAGCCTTACGCCATCCAAATAATTCATAGAGATAAGCAAAAGGAGTATGAGCCATCATTCCACCAACAAAAGCCATCGTAACCAAAGAGCCTATGACAAGCGCTTGCCTTCTTGGTGGAAACCAATGCGATACCAATACCACACAGGATAAAAAACAAAACGCATTCCCTATTCCAGACAGAAAATGACAAAAAGAGGCTAAAATAAATGAGTGAGTTAGCGCAAATCCTACAGTACCCAGGACACAAATAAACATAGCACTTAGAATAACGGTTCGCGTAGAAAAACGATCCAGGATAACTCCTGCTGGAAGGAGAAATAGAATATCTGCCCACAGATAAGCGCTGGACATCCAGCTTAATTGAGTTGCATCAATACCAAAATCATCCCGTAAAGGCTGATTGATTACATCGAAAATATTGAGCTGAAAAAATTCATATAAAAAAAATAAGCCCGCTGACAGACACACAGCCCAGGCCATTAAGTCACCACGAGGCACAAAAGTGCTTGAATTCACTGTAATAGATTGCGACACAGTTACTCCTTATGGCTTAAAAATTGCGCCCGATTATATCAAAACTCTAAATGAATTGGTATCTTTATTGAACAAACTTAGCCTTAACCCAAGCGCAACAAGGCCAAACGCTTAGATCACTGCCTTGAATTTCAGTGAAAATATCCTTTATCTCCTACTCTTGAGTGCAACGAGGAATCTCCTATCGTAACAGTGTGGCAACCATGAAGATCCCTGGCTGATCTCGAGATTACGGGAGTAGGAGAAAGTGGCCGTTAGGACGAATAAGAGACTTAATTGTGAGAAAAAAACCATCAGCCCTATCCCCTCTCCCAGGAGCGGGAGAGGGGATTCCTTTTTAACACAGGGCAGTACCCTCTTTAGGTAATCTACTGTTTATCAATTTCCAGCTTTCTCTGCACAGGATTCTTTTGCTGAAGCCGGAATACGCATCAAGAATAAAGGTTTATCTCCTGCATAAACACGTTGCACTAGAACCATCTTTGAAAATAAGTCAGGAGAAATATTGTGGGTCTCGAGAGGCTCAACTGCCAAATAATTTTCTCGACCATTGCTCAATAAGCCGCAAAGTCTTTTATCACTCAAAGCAAATTTCGCTCTGCCGCCTGAGTAAAATTGTGCTGAGAAATCTGCTTTGTAATCCCAAAATATCAGATAGCTTCCTGCGACTGGATTTTCTTTTAACCAGGCAGCAACTACGAATTTTTGTGTTTTGGAAACGCCTTGTGGCATTGCATTAAATGCAAGAGTTGCCACCAAAAAAATTACCCCGATAACCACAGAAAGTCTAATAAAAAGCTGCTGGGCTTTTACTACAACACCCACTCGATCCCAATATTCTACAAAGAACAACGAAAAAGCTGGAATACTGGGAAAAACATAGGTGTAAATGATATTACTGGAAAATGTAAAAAAGAATAAAGGAACTACGGTGCAAAGAAAGAAATAACTCAACCATCCATCTTTATCGATGAATACTTTACGTAGATTATGTCGGTATTTAACAAACCAAGCAGCACCTAAAAGACACCAGGGGAAAATACCACTTGCAGCATAAATCCAAATCATACCCCAAGGTTGCTTATGTGCATAACCATATTTATCGCCACTCCATCCCGGTTTTAAAAATCGGTTAAAATTCTCACCCACAATAAAATAATTTAAAAACCCAGGTGTACGTATCTCCGCCCAAATATACCAGGGAAGAGCAATAGCAAACATCAATAAGATGCCTTTTATCCAAGGTAGTCTGTGCCACAAATTACGCCATTCATTTCTTAATAAAACCCAAAAAAAGATGGGCAAGCCTGATAAAACAACAGCAACTGGACCTTTTGCCAGCAATCCCAGCCCAAGACCTATAAAAAAAACATAAGACCAAGATGTGCTGCTATCAACCACCGCACGCCAAAATGCAACTAAGACAAGAGTAATGCAAAAGACCAAAGACGGATCAGTCATCACCGTTCCGGCATCAAGGAAAAAATCTAATGTTCCAGCTAGAACTAAAGTGGTGATCATTGCAATAAAAGGCCCACTATGTCTTTTAGCCAAATCCCACACAAGCCATAAGGTCGCCAAAGATAAGAGTAACCCAGGTAAACGAACAGCAAACTCATTAATTCCAAAAAGCTTCATTGAAAAAGCTGAAAGCCAGGTCGACAAGGGGGGTTTTGCCCAAAAGGGTACTCCATAATCATGTAGTGGGGTGACCCAATTTCCCGTTTCCAACATCTTACGAGCAATCTCCGCATAACGCGATTCAGAAACATCGTTCAAAGGAATAAAGCACATCGAAATGATTCGACAGACAAGCAGAAAGAGTAATGCAAATACAGCATTATTATAAAATTGTTGTTGCAACTGTTTATCGTGTTCGATATTCAAAACGGACCTCATTAAAAAAGCTTCCTGTCACCGGCAAGCAATGTGTATTAAATAGATACAAACTCAGGTTCGATGTCTTTCATCAAGATGGCATGAATAAATGCACTTAATAAAAATGACTGAAATATTACTCATTATTTAAATTAATACAAATTTTTTATATTTTACGATGAAAAATAGCTCAACTATTTGGCCAAATAAAGGGGTTAACGTACTGAATTTAATAATTTTTTCATATAAAGGATAAATTGTATAATGAAAATACATGACGAGCGGATTACTTTAGTTTACACTGAGACCTTGTAAGAAGATCTTACATTATTTATCCATTGGACATTTGGAGACTAACATGACGTTTGTACTAAAGGAACTAAGTGAATTAAGAAAACATTTCGATGATACCGTAGACATCATATTAAAACGCGAAAGTAAGGGAAAAATTGAAGATCTTACTAACCCCAACAGAAAATATGAACTTCAATTTCTCACCTCAATACTTCTTAAGCTCGAAGAGCAAGCCAAAGAAAAATCTCCTAATTTAGCATATCTCTCAACCGTCTTTTATGGGGCAATGCTGACGGTAATGCAAGATATCGAAAATAATCGGGGAGTAATGGAATCATCTGGCTTACTCAACGATCGCTTAAAGGATGCTGTAGGAATTGGTGATGAAGTCAAAGCCGAAGACAAACCTGACTTATATCAAAATGCTAAATTCCATACCGCATTAAATACATTTCTAAATCAGATTTTTATAGAACATGATTCTCGTAAAGGCTTTGCAAAAGATCACATGTTGACTGCAGTACCAACAGATAATTTAAGCAAGCTGATTCAAACCTCTTATAAGCTGGAAAAAGATGCTCAGCGTGCAATTGTTGCCTCTTTTACTACGGATGGAGAAACCATTTCTGAGCTCGTTAAATTCAAAGCAGCTAAAAAATCACCAATCTCTGCAACTAATCGATTTGGCGGCTGGGAAAAACTCAATGCTGATCTTGATGAATTGATCAAAGAAGAACTTGCTGATAAAAATGTTGCAAAAATTGAAAAGTTAAAGTCAAAAGAGCGTATCTGTCAGCTTCATTTTCTAAATGCAATTAGAGAATCATTAAAAACTGCGCCAATTGATGAAGCTGAAAAAACTGCTATTCTGGCTGGTTCAATGCATCTGGTGCGTCAACAAATTAAGAATGAATATGCCTCTTCATACGTGTCACATGAAGAAAACTCGGTTATTTTGACAGGCAAGAAGAAAAAGAAAGGATTAAATCAAATTCTTGCTGTTGATGAGGTCAATCCACAGGATGTTGAAGCACTGGTTACATCGGCAACTCAATACATTCAATTTATGACCGTAGCACCGAAAATTAATAATAAAAAAGCGATTCGTGCTGCCCATATTTTTTCAGCAATCACTGAATTCAATCCAGAGTTCAATTTACAATCTATTTTTAATTTACTTATAGACATGATCCATGCTTGTCGTGCGGATGCATTAAAAGTGGTCGTTGAAGAATTTAAGAAGGAAACTAAAGCACCTGAAAAACCTGCTAAAGGATACTTAGGCGGTCTCTCTTCTGCTTTAGGTTCTTTAAGCTTCTATAACAGAAGTAAGAAAGAAGATGATGAAGAAGAAGAGGATGAACTGGAACATAAGAGTAACATGACTAACGGCTAACTCGTTGTACTCTTAGAGCCTTTTTTATTTTAATCATCAAAATAGGGTGACTGAATTATTCTTATTGAGTCGCCTTATTTTAAATATTTTAATCGCTGCCTCACTTCAGATAAGCCATTTAGGTTAATTTTTTGATACAATGCCATCTTTCTCGAATTTGTTTGTGCCGTACTCTAATGAAAATTAAATTTATTATTAAAAAAATGTTATTCTCCCTAATGTTTTTAGTGGTGAGTCAAAATCTCAGTTTTGCATTGGGAGACAATTTTTCCGAAGATGCTGACAATCAAAATAATTACCTCACCCATTCAGTAAAGCAATCCCAGGAAGACCGCGAGCAACAAAAAGACCTTTCAAAAAAATTACCTCCAGTATCCAAAAAAACAGTATCCATCACCATTGATGATCTCCCTTTTGTTGGTGAATATCGAAATTTTCATTTGAACATGATGATCGAGACCATGGCCAAGGAACAAGTTCCTGCTACCGGATTTATTATAGCGAGAGAAGTGCGCAAAGACAGCTGGGAAATACTCCGCAAATTTCGCGATGCTGGCTTTGGATTAGGCAACCACACTTTCTCGCATGCGAATCTCAATAAGATGAGCACTCAGGAGTATATTCAAGAAATTAAAGGAGCAGACCATATTTTGCATCCTGTTTTGACTGAACCTAAATATTTTCGTTACCCCTATTTAGCAATGAGCTCTGGACAAAAAAAAGAAGACATCCTGTGTTATCTTGCCAAAAAAAATTACCATGTTGCTCCCATTACCATAGATTCCAAAGATTTCGTCTTTAATCAACGTTTGTTATCTGTACCTGAGCTCAATAGACGCGCTTATCTCGAAGAATTGAAACCCTTTTATATCGATTTTATTTGGCAACAAACGCTTCGTGCCGAAGAGCACAGCCAATTTCATCACGATAATGAGCGGTCACAAATTTTACTGATTCATGCGAATTTACTTAATGCTTATGTTTTGCCTGATATTATCAATTTGTATAAACAAAAGGGCTATGAGTTTGTCACTTTAGAAGATGCATTAAAAACCTTTAAAAAACCAATCCAATGCAGTAAACAGCCTATTTTTGCTCAAAACAAAAAAAAACATCTACCACAAAAGACCGAACAGGATATGGGAACATTTGTTGAATGGAATTAGGAAAAAAGCATATTTGAACCACACAAATTTCGTTTCTGGTTATTAGAGTCTGCTTATAATTTGCTCGTTCGAGCCCAAATGCTGCGAATTAGATGCCGCTACAATTCACGTCATCCCGAGCATTGGCGAAGGATCTCCTGTTCTAATACTGTGCTACAGCGAGGGCATCCCTCGCTGTACTCAGGATGACGTGGGTTATAAGTTAGGAAGTATTGCAGGAACTACTCCACACGTATTGCACCTTTTATTCATTTTAAACGTGCTAATTCTTGGTAAAAAATTTAGCTTTCACCTAAACTAATAGATAGTGGACATGCTTTAGTTACAAGGGACGGATACCCATGTTAGTTAAGAAGGCAGCTTTTACCTTAATTGAGCTTCTGATAACCTTATTGGTACTCTGCGTTGCGTTAGTTATAGCGCTTCCGGCGTTAAGTAATATGCTCATGAACAATCGTTTAACCGCTTACACCGATATGTTTGTGAATGCATTGAATTATGCGCGCAACAATGCCCTTAATAAATCAATGAATGTGATCGTTTGCCCGTTCGGAGCAGCGCAATCTACTACGTGTGGCGGAAATTGGGGATCTGGATGGATAGTAGTAACCCAGCCTACAGCAGGTGCAGGTACCTTATTGCAAAGCCAACAATTTTTTCCCTCAGATCCTACACTTTCAGGTACTGTGGCGAGCGTAACTTTTGATCCTCATGGATTAACCTCCACGCCGAGTAATTTCAAATTTTGTGACAGTCGAGGTGGAACATTTGCACGCTCTATAGAGGTGTTGGCAACTGGATTTGTCCAATCTGGTTCAACACCCGGGCAAGCTGTCTGGGACAACAGCGCACTTGCATGCCCTTAATGGAGACTATTTATGAATGGTTCAGGAAGAGACAACACGCAACAAAGAGGAATGTCCTTAATTGAAGTCCTTATTGCTTTTGTCATCTTGGCAGTGGGCATGTTAGGGATAGCGGGCATGTTAATCCTTTCGAGCAAAGCCAATAATTCGAGTTACGCCAAACAACAGGCAGTACAATGTATTTATGACATATTTGATAAAATTCGCGCAAATACTCAGGCAGCGATTAATGGTAATTACAATATCAGTAATATCAACAGCAGTGGTTCACCTACTCTTCCAGCAGCTCCTGGGGTGATGTGCAATCAATCGCCTTGTTCGAATGCTCAATTAGCTTCATATGATACCTGGTATTGGTTAAGCTTTGATGTGAGCAGGCTGCCTAATGGCAGCGGTTCGATTACTTCTGCTCCTGCACCAGGGACGGGAGGAAATACAATCATTACGGTAACTGTGCAATGGGACGACAGCTTGGCACAAAATCAAGTTGGGGCAAGCAGTACTCCAGCGCCAACTAACCCTAACTATGTTCAACTAAGCGTACAAAGTCAATTATGAATACATATACTAAATATCAACAAGGTTTTTCGTTAGTCGAATTAATGATTGCCACTGCTATAGGCCTCCTACTCAGTTATGCAGTTATGGAAGTATATGTCACTCAAACTCAAGTCTATAGAACAACAAATTCACAAGCGCTTATTCAAAGTACAGAAAATGCGATTGCTAACTTAGTCATTCCGATTATTCGCTCAACTGGATTTGTAGGGTGTGGTTCAGACAGTACGGCAATGTCTAATTTAAATGGCGGCGGTTCCAGTCCCCTTGGGACACTGAATGCGAACCCAACACTAATCGCTGGGTATAATCGGAATGGCACAACCATTTCCATTACTCAGGATAACCCTAGCAACGACGCTAATGCCGGTGATTGGACACCTTCTCTGGATCCCTCTTTGGCAGGAAGCGTAGAAAATACCAGTGATGTTGTGGTTGTCCTAGGCGCAGCTTCCGGGAGTTTTCCTGTTTCGATAACGGCTATTGACTCAAGCAGTAGCTCCTTTACAGTGCAAAGTACAACGGGTCTTAGCCTTGCTGCAGGTCAATTTGCTGCGGTCTCTGATTGTGTTAAATCCTCGGTATTTGTCATTACTGGAGTAGCAGGAACATCCATTTCCCATGCCGCAGGCTCAGGACAATATGACAATTCTACGTCGACGTTTATTGTTAATTATCAGATTGGATCTCAGTTCATTCCCTTACAACAAACTGCATTTTTTGTAGGACAAGGACAAGGCGGACAAAGCTCATTAATGCGGGGAACCCTGACTGAGACAGGCTGGACTATTCAACCGCTGGTTCCTGGTGTTGACGTAATGAAAGTCCAGTATGGCATAGGTGGCAATGGGACAATCTCTCAGTATGTTACTGCTGACGCAGTTCCAAACTGGGCTCAAGTTTATGCAATTCGTCTGGGTTTTTTAATTGAAGGGCAGGCTGCCTCAGGTAATCAAAATACCACTCAATATAGGGTGTTAGATACGTTAGTTACTGTACCAAACGATAATCGTCTTCGTCATGTTTATGAAGTCAATATTGCGTTAAGGAATGCGGGATCATGAAACTTATTTCGCCAAATAAAAAATCTATTGACAGATACGGTGATCAGAAAGGTCCAATGGATAAACATGCCTCAATACACGAACTGTCTTGGAAGAATGTCGCGGCAAATGAAAAAGGATATATCCTTCTAATCACTATGATCTTGCTGATTATGCTTACTGTTTTGGCGCTTACGGATGTGTCACTCAATACCACACAGACACGAATTGCAGCGAATGCTACTGATAGCGAAATTTGTTTGGAAAAAACTGAAGGCGCATTAAACCAGGCAATTAATAATTTACTGAATGGAACTTACAATGCAAACAATTTTTTAAATAACAACAGCGGACTGTACCTATTAAATCCCAATAATCCACCATTATGGACAACCGTTAATTGGTCCAGTTCTACATCAGTAATTCCCAGTTTTCAAGGATACTCCAATTCCCAAGCAAGCTATATCATAGAGCAACTGCCTTCAGTTATTAAGCCGGGGCAAAATATGAAAATGCCGACTTACATATATCGAATTACAGCACGGTCTTTAGGAGCTAATGGAAACACATCGGTAATGTTACAAACGACGGTACAAATTCAACCATAGGTACGATTGATTATGAACGATGCACGAAGCAGATATTTTGGTAAAGGACTCAGGATTTTCTTATTAATCTTGCTGTCAACTTTTGCCATTGCAGCGAGCCAACCTACCTTGAATATCCCCCAAGTCCCTCTGATCTTAGCCAGTCCAATTCATCCACAGATATTAATTGCCATTGGAAATTCCGAATCAATGGATGGGAACCTGGCCGGTGCCATCATGACGGGATCCGGCTCTCTTACTGGCGGTTTAACTTCATTGAGTAATTCCAGCTCCCCTATCAATTATACCGTGCCTACAGGGTTTACCCCTCCAATTCAAGCAGCAAATAGTAGTGGGCAAGCACCCTATACCGTCAGTCAAAGTGGTGTGTTGGTCGATAATAGCCCCAGCCGCTTAAATGTGGCAAAAGCGGGCATTCAAGCCATTATCAACACCTACATGGAATCCACAGACTTTGCTTTGGAAACCTACAGTATCAGTGGTGTCGGTGTTTATAACACCTGGGTTTATTATATGTCTCCTCAAAGCAGTAATTTTTCATTCACCAACACACAGGTTGCAGGGAATACTTACGTACAAAACCCCTGTTACAACTATTCTACTGCATCCTCAACGGTTCAAAGTAACTGCAGCTCAATCGCCAGCTTTTATGGTTCTTCAGTAGTATCCTCTAACTTATACATGCAAATTGGTTCATCAAGTGATTTCCCTTCAATTAATGACGTGCTTTATGCAAGCAGTGGACTCCCGGGAGTATTTCTTACATACAATGGACCTTCACCTGCAACCCCCTATCCACCTAACTTTTCGATTAGCAATTACAATAGTGGCAATGTGCTAATTTCTTACTCCAAATCATTACCTAATATTGGTGGTTTTAGTACAAGCCCGACCAACGCGGGATTTGTGCCCTTTTCCCCACAAGTGCTTTATGCTCAACGTGGTTTTGGATATAACGGCAACCAATCTGCTACGACAGGAAACATTGTGGTTCCTATGACTAGTGCAGGAACAACGCCAACCCAGACGAGTATCAACAATGCCATTAGTGTATTTACACCCTACTTACAGCCTGAGACAAATTCCTCGTCAACTAAAGAAATTAAAGCTGCAGCAGTGCAATCACCAATTGCAGGTCTGCTCACAAAAGCTAACTCATACCTCACCTCATTAGGCACAACCAGTGGCAATGGTTGCCCACAGAAAAAATACGTTATTTTGATTTCTGATGGTCTTCCAACTCAAGATCTGAGTGGCAAACTATGGCCTCCCTTGGGCAGTGCCGCTGCGACTGGCTATGGTATTACTGCAACCTTTAATGCAGATGGCTCGCTTAAAAGTACCAATTGCCAAGCCTTAACCGATGCAATAAATACGATTACTACACTAAAACAAAATGGAATTCCAACCTATGTAATAGGCCTTGGGGCTGGAGTAAATCCCTCATTAAACCCCCAAGCAGCGTCTACACTGACGGCAATGGCTGTCGCTGGAGGCACCACCAACTATTACCCTGCTACCAGCTCAACCGATCTGGTTAATGATCTGAACTCCATTATGATTTCGATTCAAAATGGTTCCTATACAACCACTGCAGCATCAGTAAGTTCTACCCAACTGAGTACAAACACTGTGGAATATAAGGCCAGTTTTGTATCCAATGACAGCCCTTATCTCGACTGGACAGGAAGTTTAGTTGCCCTACCTCTTAATCCGACAACAGGGATTCCAACTGGAGCCACCAACTGGAATGCACAGCCTCTACTCGATACTCTAGTTGCTGGTTCAGGATGGTCATCCAACCGATTTATTGCCACCTGGAATCCTACAACTAATACCGGTGTCCCTTTTGAATGGGCCAATATAAGCACCAGCCAACAAACCGCGCTTCAACCTTCAGATTCATTAGGCCAGCAAAGGTTGCAGTATTTGCGTGGTAATACAGCCCTGGAGCTCCACAACGGTGGAAGCTTTAGAAATCGCTCCCATATTCTTGGTGATATCATAGACAGCCAAGTCTTATATGTAGGCCCCCCATCAGCACCTTATACCAGTTCAAGCTATCTTTCCTTTGCCCAAGCACAAGCGAATCGTACGCCAATGGTGTATGTTGGGGCAAACGATGGGATGTTACATGCATTTAATGCCGTGAATGGTCAGGAGGTATTTGCTTTTATTCCTAATGGGGTATTTAATAATCTTGTCTATCTTACTTCTCCTCTTTACAACTTAAGTCATCGTTTTTATGTGGATGGCTCACCTCAATCAGCAGATGTGCAATTTTCCGATACCAGTTGGCATACTGTGCTGGTTAGCAGTGAAAATGGAGGCGGCAACAGTATTTTTGGATTGGATATTACCAATCCTATCAATTTTGTTAATGAAACCAATCTGGCTCAAAAGGTACTTTGGGAATTTACTGACTCGGATATGGGTTTAGGTTATAGCCAACCACAAATCGCTCAAATTGGTTCGAGCAGTGCAACCCCGGCTACTTTTGCGGTCTTTTTTGGGAATGGTTACAACAATCCAAACAATACGGCAATACTGTATGCGATCAATCCACAAACAGGTGCATTGATCAGTAAGATCAATCTTTGTAATGCGGTGCCCGGCACATGCAGCACTTCAACGCCGCAAGGCTTATCCTCAGTTGCAGTGGCCAACCTAAATGGCTTTCAAGGAGTCCCCATAACTAATGTCTATGCAGGAGATTTACAAGGAAATATGTGGTCAGTAAATGTAAGCGATCTGAATCCTGCCAACTGGACTGTGCGCTTGTTGTTTCAAGCAAAAAACTCTTCCGGTACAGCCCAATCCATTACTACCGCACCAGTAGTAACCCTTAATCCCAATTACCCACGCATCCCCGGATTATTCGTTATGTTTGGTACTGGACAACTACTCCAAACCTCTGATCTGCTCAATACCCAAACACAAACAATTTATGGTGTTTTGGATAAACCGCAATCAAGTGTTACTTATACCCGGACTAATCTTCAACAACAAACCCTGAATTTAGTTTCAACGTCAACTTCGGGTTTATCCGTCCCTGTTGTTACAGCATCATCCACACCAGTTAACTGGAATAATCAATTTGGATGGTTTACTGATATGATTACCTCAGGACAGCGTATTGTTACCAATCCCACCATATTCAATGGAGCCTTTATCAGCACGTTAAACACCCCACCGCAATCGTGCGGTACCAGTTTTTCCTCCATGCTGCTTGAACTGAACTTCAAGACAGGTGGGTCATTTCCTAATCCGCAAATTACCGGTGTTAGTGCCAGTGGTTCTCCCACTAATCAATATTTATACTCAGGGGTTGTAGGCATTCAATTATCCAATAACTTTGCAAATGCACCAACTGTTGTATCGAATCAAAATAATTATGTCGTTCTGCTCATTACCCAAGCGAATGGCAGTCAATCAACTATATTGAACCCAAATACTTCTCAAAGAAAAACAGGGTGGTGGCAACTGCAATAAGGATTACAAAAATGAATCGAACACGAAGACAAGGCTTCACCTTAATCGAATTAATGATGGCCGTCCTTATTATGGCCATACTGGCTACAATCGCTTATCCTTATTACGTAAGTTTCTTGCTGAAATCACGCCGTTCTGATGCGATAGCTACCCTAGCACAAGATCAGATCACTCTTGAACGCTGTTATTCTCAAAATTTTTCCTATAATGCGGCTTGCGGTTCATTACCCGCCTTTCCACAAAGATCCGCACAAGGCTTTTACAGTATTACCCTAACGAATTTAGGTCCAACATCCTACACGCTGACAGCAACCCCTATAGGCAGTCAAACTGAAGATACGACCTGTGCCAGTATGACTGTGGATCAGGCCAACACAAAAACTGCTGTAGATTCATCAGGAACTGCACAAACTATTTGTTGGAATCCCACTTAAATTCTTATGATGGGTATGGAGGTAGTTATCCTAATAAAAAGTCACAGCTACATTATCCCGGGCGGAAAAAAAGTTCCAAAAAATTTACTTTACAAAGAAAAACCAATTCTCTACTATCCATCTCAACGGAAAGTCCAACTTAAAATAAAATGGAAATTTTTTGCTTTTTTCTAGGCATTCTCTATCTATACACCTCAAATTACTTTTTACCCCTAATCAACTTACTGATTTTTTACCTCAGCCCAAAATATCGAATAATTGGTCTTTTTATTTTAGGGATCATGTTCGCTTGGCTGCACCAATCTTTGGTTTTACCCAAAGGAATAGCAAATATTAAAACTCTTTCGAAACACGCTGCGGAGAGACAAATACCAGGAGGAACGAAGCACGGAACCGGAGTGCTCGCATCAGTACATGAAGATTTGAGCACCCTACCGACAACGCAGGGGTTCTCTGCAGTAGCGTTTCAAAAGAGATCTATTGCGGTAATACCCAAGGTCACAATAGAAGGAACCATTGCATCCATTCCTACCCAGGATTTTACCAAAACCCAATTTTTATTAGCTCTTGAACAATACGATCATCTTCCTGCACAAGGTTTAATTCAATTATCCTGGTATAAAAATGCCCCCAAGTTACATTCAGGACAACGATGGCGATTCACGGTCAAATTGAAAAGGCCACGCAATTATCTTAATCCTGGAAGCATGGATTACGTGAGCTCACTTGCAGCACGGCATATCTTTTGGATCGGTTATATTCTTCCCCAAGAAAATAAACTGCTTAATGAATCACCTTCTAATTTTAGTTGGCTGCGATTACGTGAGTATTTAAGCAATCAACTCACCCAATTAGCCCCAGATCAATCCACAGCAGGTGTTGTTGAAGCCTTAACTTTAAATTTAACAAGCCATATTAGCCAAGAAAATTGGGATTTATTTAGGCGCACAGGCACAACTCATCTTTTTGGAATCTCTGGGGAGCATATTGCATTGATATCCGGGATGATTTATTGGCTGGTTCGCTGGTTATGGTGTAAAAGTGCGCGCTGCTGCTTATTGATTCCTGCCCCCTACGTAGCCAGCATTATAGGTCTCTTAGCTGCTGTATGTTATGCCTTTTTAGCGGGATTTGCCCCACCGGTACAAAGGGCATTAATCGGTTGTTTCTTTTATACGCTCTATCGCTTAGGAAAATTGCGCTTTTCTACCTGGCAAGCATGGCGTTATGCTTTGTTTGGGGTTTTATGTATTGAGCCTCATGCAGTGTTCATGCAAGGATTTTATTTTTCATTCATCGCAGTTGCTTGTTTGCTTTTGACACAACAACGCTGGAGATTAAAAGGTTATAAAGGAAATTTAGCCATACAATTGAGTTGTTTAATTGGACTGATGCCTTTAACCCTGCACTGGTATGCTTATGGTTCCATAAATGGATTTATTGCGAACTTATTTGCTATTCCTTTGGTTGGTCTACTGATTGTCCCTTTAGCATTAATCACCATGACGTTCTGTTCTTGGAGTTTTGCTGGTTTATTGATGAAACTTTTGGCCTTACTGATTGCCTTATTATTTAAAGGATTAAATTTAATTGAGCATTTGGCACACATTAATATCAATGGATCCATTCAAGGTATGGAATGGGTTATTGTTCTAATGGGAGTACTTTTGATGTGGGTTTTATTGCCAATTAAGCCCTTTCAATGGATTGCACCACTGTGGGTTCTACTCGCCGTTTTTCCTCATCAAACGATACGCTCCCCAGGAGAAGCAGTGATTGATATTTTAGATGTTGGCCAAGGATTGGCAGTAGTCGTAAGGACTCAAAATCATGTTCTGATCTACGATACCGGAGATCGATTTTTCCAAGGGAATGATTTAGGAAAAATGGTGATCTTGCCTTATCTTAAAACGTTAAGAGTCAATAAAATTGATGCTGTAGTTATTAGCCATCCAGATAAAGATCACCGGGGCGGACTTAACTCGCTGGAGAATGGGGTACTCGTAGCGAAACGATTAGTAAACGAGCCTTTTTATTATAATAATCATGGGGTGCGATGTCATGATTACCCGCCATGGAGATGGGATAAGGTGTATTTTCGTTTTTTGCCTATCACCACTCATTTTAAAAATAAAAATAACAATTCGTGTATTTTACAAATAAGTACAGAAGCTGGAAAAGTACTCTTAACCGGCGACATCGAAAAGACAGCCGAAGATTATTTGATAAGAACGTATGGAGACGAACTCGCATCTGATGTTTTAATTGTTCCCCATCATGGGAGTAAAACCTCGTCTTCTTATCGATTTTTACTGGAGGTTGCTCCCCGTTATGCAATAGCTTCTTTAGGTTTTGACAATCGCTTTCATTTTCCACATGCTAAAACATTAGCACGTATGAAATCCTTGAATATTCCCTTTTATAGAACGGACCATTGTGGGATGACACAAATCACCTTGCCTGTTCAAGGAGAAATTAAAAGCCCGATTTGTTATAGTGGCCTTAAAAAGGTGTAGCAACCCGGTATCTAGGCTTTTGTTGGTCCAAGGCTGAACCCTAAAGCGAATTTGAGCCAAACACTTCCATGACAGAAAAAACCTGTGCTTGCGAACAATCAGTCAATATCATATCGTGGTATCATGTCATTTCCATCTAATTCAATGCCTGAATTTCGGCCGCACTTTTTTTTAAAAAAGCTATAGTAAGAAATGAAACTACTGATTTGAGCGATCCATGTTATCTAATTCGGTAAAGAATGAGTATTACCAAGCACTACTTGCTAAAAACTCCAAATATGAAGGCATATTTTTTGTAGGTGTTAAATCGACTGGAATATTTTGTCGACCAACTTGTCCCGCAAAAAAACCTAAATTTGAAAATTGTGAATTTTTTCATACTGTACAAGAGGCACTTCTTGCTTCATATAGACCCTGTGCGCGCTGCCAACCGTTGTCCTATTCCAATCAGGCTTCGCATTTAATTCAAAAGTTAGTTGCGGCGGTAGAGGCCAATCCTGAAAAGAGATGGAAAGACAAAGACTTTGTAGCGTTAGGAGTTGATACATCAACTGTACGTAGACAATTTAAAAAACGCTTTGGGATAACCTTTGTTGCGTATGCACGTGCAAGAAGAATGGGTATTGCCATGAAACAAATTCGTGAGGGTAAAATAGTGATTGAAGCACAAGTTAATGTGGGATATGAATCCAGTAGTGGTTTCCGCGATGCCTTTTCTAAAATTATGGGTGCAGCCCCTTCACAATTAGACAAGCATCATATTGTTTTAAAAGCTTCCTGGTTTGACTCACCCTTAGGGCCAATGCTTGCAGTAGCGGATCAAGAAGCTTTATATCTTTTGGAATTCGTAGACAGAAGAGGACTAGAGCGAGAAGTGGAACGGCTGAGAAAAAAAATGAACGCAGCCATTATCCCAGGAGAGGCACCCCCACTTCATTCTATTGAAGAAGAGCTTAAAGCGTATTTTGAGGGAAACCTAAAAGAGTTCAATACCCCAATACATATGCTGGGTAGTCCTTTTCAAAAAATGGCCTGGCATGCTTTAACGCTTATTCCCTATGGAGAAACGAGAAGTTATGCGGAACAAGCTCAAGCATTAGATAAACCTACCGCATATAGGGCTGTAGCCAATGCGAATGGTGCAAACTCACTTGCAATTATTGTACCTTGCCATCGAATCATTAATTCCAGTGGCGATCTGGGAGGTTATGGTGGTGGGATCGCACGTAAAAAATGGTTACTTGAGCATGAAAAGAGAAATAAATAATTCAATCACAGAGAAGCTAGATTGCAACTAAGTTTACTATGGCCATTATTTCCCTTCTCCCCAAGGGGAGAAGGTGCCCTTTAAGGCGGATGAGGGAACTGCGTACCTACACTCAGACTAGGAATCCCAACCAAAAAATTTAGTCAATGAAAAAGGAGATGGATTAAATCCACTTACTTCGTCTGATACATATTCCACCCCATTCTCTTCAACTTCTTTTTCTTTCTTATCGTTACGGACCGATGGTGACGGCTTTGTAGTAAAAGGAGTTAAACGAGGGGGCTGATTTTCGAGTTGTTGATTTAGGATATTTGTTTTAGGAAATAAGTTATTACTGATCATTGCCTTAATAAAATTATTGCACACAACAAGTTCATTTTTATTAAGAGTTACCGTGAAATTATCTACTGGTACGCCCTTTGTTTCTAAAGCAATTTTAAATTGTTCGAAAAGCAGTTTTAGAAGCCGCACAATATCCTGGACATCTTTTTCTTGATAGAATAAAAGACTAGGCTTAGGACGGATGGTTAGTGCATTTTGTCCATGGTCCTCGCTAAATAACAAAAACTCCATCATCTCTTCCAAATCAAATAAGTCAATTGCTGTTTTATCTGGCGCAGTTAATTCCTCATTTGATATTACGTCCAATGGTCTGCTTTGGTCAGTACCCTGTTTTTTCATTCCTATACGGTTTGGCTCAAGAGTTAGGGCTTCAATTATGAATTTGCTACTATCTGAGTATTTTAAATAAGGCATATTTCTCCATCGATCATTGTCATAATGATCCAAGTTATTATAATAACAAATCGCTCATCTCTCTTTTGATTCTTGCAACGATTATTTACATTTTCTTAACCATTTATTTGATTAAATTCCACTGATTTTATGAGGAACTATCGCATCCTCTGACAAAATAATTAACGCGATGAGCCTCTCTTGATTTCAAAAATCCGATATAAGTTCAAAGGTAATAATAAAGAATGCAGAACAAAAATCGGATAAAGCGCGCTACCAAGAGCATAAAGAATAAATGCAACATTGGAGCAGATTGCAACAAGACGTAATGTCAAAATCCTTTTGACATAAAAAGTCGCCAAAACCAAACAGCAAGCAATATAGCCAATAATTTCGATCGTTGATTCCATTTCAACTCCCAACTTACAATCCATTCATATTCAACATACACCGAGTATGCGTGACTCGCAAGTGGCTTCGGATTTGTAATCCAGGCAAAATAAAACGACCCCTGATCAAAAAATAATCAAGGAATAAGTGATCTTTATTCCAGTTCGTTTCACTAAACCAAAAAGTCCGTGTTACAGTTCGCCGGTTTAAGTCAAAGTGCTCTGATTTGAGCACAGTGAAACCCGGCATAGATGAAGTATACGGGTATCGGAGCACATAAAATCACAGCATTTTAATTCAATAGAGGTAAATAGATCCTATAAAGGCAGTGGTGTGGATGAAGAAGGAATAGGCGGCATAAAGACTCGTTCGTTCACAAAAGTGATTGCTTCTCGTTCAAATGTGGTTTTAACTGCAGAAAGGACTTCGTCACGCACCATAGCCAAATCGTTTTTTGACCAATACAAGATTTTAAGCTCAACACCGCCCCTATCAATCATCTGCGATAATAAAATTTGAGTCCTGGGTTTAGGTAGAATATAGCTGCATTCTTCACAAATTTTGTAGAGTAATGATTTAATCGTGGTAACATCATGTACTGCATCAATTCGAAGTACTATCTCATCACGTTTTTGGGGATAAATACTTAAATTGGTGATTTCTGATTTAATCAAACCTTCATTAGGTATGCGGATCAATCGATTATCACTGGTTTTGATTTTAGTTGATAGCCAGTCGATTGTTTCTACTGTCCCTTTAATGTCTTTAATAGAAATGACATCCCCTACTTGAAAAGGACGTTCAAACAAAAGAAAAACGCCACTAATGAGGTTGGATGCAGCAGTTTGCGAAGCAAAACTTAAGGCTACAGTAAACAAACCCGCAGTACTTAACAAGATAGTCAGTTTAAATCCAAGTTCATGCAATGCTGAAACTGAAAAAAGCAAAAACAGGCCGTAATAAACCACGCGACTTGATAACATGGCGTGATGCTTTGAAAATCTACTTTCAATTATTTTTTCAATCAAATGACTCATTTTCTTTGCAAGAAAATAGCCAAAAAAGATCAAAAATACAGCAAAAGCAATACGCTCCCAGTCCACATGTTTCAAATATTCTAATGTGTAATCCATAATTGACTCAAAACTAAGCTGCAGAAAAGACAAAATAGTACCAATTTTCAACAATAGATACTATAAGCTTTTTTATCGATTCAGAATTTTTACAGTAAGATTTAATTTAAATGTACTCGGGGAGCATAGAGTGGACAAATCGTAGGGTTGATCAGATAAGGCCTGTTGGCCCTTCGCGAATCAATTTAAAAAAATTAAATACCAGAATCTCCACACGGTACATGAGATCATCATCTCGTGTACCGTCCTGTCTGTTGGTTAAAAATCACTCTCGTAAATTAATAACAGGATTCTTGTAACCAACAATGTCCGTATCTATTGCATACCCGAACAGTTTGGCAAGAATCGTTATAGTAGTAATCATTATTGTAGTAAGGAACCCCTATAACAACACCAGGTCCCCACCAGCCGCCTCCCCAGCCGCCATAATAACCACCATGCCAACCGCCACCATGGTAATAGCCCCCATGGTAGTAGCCCCCGTTCCAACCACCACCATGCCAGCCACCGCCACCATGCCAACCACCGTGGGCAAAACTTGCCCCAGCAGTAAATAGGCCGAGAGCAAAAACCGTAGCGCATATGATTTTACTCATAATATTTCTGCTCATGTTAATTCCCTATTTTCTAATGACCATATTTAATTATAGCTTAAATATGCTTCAAAAATAATAGGGGTGTCAATTTTTTGCCGCCTGAAATATGTATTTGAAATACATCTAATTAAAGGAAATAATAGGACTTTTTTAGTGTTAGGGTGAATCATGCAACTGACTCAATTTACTGATTATTCATTACGCGCTTTGATTTATATCGCGATAAAACAAAATACGTGCACTATTGATGATATCGCCTGTGTGTATGATATTTCACGCAATCATTTAATAAAAATAATCCATAATTTGTCTAAACTAGGAATTATTAAAACAATTAGAGGAAAAAATGGTGGCCTTATGATGGCTAAAAATCCTGCCGACATTAATTTGAAAGCTCTGGTTTTGCAACTTGAACCGCACTTTGATCTCGTGCCGTGTTTCAACAAAGATAAAGCAAATTGTTGCATCGCCCCCACATGTAAATTACGAAAGCTGCTCCTTGATGCACAAAATGCATTTTTTACCGTTTTAGAACAATTCAGTTTAGAAGATATCATTCAAAACAAAGTCGAACTTTATCCATTACTCAAAATAACTCAAGGAGAATTCGATGAACAAAATAAAAATCAAACGTATTTATGAACAAGCCGAGCCTTCAGATGGATGTAGGATCTTGGTTGATAGATTATGGCCTCGTGGAGTTAAAAAAGAAGACGCAAAGGTGGACTTATGGTTAAAAGATACGGCTCCAAGTAAGGAATTAAGGCGATGGTTTAATCATCAACCTGAAAAATGGGAAGAGTTTCAAAAACGTTATGCAAAAGAACTTGAAAATAAAGAAGAATCACTCCAAACAATTATTGATAAAGCCAAAACTCAAACCATCACTTTGTTATACAGTGCTAAAGATGAAAAACACAATAATGCACTGGCCTTGCTTGAGTTCATGACGGCAAGAAAAAAATAATCAAATTTGGTACTATTTTAAAGTTGTATTTAAAATGGAACTTAAGTATGATTACTCTATTTATATCAGCGGATAGTAGTATGACTGAGCTGAATAAAACTCATATTGAAAAGCTCGTAACCCATTTTTACAAAAAAGTACAAAGAGACGAAATCCTCGCTCCTATTTTTAATGATGTGGCACAAGTTGATTGGGATAAACATATCCCTCTGTTGTGTCAATTTTGGAATAGCATTATGTTGAAAACCAATGAGTATCACGGTAATGCCTATCAAAAACATATCCTCTTAAAACAATTTACCGATATTGGAGAAACACACTTTATCCGTTGGCTAAATTTATTTCAGGAAGAGGCGGTAAATCAATTGCCTACAGAGATTGCTGAGGAACTAGTTCAAAAAGCCACATTAATTGCAGAATCTTTAAAATTTGGAATGCTGAGTCAAGAAAAGAGGGTTAAAGCACATGATTAAGCCACTCACTCGTGATATTCTAATCACTTTAATTATTAAATTTAGCTTATTGATTTTATTATGGATTGTTTGCTTTAAGGGTGTGGAAAAACCACATCAAAGCAATGAACAGTGGCTTTTGGGTTCGGTACAAACAAAAGAATATCTTTCTTCTAAAAAAGAATAAATTAGGAAAATCCTCAATATTTTCTTAAACAAATTGGGGATTTAAAGATTTTTATTAATAACCAATGTGAGGTGAGCAATGATTCCTGGCACTGACCTGGTCGATCTTTCCCGTTTACAGTTTGCTCTAACTGCGCTTTATCATTTTCTTTTTGTCCCACTCACGTTGGGCTTGTCGTTAATTTTAGCGATCATGGAAACCATTTATGTAATGACCGGTCGCGATATTTGGCGACAGATGGTCAAATATTGGGGGGTTCTCTTTGGCATTAATTTTGTTTTAGGCGTAGCTACCGGGTTAACCATGGAGTTTCAATTCGGTACCAATTGGGCTTATTACTCTCATTATGTCGGCGATGTTTTTGGTGCCCCATTAGCAATTGAAGGACTTATGGCGTTCTTCCTGGAAGCTACTTTTGTGGGTTTGTTTTTCTTTGGCTGGGATAGATTAAGTCGCGTGCAGCATATGTTTTGTACCTGGTTATTGGCTTTAGGTACAAATCTTTCTGCGCTGTGGATTTTGATTGCCAATGGCTGGATGCAAAATCCCGTTGGCGCTGAATTTAATTTCCAAACCATGCGTATGGAGGTAACTGATTTTGCTGCAGTAATGTTTAATCCAGTGGCACAAGCCAAATTCGTTCATACCATAAGTGCTGGTTATGTTACTGGCTCAATTTTTGTTTTATCCATTAGCGCTTACTTTTTATTACGAGGTAGAAATATCAATTTCGCCAAACGTTCAATGACAGTTGCTGCAAGCTTTGGACTTGCATCAGCTTTAGCGGTGGTCGTATTAGGTGATGAAAGTGGCCGTCTAGATAATGAAAATCAAAAAATGAAATTCGCAGCAATAGAAGCGATGTGGCATACAGGAGCAGCTCCTGCCCCTCTCACCGTCTTTGGTATTCCCGATGAACAAGCTATGAAAACCAATTATGCATTGGATATTCCCTTCGTATTGGGAGTCATCGCAACGCGTTCTTTCTCAGAACCCCTGGAAGGAATTTCTGAATTGATCGAACAGGGGAAACAACGAATCAAAGAAGGTATGCTCGCCTATGAAGCGTTGACCCGATTACAAAAAAATCCTAATGATGTGCAAGCAAAAACAGATTTTACTGCACACAGTAAATATTTAGGTTACGGCCTGCTCTTAAAGAAATATACAGAAAAAGTAGTTGACGCAACTGAAGCGCAAATTAATCAAGCAGCACAGGATTTGAAACCTCGAGTAACGCCTTTATTTTTCTCTTTCCGAATTATGGTTGCTTGTGGCTTCTTCTTCATCCTCTTATTCGCAACAGGTTTTTACTTATCCATGAAGCGTAAATTACATACTACCCGCTGGTACTTGCGTGCCGCTTTCTTTTCACTTCCATTACCTTGGATTGCTGCAGAGTTGGGATGGGTAGTCGCAGAATACGGACGGCAACCTTGGGTAGTTCAGGATATCTTACCCACGGCAATGGGTACCTCTAGTTTGAGTGCGACTCAAGTATTAACCTCAATAACCGGTTTTATTCTCTTCTACACAATTCTCGCTGTAGTTGAAATTTTCTTGATGGTGAAGTACATCCGTCTTGGCCCAGATAATATGGCTCATTAGGAGATTCAAAATGCCATTGGATTATGAAACATTACGAATTATATGGTGGATTCTGCTCGGTGTATTACTCATTGGTTTTGCAATCATGGATGGTTTTGATCTAGGTGTTGCCATATGGCTGCCATGGCTTGCTAAAACAGATATCGAGAGGCGTGTATTAATTAATAGCATCGGTCCAACCTGGGAAGGAAATCAAGTCTGGTTTATTCTAGGTGGTGGTGCAATTTTTGCTGCCTGGCCAGCTTTATATGCCCTCTCTTTCTCGGGTTTTTATTTTGCCATGCTCCTGGTTTTGTTGGCACTCATTTTACGTCCGGTTGGATTTAAATACCGTTCAAAATTAACCAATTATCGATGGCGTACTTTTTGGGATTATGCGTTATTTGTCGGTGGTTTCGTACCCTCACTAATATTTGGTGTTGCTATAGGAAATGTATTGCAAGGCGTTCCTTTTCATTATGATGAATATTTACGACCTTTTTATACTGGCAGCTTTTTTGGGTTGTTGAACCCTTTTGCCCTGTTATGTGGTATCTTGTCGGTATTGATGCTTTCTATGCACGGTGCTTTTTTCCTTAACTTGAGGACGGAAGGACACATACAGCAACGTGCCATGAGTGCAGGGAAAATAGCTGCACTATTGACGTTATTGGTCTTTATTGGTGCTGGTTTTTGGCTTCATTATGGTATTGATGGTTACAGTGTGACTGGAACTCTGGTTCATGATGGTCCATCCAATCCGCTTTACAAAACGGTTATCCGTCAAGCAACGGCTTGGTTTTCCAATTACCAAATCCTACCCATCACTTTATTGGTGCCGGCAGTTGGAATTATTGGCGCTTTGTTAGCCTTTCTTGCAGCAAAACATGTTAAAACTGCTTTTATATGTAGTGCCTTTTCTGTTGCTGGAATTATTGGTACTGTGGGTGTGAGTATGTTTCCCTTCATACTGCCCTCTTCATCAAATCCAGAACAAAGTTTGCTGGTGTGGGATAGCTCCTCAAGCCATTTAACTTTATTTATTATGTTGGTAGCAACTGTTATCTTTTTACCTGTGGTACTGCTTTATACGACTTGGGTCTATCGAGTTTTGCGAGGAAAAATAACAGAAGATACCGTTAATAAAAATCGAGATACAGCCTATTAGGAGGTTATTATGTGGTATTTTTCCTGGATTTTGGGTACTGGTCTAGCGTGTTGTTTTGCAATTTTAAATGCAATGTGGCTTGAACTGGATGATTCGGATAAAAAGTAAATAGAATAAACACCCGTTACAACCATCCCACGTCATCTCGAGATAGCAAGGGATCTCTATCGAATAGCACGGTAGTAAAGCTTGGAGATCCCTTCTACGCTCGAGATGACGTGAGCAGTTTGGTTAAGACAGTAAAACTTATAGTCCTACCCAGCGAATAAATGCATCAGACGCATTTAGATTTACTGCAGGTTTCCCCTCAAAATAAATTGTAATATTTTCCCTGGCTGAATCACCATTTACTTTAACTTGTTTGATTTTACCTAAATCAACAATTTCCATTTGCGTTTCATAATATCCCCCTCGGACGACCTTAAGAGTGGGTATTACAAAACGGATAGCACGAATACCGTCATCTTGAGCAGCATCGTTTGGATTATTGTGGTTCGCCAAATAATTAAACTCTCCAGCATTTAATGCCACATATTCTGCATTATTGATTTGCCGACGCAGCATGCGTGATAACGGCGCTGTAGTATGAAATACACGTTGATAAGTATCTGCGGAAATGACTGCGACAGGATTTGTTTCAGTACGTTTGCCTTTATACCCACTCCCTACAAAAAAAATGGCATCACGATGTTCATCAGGAGCAGATGTAGGTACCTGTATTGTCGGATTACTCGTATATTGCGGGGAGGAATTTTTATCACAATTTAGAAATTTTGATTTAGCGAACCAGGCATCACTAGGATAATATACAACCAATAAAGACTTATCTTTTATGGTATTAATGATTGCTTGAGAATTTTCTAAAGGAAGTGCGGGACAGCCCCAACTCCGCCCCGGTCTTCCATATTTTTTGATAAAGCGTTCTTCTACATACCACCCAGAATGCATTACAACAGAGCGACCTGATGCATTATCATTAAAATTACGGTCTAAGCCGTCTAAACGCAATGAAAGACCA
The DNA here is from genome assembly GCF_900635815.1 of Legionella cherrii. Taxonomy (NCBI): domain Bacteria; kingdom Pseudomonadati; phylum Pseudomonadota; class Gammaproteobacteria; order Legionellales; family Legionellaceae; genus Legionella; species Legionella cherrii. The sequence goes on from NZ_LR134173.1 coordinate 3,520,716, forward strand.
TCGCGGCCATAATACGCTTGTTGAGTTTGATAAACTCCTATACTACTTGCTTTGCTATTGAATTTGTTTGAAAAATAATTGGTAAGTAAGGTACCGGATTTAATGCCATGGGATACATAGGTATGAAACAATAATTTTTTGGCACTTAAGTCAAATACCCACAGCCGTTTTTCGTTGGAAGGTAATGAATAATCAATAATGGTTAAAATATTATTGTGATCCACATTATATTCAATAGCACACTTTAAAGAAGTAAGTACTTTATTGATCACGAGTGGATTTAAGTGAGGTGCTTCATGAGCGAGCATCAAGCGAATGTCATTTAATGATTGATCGTTAATTTGCACCGAAAACCGCGCTGTTTCGCTAATTAAACGAACATCATCCTTTACTATGGCTTGCGCCTGTGGAAACGCCAACGGCAGTTGCGGAAAATAGGTAAAAGTTACTGCTAAACCTAATAGCAGAAGAGAGCCCATGATTTGTCCTTATTTGTTTTTGTTCAAATCCTGTATTTTTAATATAGCTCAAAATTTTCATTACAACTGACTTTTTTATGGAGAATATGATTTATTTGTAAGCGGATTGATTTTTCTTGATTTTCAGTCAATCGCCATAAGAGTTTTAGAAAAAGTGGTTTAGGGCTACCCCCTATGGAGAGGAGGTGAGAGGAAATCACTCCCTCCATATCTTCCTTAGCAATCGCTTGGGGCTTTTCAGCCCCACCTATTTCGATTACATGGTTTTTGTGGGAGTTGCTGAAGCAGCGTCTTGATTTGGATCATATTGATAACAAATACTCGTGACGGCATTGCTCAAACTTAATACTGCCTTGCCCACATTGACTATCGTCGGATTCGCAGTACAACCCGAAGTAATCCCTGCATAAACAGTACCCAAACTTGTAAAATTAAGCGCAGAATTTCCTATACTGGTCAACGCGTTATCATTGCTGCTAAAAGTAACTACGTTAAGCGCACACATAGCTATGTCAAAACCATTTTCCCAAGCAGTATCCGGGTTAGAGAATAAATTATAAGCAGCCATCATAAGAGCAAGCCCATTTGCTACTTGCATGGTTGCACGCCATTTATTTTCCGTATTAAAAAAACCGAACATTTTATCCTCCTTAATGCAGATAGTCTGTACGAACTTTAAACATAGAGCTCTTAAAAATCAAGCCCTTTATTTATTGGTTAAATTTCATATGGGAGGAAACTTCCGAAATTAAATTTCCGATCTCATCTGAAGGAGTCGACTCTGAAGAATTCTGGATTGAATTTAATAGCTTATTAAGTGACGAATCCTCCTTTAAAGGGAAACAATTGTTTCTACTATAATTATCAAGAGCAGTCAAAGCCTGGCGTAAAAAGTCAATTTGGGTTGCGTTCTGGTGCCCTTGTTGTTGCATTTCTTTGATGTCCTTAACGATTCTAAGCATAATCTGATAAACCTGAACCGATACCGAATGTTTGTAACACTCCATAATACCTGTTGCAATTAATGCCTCATTTTTAGGATAAGCTCGAATGAATCCAATGGTGTTATGAATATACTCATTTACTCTATCTACATAATCTTGGGTAGCTTGAGGATTTAAATCAGATGAGGCCTTACCATATGCAAAAACTCCTGACTTAATTTGCCCCTTATTTTGCAAAAATAAATTGATATAAAAATCCAATGTCGTTCTAGGTTTAATATTTACTGAATTATAAGCAATATCGACATGGATAGCATGAGCAACATTGTCCAATTCACAAAAGTAAAAGGTTTGACCGTTATCATTAAAACATTTTGACGAATCATCATGTTGTTCCATCATTAGTTTTTGGTTTTGCAGATCATCAAAAACCAACTTATCGTCTATTTGGAGGCGCTCTCTTACAAACCTTCTAATCTTCATTTTTACATCTAAAGCAATCTCATAGTTCGTTGTATCACACAAATCAGCTAATTGTCGCAATAACAAGGTCCTATAAAGTAAAAACTCAGGTGAAACTACAGTTTGTTGTTCTAATGGATTAAGGGCGTTTCCTGGATAAATTCTTGGATTAAGACGAAATAGAAATTCATAGGAATTATTCAAATATTCGTCGATGGTAGAACTGGTTACGTCGGTACATTGCAAATCATTAATACGACCAGGAAGTCCAAGCATTTCGCGAAGTGCAGCATCCCCTTTAAACCATTTTTTCCCTTCAAAAACTGGTTCTTTCTCTTTATAGATTTTTTTGGCAGACTTTAAAAGCCCTTCATAACATTTCGTAGGCTCAGCAGATACAGGAATTGGGGCAATTTTAACTGCTTCACTGAGATCGGACTTAAACCCACCAAGACCGCCTTGATTTATAGGTAACTCATAGAATGCTAATAATTGCTCCGGTACGGTTCCAACTGACGACACAATGTGGATGACTTGCTCCTTTATTTTCTGGATAAGTTCAAATTCCTCAATCGTTTTTTTATTGTCAGTGACTAACAAATAGTCTTTTGTATCTTTGATAAATTTCTCTAAAAGTTTCGTCTGACCCGTTGATAATTCCTTCACTATATCCTGAGTTTGTTTTTCACTTTCATTAATCAATTCAATAAATGAATCACCTAGATCAATCTCAACTGCTTTACTATGACGATATCGAGTAGCATACTCCCGTAGCCATCCCTCCATAGACCCTCTAGCAATTTGTTTTTCCCCTATCCCCCAAAACCGATGAGTGGCCTTATCAAAATCTTTGCTCTGTTTAATATTGAGTTCGGAGGTTTCCTGGCTCTCAATTATTTCTCTATTTAGTCGAAGAAATTCATTTTCGACTTGATCGACAGTTTGTTGAATCTCCTCTCTGTTCGCAGAAGATCGTTTAAAATGAAGCTTATCAATATGCGTTACCATCAAGTAGGTAGAAACCGCTGCAACAGCAAATGCAACTAATGCAATCGCCAGGATACCCCACGTAACAGGCCCACCCAATGCCAATGCCAAGGTGCCCAATACCAATGCTCCAACAAGTATTCCACTTAGGGTGGCAGTAGTCTTAGGATATTGGGCAAAAAAACCAGGCTCATTCATTTCCCTTAATAAATAATCACGGCAAAGCTCCATGAATTTTAGTTGGATTTGTTGGCTTGAACTTTGTCTTGCAGCAGTAGAGTCGAAATGTTGATGAAACCATTTTCTGAAGGGTGATGCGGTTTCAAGATCAATTTCTTTTGTATGAGCATCATAAAGTTCTTTAAAGCTTAGATTAAATAGGTTATTTAATTCTTTTAAAAAATAAGCTTCTATGGCCGCATTAATTGCCTCATCACTTTTATTTTTGAGATCAGCTATTTCAATAAATTTTTTTCGAGCATCGATTTCATTGGGGTTGTCGCTCATTTTTCCTAATAGCAACATTTCACGAAAGTGAAAAAGCTGAATCATTTGTATGGAAAGATTTTCTGCTTTATCTTTAATCAGTCTTGAAAAACCATCTTGTTTCTGGAATTCACGTTCAAATTCTTCTTTGGCTTTTAATTTATCCCCTGAGTAGGAACTAATAAATGAATCGTACAGTATTTTAGTTGTTAATGCTGCCAAAGCAGCTGAAAATACACCACTTGCGGTTTGTTGCACTATGGAGCGAGAGTCCCCTGAGCCTAAACCCATTACCCCTTTGACCCATCCAATTGGGCTGGTACTCAATACTTTCATTGCTAAAAATACAGCGGCGCCAAGCCCTCCTCCTGCCAGTGCAGCCAGAGCTCCACTACCAATTTTTTCTGCGATATTAGGAGAGTTAGTCACCTCATTGAGATAACTGTTTTCTAATGTTCTTACTTCCGCAATTTTTTCGAGCCATGCCCCGATTATTTCTGGGTCTTCTAATAATTTATTTTTTAAACGAAGGTGAGCTACCATCTTCGATTGCAATAACTCTTTGTGATTTTTTTGTATCAAAGTAATTATTTTTTTTGCTTTCTCAGGTTCTAAAGACATACCAATACCAAGGAAAGAGCATAATTATGTTTAATTTTAGAGCATGACTATTAAGTAAACATTAAAGAACAAAGAAACTCACGTTGATTTTAATTTAAACAATTTATTTACGAAAACCGCATAGATCGCTATGGAATGCTAAGCGCAGAAATAATGGACTATCTATAAAGAGTTAGGATTACAAAAATTCTTTATGATATTCAATCCGAGAGGAAACTACTCTAATGGACAAATTCAGGAAAAAAGCACACATAGATATAATCCTGGTTGTGAACAACCAGGATTTCAACTTGATTCTCATACACTAAATTCAAATATAGTGACTCCACAACTCGATTTTTCCATAGTAGGTTTTCGTACAAATCTATGAAAACTAGAGGAGCAATTTATTACTTTCTTACTAATTCAAGCATCGAGGAATCAAACAGCCTCTATCCGGCTAAGGTTGTTAGCATTCTTACCCAATGATCCACATTATCATTTAACGCTTGTACCGGTAGGCGCTCATCTCGGCCATGAGCACGTAAATCTTCAGGACTGATCACCCAAGTACCATTTACGCCATAAACAGGAGTACCCACAATACGAAAGGGTCGCGCATCAGTTGCTCCTGTACTCATACTCGGAATGATAGGTGCATCTGGAAAACGAGTATGAATGGATTGTTTATAGGCATTCAGGACATCGCGTCGCAATGGAGAATCTAGAGATGCCACATGATCATCCAATCGAGTCACTAAAACATTAGGATCAGCAACAATTTGTTCAAGCTCCTTCTTTATCGTGTCAGGTGAAACACCGGGCATAAGGCGGCAATTTATAGTTGCTTGTGCTAGCTGTGGTAAAGCATTATTGGCGTGTCCAGCAAATAATCTGGTTGCAACACAACGAGTACGCGTTAGCCCTACCTCACCAGGATCCGCTTCAATGATATCAGCTGCTTTGCTATCAGATGGGTTTTTCAACCAGGCTCTCATCGCATCGCCTAAGGCATTCGCTTCTGATTTTTCTCTCGCCGCAAAATAAGCTCGTGTGGTTTCAGTCATCATCGGCTGAAAGCGATAAGCCTCCAGACGTTTTAAAGCATCAGCCAGTTGATAAATAGCATTATCGGCCCTGGGTTTTGAAGAATGTCCACCAGAATTGCGGACTGTAAACATATAATCAGTGTATGTTTTTTCAGCAGTTTGAATCTTAAATCCAAGCGGATGATTATTGGTATCAAATGATCCGCCACCAGCATCTGCATTTAATCCATATTCGGCATTCAGCAAATCGTTCCATTCAGTGGCTCCTTTTTGTGCACCAACACCACCTGTTTCTTCATCTCCTGTAAAAAAAACGATGATATCGCGTTTATTTTGAAAACCCTGTGCCTTGAGCTTCATGATGGCTACTGTAGTTGCTACCAGACCGTCTTTCATATCGATTGTTCCACGGCCGTAATAATAACCATTTTTTTTAACTAAGGTGAAGGGATCCATGGACCAATCGTCTTTTTTTGCTTCAACAACATCCATATGCCCCATAACCATAATGGGTTTCTCAGAAGTAGGAATCGCGGCTCGCCAACGCACAATCAATGCTGCAGTTTGATTGTAGGGTATAATATGGATGTCTTTATCAGGAATACCTGCAGCACGAAATTGATTAGCAAAATATTGTGCTAACTCCGGTACATGATTTTGTCCAACTACAGTTGGAACCTTTACTGCGTACTCCAGCATTTGTTCGGCTTTGGCATACCAAGAATCAGTATCCGATTGATTGGACGCATACGAACTTGTGATACACGATAAGGCAAACGTAACTCCCAAAAACTGGCGGGTAAAAATCTTCATAACTCTCTCCATTAAAATATCTTCTGTCTTTATATAACTGGAGAGGATAACATATAAACCCTGATACTGAGCGTCGCAGGATTGCCTATACGGGAATGACTCGATATATAAGAACAACTTGAATCTTAAAAAACCGGATTAAATTTTTTAAGAGGTAACACTGCAGACCAAAACTGATTCTTCTTCATGGAGTTCGTTTTTATTTGGTTCTTGCTTAAGGGGTTGAGACTTTTCAACAAATAACCTTGATAGATTGATCATCATTAAACGTACTGTACGCTTGTTGGGGTTCAAGTTGTTCTTTTTTTCTTGGATGATTTCCTGTATATCTCCAGTAAACTGACTTTTTATATGACTTTTAACAGGAGCATCCAGATTTGGAGTATATTCGATTTGTCGTACTCCTTGCTCTACAGCACGTTGATATTCACCAGCTAATCCATCTACTTTAGCCTTCAGGACAATAGCATCGTCAATCATTTTTGCTGTCTCTGTTTTAAAAAAAGCAAAGTACTGAGCTAAAAAATTGCAAATTTTTACGAAGAATCCATCATGCAACTGAACAAACTCGTCCAAGGTTTGACTTGATTGCCTAAGCTTATTAAGAAAAAGTGCATTTTGTTTTATGCTGGTAAGTAAATTACAACTGGCTTGCACAGCATCTTTCATCAAATCATTTGCTTTTTGTAATGCCTCAAGTTGCTCGAAGCTTTCACTTGCTAACCATAGCCTTAGTGATGCATCCCGATTAAAAAAACGATTGTTTATTGCAGCAATTTGACTCTCTTTCTTTTTCAACTTGTTTTGCAAATCCAGCAAACATGCGTTTGCCAAAGCCTTAAGCTCCCTTTTGCACGCACCATCCAAGGTAGCCGGCAGTGTGGAGCCAATTGCTTCTTGCACTGCTTGGGGTGTAGTAGTTCGGTAAACAACCGTGAGCGGCGTAGCCATCCAGCTTATTCCCTGAATAGCCCCTGAAGATAAATTGGGCGACTCAAGAGAAGCGTTCAGTTGCGATATTTTGTCAAGAAGTTGTTGTTTTTGGGAATCTTCTGTATTTTCTAAAAGGAACTGATATAACTTCTCATGTTCTTCAATAAAATCTAAAAAATCTTTTCTTCCAATAATTTTCTTATCATTTTCATCTAATGCTACAAGTAATTGACTCACCTTTTCTATTTTTTCATCAAGCTCGACTTTTTTCTTTCGTGACTCATAGATGCTGAAAATTCCTGAAGAAACTTTTTCTATCTCTGCTTCAAGCTCAATAAGACTCTTAAAAATATTTTGATTTTCTTGCTTTACCTCTGCTGGCAGCAACCTAGTTGTCTCCGGTCCACGGCGTTGATGTAGGGCACCTGTTCTTGTGGGCTTCGCATTGATTAAAGGACTAATACCTAATACTTTAAGATAACGTTCCTTCAAGAGCTCTTTGACTGGCTTTAAGGAATCGGCGACATTGGCTTTTTTGACTGCCTGCTCTGGATGATTTAGCCGCTCCATTTTTTCTTCAATTTGGTACAAAAAAAGGTCTATTTTAGACTCGATTTCACTTAAGTCAAAAAAAGTTGAAATCACAAGTTTCGCTTTCCAATCAATATGCGCAATTGCTACCTTGATGAGGTGACATAACAAATATGAAGAAAACATAAATGTTTTGTAGTGATTTTTATCAGTAAAAGGCTGAGTGTCTAAACTCAGTAATTTTTCAATATTTCTAATTAAAGTAAGAACATTTTCTTTAGTATTATTTTTCCAGTTTTCGAACAAGGTCGATACAATCATACTGGAATTAGTAAGTATTTTTCTTTCTTTACTTGCTGTTTCAGGTAGTTGATCTATAGCTTCATCAATAAATAATTTGACAAAAGCAATTATCCCCCAGGAGCGCATTTTATACTGATTAAAATCTTGGTATTTTTTCTCTGCATTGGTTTTGATCACCTCTAGATTATCTACTGAACTGGCATAGTCGCTAATCAGCATTGCAGAGTCGAGGATGTTTTGCTCTTTTTCGAATTGGCTTCCACGCCATTGTTTAAAACGTTCACTTTTACTTAGCATAGCGCCTCAATGGATTCGTCGAATGGCCCTAAAATTCATTCTACAAAAACGCAGATTAAAATTAAACCATAATATCTATCAATTGCTCCCAAAAGCCCAATCCCCAAAAAAATGAATGATAACATAGAAACGAATGCAAGTACGTTTCAAATCAGCTATTCTAAATTCATACGCCTAAGGAGAAACAAATATGTCATCAAAAAAAGGAATCTATCTCTTTACCCTAATTGGTTTACTCCTTGGATTGGCTCTTGATGGGTTAATTCGAAATGAAATTAGCAAAATATTTGATTATTCCTTAATCGGTCTCTTTGCCCTTTTGTATGCATTGGCTTATAACAATAAAAATTGCGTACGCCTGGTTGCAAGCAGCTTCTTGATCGCCTTATTCTTGTCTTTGCCCTTACTCCCTATGGAGGCGCGCTTTACCTCTATACCTCTGGAGCATTGGTTTACATTCTTATGCGCCTTTCCAATATTTGTTTATGTAGGCCATTCATTTCACTATGCCTACCATCATGACAATACCTGGCGTATCAGCTATGACAGTTTATTTGCTGCGGTATGGAATACCATTCTTTTACTCTTTGTTGCTTCGGTGTTTTCTGCTTTAGCGAATGTGCTTATTTTGTTGGGCGCCTTTATATTTAGAACTGTAGGAAGTGATTACTTATGGAATTTGTACTCCGATAATCTACATTTTCGTTTGATTTCTCATGTGACCTTGTTTTTTATAGGGTTAGGAGTTGGGCAACAAAATATCCAAATCATATACAACTTACGCTTTTTATTGTTAAGAATGATGTATTATCTATTCCCTTTTCTAGCCTTAATCAGTATCGTGTATTTTGTTCTTTATTTAGGACATTCGATAAATGGTGGTGAAGAATACATCAATCCCCTCGCTATTTTAATCCCCCTTACATCTTTGGGGATTATATTTTTCAATGCATATTTCCAAGATGGAAGCTTAGAATCAGGAGCCCCTTCCTGGCTGAAGTTAGTATTACGAGTTTATCGTATTATTTTATTTCTTTTGGTTTTAATGATGACTCATAAAATTTTCCAATCCTATTCCTTGGATATTAATATTGTTATTTGTATCACCACAGTGATCTTATTTAGCCTGACTTATGCCATTACCGCCTGCTTTCCTGAAAGCATGGAACAAAAATGGGTACGAATAGGCAATATTTGCTCTGCATTATTTCTTATAATTGTGCTCTTTCTATTCAATCTCCCATATATGCCCATAGTATTTCAGGTAGGGACCCAACCCACTGTATTGTCGCTAACATCTCAGTAAGAACCCTAGTTCGATAAAACTGCATGTCCCTATCAGGGGCATGTGTGCATCTTGGGGAGCAGTTGGATTTTAAATCAGAAGCGCCAAATACAGCCGTTCAGTGAATAAGAGCAAGAATACTTACTCCATATCAGGGGTAGGTCTGACATTTCCTAATCGGGTATTTTCCTCAACTACCTGATTAACAAATGTGTTTCCATAACCGATCCAACTCCCTTTTTTAATGGTTGTTCCTGGGCCAATCGCGGTGGACATACCGATAAAAACATTATCTTCAATGACGACAGGAGCAAGAAAAAGTAAGTTGCCAACATCAGAGTGACAACAAATTGACACTCCACCACCAAGAGTGACATTTTTTCCTATGGTAATTAAAGGGCAATCAACAAAATCGATGTCAAAAGAATTGACTATTTGAAAGGAAACTTTAGCACCCAGTGCCCGCCAGTAACAAAACTTCACCACGTTGAAGGTTTGCAGTAAAGGGGTCAGCCCGATTACTTTAGCGGAACGAGTCAGTGCAAAATGACAAAACCAAGCAAAAGTCATTTGATTCATTTCCCGTTTGTATCGACCTGGTTTTAAATCAGGCAAACACAGTCTAATCGCTGCAATAATCAGAATAAACGAGGCAAATAAAACAAAGGGAGCCAAAGGTAGAACAAACCACGTATGTACATAGCCATGATAAATAAATAAACCGGTTATGCTAAAGGCAGCTACACCAGGCATCAAGCTAAACAAGACGGATACCAAGTCAATAAGAATCAGCATGGATGATGATAATTCGGTCTTTCCTGGTGCTTTTTTTGCCTTGGTTTTATTTTTATCGGTCATAGCATGAGTTCCTTTTATAATGGCCGGGGAGATAACCCCACGGAGTCACTTTTTCATTATCATTAGTAAGCAAGTAACCTATTTATTTTTCGGTAATGACTTGCTGAGAAATTAACTTAGGTTTTGTCTGTGCATGATTATCCGCCAATAATTCATCTTTCGACAATTGCAATAAAACCATGGGTAATACTTCTTTAGTCATCACACTATGTGCATAGGACTCATTGATTTGCATTAAGCATTCGTGCATACGCGCTAATATCGCATCGGATATTTGAATTGCATCGTCAGTGACAAAAACAATTCTATTCCCGACACGATTACGTGCAAAATACCAATGCGGTTCGATTTCAAAAGAAATATCGCTCAGCATGTTCTGCAATTCGGAACCAGAGACAGAACAACTTTCCAACTTTATCATTTGGGTTTTATAACAAAACTCAAGTCTTGGTGCTTTATTTAAGAAACCAGTACATTTCACTACATCTTTTAACTGATAACGAACAAAGCCCATTGCTGTAGTTAAGAATATTTCATATTTTTTACCTTGCTCTAACTCCCAAGATTGCAAAAGATTTTCTTTCTTAATACTCTTGCCCTCTTCAATAAACTCGACGATATGTGCACCGGGATGCAAAAAACCACCTGGTTGATTGTCTATAGGGACAGTAAGCCATCCTTCAGTAGCAGAAAAAGTGCCATCAACCATGCCAACTCCTGGTCCTAACAAATTTTGCAATTGATGCGCAGGATATTCACAAAGACTGGAAATCCAGCATCCAACAATACTTAATGAGGGCCAAAATTCTTTAAAGGAGCTGGGCTCCTGTTTTAGCAACTGCTGTAAATAATGTTGACGTTTTCTTGTAATTTGAATTGGAGGCAAAAAATCAGGAACCGGTTTTTCCCCTAATAAATAGGGTAAAAAATACTTAAAGTCGTTACGACACCGCTTGAACAAAGCATCAATAACCATAGGAGTTACAGCAAACAGTGCACTGAGATCCGTTGCTAAAGCATATAAGGCAGACCATTGCTCATAGACTTCAGCATTATCGAATACTTCATCAGGCAACGCATAAAAGCGTTTAATAAAAGAAGGCAAATGACGATAGTTAAAATTGCTAATCCAACCTGAAGGAGTACCCGCTGGAGACGTTCTATGCGAATCGACTGCGGCCAAATACACTATTTTTTCTTTAAACAAACCAGGAACGCGTTGAGTCAAGGTATAAATATAAGGGGGCATCGTACGCTGAAACTGCGCCTGGAATGACGCAGTGATTGGGAAAAACTTTCGAGCGCCGGAAGTTCCCGAAGTCTCTGACCAAAACATCAATTTTTCCCCATTAAAAGGCTGAATATGACTGTGTTGAGCAGCCAGAAGCGCTGCCTCATAATCTTCATAATTCGTAATTGGAAAATCATTGAGACTTAAAGTTTGGCTATTTGGTAACAGAGCCTGCCAATAGGAGGATTTTTTTAATAAAGGAACGATTTCTTGATTCCATAAACGTTCACGACAACGCTCAGGATATTGGGTATCCTTAATAAAAGCCTGATATTTTTTTCGGGTAATTGCTGCAATAAGTATTCTTTTCCAATTCATTCCTATTACTGGCCAAAATGAATGCGATGCGAAATGATACCCTCAAAAATTCAAGTTGGCGAGGCACTTTTCCAGGTTAGGCAGGTATGGTTATCGGAATCACCGAAAATAATTTATGTTGCTCGTAAAATTGCGATAAACTGCCCGCCATAGATTCTTGCAATCTGTTATCAATACTTGGGTATGAATTTAATTTGTTAAGAATTAATTGAATTGCCAACTGAATCCAGTCTATGCCCAGTAATTCTTTAGCCATCAATTCCTGATTAAAATGCCAAAAGTGAAGGCAACAACTTGCTGCAAAAATCCAGCAATATTGTTCTGCTAAGCGAAATGCGGCCAAGCTGCGTGGGTCAAATTGTTTTTGTTCATGCAAAGAAACAATTTCGCGATCCAATCGAGTAAGCTCAGCACGAATCGCATGAATTAAAGGATTGATATGTTCCGATTTTAATACAGATAAACCCGCTAAAATATCGTCTTCTGCATGCGTAAAAAGGCCTAGGCGATCTAGAGAAAATGGCGAGCAAACACCATTGAGATTAAAAATAGACTCCAGTTGGTGTAACTGACTTGGAAGGCAACTTCCCCTCATCCTTGCTTGTGGTAATAAACTTCCTGCAATCACGGATAAATTAACCTGACTACTCCCATCAAATAAACCAATTACTGAGATATCGCGTCTGATTTTCTGAAACATGGCCCACTCGGTTGTACGTAAATAAGCCCGAGCACCCATTACTATGCCACATTCTTCGACAATTTCTTCAGTTATTTTGGGAATGAGAAATTTAATAATAGCCGACCAAAAAGAGAGTTGTTGAGGCATTACCGAACTTGCACGAGCGACAGCTAAAGCGGTGCCAATCGGCAATGAGTAATTGCGCAAAACTGTTCTCCCAGTCGTTGTTTTACCGCCGGAATTTCATATGCAGCCTTACCATATATATGTCTTTGCAGGCTAAAAGAAAGGGCCAAGCGTAATGCTGTATCTGCACCGCCAACAGCAAAAGAAGCACATAAAGTTCGTGAAACCTGCAATGTTTTTATAGATAATTTCCAACCCGCGTTGTTTATCACCAACTAATGCTTCTTGGGGCAAAAAAAAACTGTTCCAAAGAAAAACCACTAATATCCAACCCTCTCACCCCATGCGTAGGAAGCTTAGGGGTTGGCATGAAACCGGATTGTATTTTTAGATTTATTCAGAAAAAAAACAGAGAAGCCTAAAGGCCCTCCCCGTTCATGAGTTCGACACAGAAGGGTAATATTTTCCCCCTGAGTAGCAAAATTAATGCACCATTTCCTTCCGGATAACACCCACCCATTCTGAGAAGGTTGGGCTACGACTTCATTTGCCATGATATCAGAACCATGTTCTTCCTCCGTCAACGCACATGCCGTAATTTCACCACGTCGAAAAGATGCCACCAGCTCTTTTTTCTGCTTTTGATTTCCTGCTATCCAAAGGGGTAAAGCACCTAGGAATGGCAATCCTAGGGCTATACCTGTGGTTAAATCGCGTCTACATATTGATTTAACCAAAAAAATATCCCACATCAAGCGAATGAAACTTCCCACCAAGATTCTGAGGAATGAGATAATCCATAAAACCCCATTGCTGAATCCGCTTGATTTGCTTCCAGGCAAGCTGTTCTTGTTCATCGTGGCGCAAGCTTTCTTGAAAATTGATCGGGCTATCTTGTTGTTCAGGATTACCTAAATAGGTCTCAAAGGAATGAATTAATTGCAGTAAATCGTGGTAAGAAGACATGATAATCCTTACTAAATTGTAGCGCGTGCTCCCCTCACCCCCGCCCCTCTCCCGAAACGGGAGAGGGCTTTTCGTTGTTCCCTTCGCCCCTTTGGGGAGAAGGTGCCCGCCAGGGAGGATGAGGGGTTCCACTTATCTATTCTTGCTCAAAAAAAGAGAGTGCTTTTACACAATAGAATGTCGTGCAATGGGCAGATCATCCATCTTGCGATATAAGTATTCCAAATGTTGCGCCAAACGACCACGTATTTGTTCGGGAGCAATCAGTTCATCAATCAAACCCGACACATAGGCATCCCTTAACGAAGGATCGAGGTGCAGCCCATCCGTTTCACTCGATTGTATTTCGGCAGAGGCCTGTCCATCCGTACTTTGTACTTTTTTTGTGGTCTCTTTACCCATAACACCAAGAGTCGCCGTCTCTAAAGCCAAAACCAGATCACCTTGTTGCGATGCGGTTTGCATCATGAGAAAAGCAGCTGCCCCATAGCATTTACGAACAATCACACTCATTCTAGGCACCCGAGTTTGCATGGCCGCACATAATCTGGCCCCATGTTGCAATAAGCCTTTTTGCTCTTCACGTTTTCCCGGCATAAAACCTGGAACATCAATTAATGTAAGTATGGGAATTCGATAAGCATCGCATATCCGGATAAATTTAGCTGCTTTTTGCGCGGCATCAGAATCAATTGCTCCACTAAAACGAATGCTTTGATTGGCAACAATCCCTACCGCATACCCATGGACCCGTACAAAAGCACAAATCATGGCTTGTCCATACATGCTTTTGTATTGGCATACTTCTGAATTATCCACAATTGCTTGAACCAAATCGAGCATATTAAAGGGTACTCTGGGGTCATTTGGGATATTGGGCAAAGCATGCATGGGTTCTAGGACTGCATGCCTCGGAGGACTTTCCCCATTATGTGATGGAAGAAAGTGGAGCATGTTTTTTACCTGGTTTATTTGTGCAGTGATACTGTCATCAACAAAATCCGCGATGCCAGTAATACTTGCATGCATAGCTGTACCACCCAGTTCACCCATACTGACTTTTTCACCGATTGCTTGTTGAACAACCATAGGACTGGTAACCATTAAATAGCTACGATGCTTATTAAAAAAAAGCAAATCCATCAACACAGCCGAATAAGCCGGTGCACCTAAGGTTGGAGCAACAAGCACTGCAAACTGAGGAACAATACCGGATAAATTAATATTGCGTGCAATAATTTGAGTGTACTCATCACCACTTAACAAATTCTCTTCCAAAGAAATACCAGGGGAAGCTAAAAAGGCGATGATAGGGATGCGTAAGTCTTTGGCTCTATCCATAAGGCGTATAATCTTTTTCGCCCCTTGGCTGGTAATATATCCTCGATTCACTGAATGATTATGAGCATATATTGCAACAGGCCTATGGTTTACTTTAGCTAAACCGGTAATCACTTCAGCCCCAAATTGTAAGTGGACTTGATCATTAGGGGCATAATCGGCAAGCAATGGAAGAAAACTATGCTCATCAATGAGACTTTCTATCCATTTCATCGTGGTTTTATCAACAGACGATGAGGGCATATTTCACTCAGCTTTAAGTTAAATTTGTGCAAAATAATACACTTCGTAATTAATAGGGTCAAATTATCTAAAAAAACGGTTATAATGAGTCGCATTATATTCTTACAGGTACTCTATGGAAATTCTGTCCCCCAATATTCGTTTTGATATTACCGCAGCATCCCGTGTTCTCCCAAATTCTCCTCCAGTCACTAATCTGGATATTTTAAAAAACTTCCCAAGAACCTCGAGCCACTCATTATCTTTTTTAGAAAAATTTGCTGAAAAAATTGGTGAGGAGTTTGGTTTTTATTCTCGTTATTGGTGCCATAAACCTTGGGAGTCTCTAGACAAATCCAGAGCGTTAACTTCTGAATCATTAGCCACTGAAGCAGTACAAAAACTGTTTGCACAGTTCACCCCCTCCAAAATACATGCTTTTTTGTTGGGGTCTACCACCAATAAACGATTTACGGGCTCACAAGCTGCAGCGGTCCTCGGAAGCTTGGGATTAGATGCCCCTGCTTATGATTTGAAAACGGGTTGCTCCACTTCCTTATCTACACTTCATCTTGCCTATGCTTTAATGGCTTTAGGGTACAGTAATATCTTGGTCAGTTGTGCCGAGACATTATCCAAAGTAATCGACCCTGAAAATGAAAAAACCTGGATAGGTTTAGCTGATGGTGCTGCTGCCTTGTTTATGGAAAAAAAGGAGACTGGTGCCTTCACCATTGAAAAAACTTTTTTTTCTACGGAGGGAAAATACGTTGAAGCGTTTACTACCCAGGGTGTTTTTCCGCCGACCCAAGAACAAATTGATACCATAGGTTATCATTTAATTGGCGATGAATCCCTGATGAAAGAACTGGCCTATGTTAAGTACAAGCAGATGTTGGCCCATTTACTCCCTACAGAAGAGGACAGAGAAGCGATCACCTGGATCATTCCACATCAAGTGAATCGCAAACTAATCACCCACCTTCTTGAAGAAAATCAAATAATCAATAAATCCATAATTTGGGATTCCGATACGATTGGTAATCTTGGTGGTGCATCGGTTCTTTACTCTTTAGCAAGAGCGGTCGAGGAAAAGATTTTTGACCGCCCTGGAAAAATACTCATGATGAGTGTTGGAGGCGGACTCTCCTACGCAGCACAGGTTCTCCAATTTCATAAGCCATGAGGTTTTCTGCGATGAATAAAGAGATTTTTAATTGTATCTCACTGGTAGATGCAATTCAGTACCGAGCCCTTCATACTCCGGAAAAGGTGAGCTGCACTTTTGTAAATAGAGATTTAGAAGAAAAAATAACTTATGCTGAGCTGGACGAACGAGCAAAAGCCATTGCCGCACGCTTACAAGCTCAAGGAGCAAAACCTGGGGACAGGATCTTATTATTATTTTCCCCTGGTTTGCCTCTGATTCAAGCTTTTTTTGGTTGTCTTTACGCAGGATGTATTGCGGTACCCATTTATCCCCCTGCGCAAGCAAAATTATTAGATAAGGCACATCGCATCATTCACAATGCAAAGCCTGTATGTGTCATTATGACGGCAGATCATTTAGTAAAATTTGCCGCACTCGATAAACAAGGAAAACCATATTTGGATGACGTTCCGTGTCTAGCCATAGACACCATAGAATTACAAATGAGTGGGCAGTGGCAGCCACCGCTGATTCGAAAACATGACATTGCTTTTCTGCAGTACACCTCAGGCTCAACGATGCATCCTAAAGGAGTGATTATTACTCATGACAATTTGTTGGATAATATTCACAAAATTTACCATGCTTTTCAGTTAAATGAAGAAACCATCTCCTTCAGCTGGCTCCCACCTCATCATGATATGGGATTAATAGGGTATATTTTGACTCCCCTTTATGCAGGTGTTCCAACTTATCTGATGTCCCCTTTTTCTTTTTTACAAAATCCGCTTTCCTGGTTACAAAACATTAGCAAATACAGAGTAACCATTAGTGGCAGTCCTAATTTTGCATACGATTATTGTGTGAAACGCATTAAAGAAGAAAAAAAAGAGGGTTTGGATTTAAGTTCCTGGACCATTGCCTCTAATGGTGCTGAACCCATTAGAAAAGAAACTTTAGAACATTTTTATCATGCCTTTAAAGACTATGGGTTTCGCAAAGAAACCTTCTATCCTTGTTATGGATTGGCTGAAGCGACTTTATTAGTAACAGGTCATGTCACTGGTACACCCTATCGCACAGTCACCCTAGCTAAAGAACAGTATCAGGATCATCGCGTCCATTTTGCTGAAGAAGAAAATCCACATAGCCACAGCCTAGTCAGTTGCGGCCAATTGCTGCAAACAGTAAAAATTGTTGATTCAGAAACACGCACCCTCTGTGATAATGATCAAATCGGGGAAATTTGGGTACAAAGCGCCAGTGTTGCTCAAGGTTATTGGCAACAAGAAGAAGAAACACAGCACGCATTTCAAGGCAAAATTCATGATGATCCCTGTAATCAAATATATTTAAGGACGGGCGATTTAGGTTTTGTACATGAAGGAGAGCTATATGTGACTGGCCGCATCAAAGATTTGATTATCCTCTATGGAAAAAATCATTATCCACAAGACATAGAATACTCCATCTTACATGCGCCAGCGCATGAATCTCTCGGTAAATGTGCTGCCTTTGTCATGCAAACCGGACATGAATACGAACTGACCGTCATGTGTGAGGTAAAAAATCGTTTTATGACACCTGAGGAACAAGAAACCTTGTTTCATACCATTTTTGAACTGGTTTATCAGACTCATCAACTTGAAGTTCATCACATTATTCTTATTCCACTTAAGGCAATGCCTCATACTACCAGTGGTAAAATTCGTCGAAATTTCTGTCGCAAACACTTATTGGATAGTACACTGCCTATCATCTCTAGCTGGCGATTGAATAAGGTTGAGGGTTAATATATGCAATTTTTGGCTCAAGATTCTCCAAATAAAGTTGCGCTAAGTTTTGAGAAGCACCGTTTAAGTTTTGCGGAGCTAGAAACAGCAATCAAGACCATGTCCTTACAATTCGACAAACTTCCACCTGGAATACTGATTTTACAAGCAACGCCTCACCCCCTATTTGTGATTCAATTATTAGCTGCTTTAACTATCGGAAAACCCGTAGCACTTTTCCCCCCTCAAGAATTGGAAGCGCAAAAACGAGCTATTTTAAGCACGAGCATGACCGTTAATGAACATGGGGAACTTTTAGAAATACAGGAAAACAATCGCATCAAACATCATCCTGATTTAGCGTTAGTACTCTTTACTTCAGGGAGTACTGGACAAATGAAAGCAGTACAACTTTCTCTAAAAAATATCAGCGCCAATTGTCGAGCAGTTATAAGCGCCCTTGAGTTTTCTCAAGTTGAGGATCAATTGTTATTTTTACCTTTGTCCTATTCTTTTGGCTTGTTAGGCCAATTACTCCCAGGGTTAATTGCGGGCATAACGACTGAATTGATCTCCCAATTTACTGACATCAAAACAGTGTTAGAAAGCGGTAAAGTCCCTGAAATGTGGAGCGGGGTCCCCTCTCATTGGGTTGCAATAAGTAAAATGGCTGCGTTGTTTCCTGAAAGTGCTGCAAAAATAAAGGCGGTTGTCTCTGCAGGAGCCCCTTTGAGCATTGCATTACGGGACAACTTGGTGCGTACCTTTCCCAAAGCAATAATTTACAATAATTACGGGTTAACAGAGGCATCCCCTCGCGTACTGACTTATTCCAGTAAAGACCCTTTATTTCTCGAAGATTTTGCCGGTTACCCCATTGGTGATTGGCAAATACGTTTGTCAGAAGACAATGAATTGCTCATTAAAGGCAGTCAATTGATGTTAGGGTATCTAGGGGAAGAACAACAATCCCGTATCGAAGAGGACTGGTTTTCTACTGGAGATTTAGCCGAGCAATTGCCTTCGGGTTTAATCGCAATTAAAGGACGCAGAGATCACATCGTGAATATAGGCGGTGAAAAGGTCAATTTAATTGAGATAGAGCATAAAATTTGCCAAATTAATGGGATTAAAGAAGTGATTGTCTTACCTTTGGCTGATGAATTGTATGGTATCCGCTTACTTGCCTGTATGGAACAAGGTTGTTTTGCCCCCAACATCACAGAGCAAATGCTTGCCGAACAATTAAAACAACAATTTTTACCCCAAAAGCTTCCGATTAGTGTGCAATTACTTGAAAAATTGCCGCGTAATCAACACGGAAAACTGGATAGAAAAAACCTACTTTTAAGTCAGAAGGATAAAATCCATGCTCACTGAACGCATTCGCAATACTTTGATAAAGATTGGGCTTACCCCTCTTCCCCAAGATACATCCGCCTCATTGGAACAAGGCGGTCTGGATAGTTTAATGTTGGCCCTGCTTATTATCGAGTTGGAGCGTGAGTTTAAACTAAAAATCCCGGTTATGCCTTTAGTAAAAGAACATTATGTATCGATAGACAGTATCGCAAAACACTTACTTGAATTGGGGGCACAATGAATCTCTTGCTTACTGGAGGCTCCTCAGATATTGCCCAGGCTATAGCCAAAAGAAGGCTGCAATTCGGTGACCGCATCATCATCACTTGTTCCACTAAAGAAAGCCTGGATAGGACCTTGGAACACTATAAACAGCAGGAGATGCACGTAAGCGGCTTGGTATACAATTTTTCCAATCCTGAACACAGTAAAGAAGATCTGCAGCATCTGCTGCAAGAGCCTTTAGATGGTGTCATCCTGAATGCCTTTACACGTGTAAACCAACTCCGTAAATTACATGCTTCATCCTATCCTGCGTTACGTACTTATATTGATGATAATCTGCATGGCAATATTTGGTTGATTCATCAGTTATTACCCGCTTTTTTGGCTCATAAATTTGGTCGATTGATTCTGATTTCCAGCCTTTCGGCAATTACAGGAACCAGTCGTTATGGCGCTTATTGTGCAACCAAAGCCGCATTAGAAGGATTGTTTTTAAACCTGGCCGTTGATTACAGCGCCAACAATATTTTATCCAACATCGTACGTGTTGGTTTGATTAAGACCTCAAGAACCGAAGCATTTTGGCAGCGACCTGCTTATCAAGAAAAAATGGCCCAAATTATTCCGCAAGGCATGATGGGAGAACCCGCTCAAGTGGCAGAGGCAATGGATCCCTTATTATCCAGCACCTCATTTATGACAGGCTCTGTAATAACAGTCAGTGGGGGGTTGCCTTTAATGCGTTCCGAAGGAGTATTGTCTTCATGAACCACCACATTTTGTATGCTTTAGGAGAAAAGTCCAATACTGTCATCCCGCCTGCGACAGGCGATGACGGGATTCCGCTATGCTGCACTAGGCTTTTTGGTGAACATGACATGAGGTTATTATGAATTTATTACGTGCTGAAAAAAATATATACCTTAAAGGTCCATTCGCTGCATTGCCCGAAAAGATTATGAGCAATCAAGAGGTGCTTCAATGGATGAATAGCACACAAAACCCAGCACTAGTCAGTTTTTCAACAGGTATACGCAACAGACGTTGGGTCAGTGACGATCAGGCATGTAGCGATTTGGCTGTATTGGCTGCAGAGAAGCTATTTGCGACGAAGCCCACAGAAAAAAATAAGATCAACCAAATTATCTTAGCCACGATTTCAGGAGACTATCTCGCACCACCTACTAGCCCGCTCGTGCAACACCGCCTTGGATTAACAAATACCGGTGCTTTTGACATTGGAGCAGCCTGTGCAGGCTTTGTAGTTGGTTTACATACAAGTGCCGCGATTGCTCAAGCGAGCATGGGATCCGTTTTATTAATAGCCAGTGAAATTCGTTCCAAATTTTTAAATAAAAATAATTTTGCTACGGGAGTTCTCTTTGGCGATGGTGCCGCCGCTTGTGTGGTATCCACCGATAAAGAAGATGCAGAATTCCGTTTTATTGCTTCTGCGTTATTTGCCGATGGAGAAGTGAGCGATACCGTATCCACTCCAGCAGGAGGCTCAAAACTGCCCGCCGCACAGTGTACAAACCCTGAACTTTTTTATATTACGATCAAAGAAAATACGGCATTATTTGTCAAAGCAGTACACGGAATGGTTGATGGGGCTGAAGAGTTTCTCAAGGCATTAAATCTGACTACTGCTGATATTCAGTGGCTGGTACCTCATCAAGGTAATAAAAATTTAGTTTTATCGGTTGCCAAGCAATTAGGTTTTCCAGAAGAGCGTATTGTCAAAACCGTGGAAGAAACCGGCAATACGTCCGGTTCAAGTGTAGGCATTGCTTTGGATTACCTTCGCGAACATGCAGAGATTAAAGCAAAAGATAAAGTATTATTAGTTGCTGCGGGTGGAGGAGGCATTGCCGCTTGCGCCCTTTTAGAGGTGATTTAATTTAGCCCTGGGTTAGGCGAAGCCGAAACCCATGCTACTATTTTATTAAAATTTAAACTTCGAACTAAACCAAAACTCAGCCAAAGGAGTTCCCTTATAATGTGCTAAATGAAAATGGAAAAACTCTTGTGCCGCCTTCAGCTTATTGCTTTGTGCTAAACAAATAAAATACGTCTGGGCAATGATTTCTGATTGCGCATCGCTGCCACCGATTTCCGTGCGTCTTGAAATACAAGGTGCCATCAAATCACAGGCTGTTTGAAAATCGTTGTTTACAAAAGCATGAATCCCTTTGCTTAAGGGCAATACCACAGACAGCCAAAGCGTTTGATTATATCCCTTTGCCAGAGTTTTAGCATAATTTTCAATTGAGGCTAGAGATTTCTGCACTGCATCTTCCTGACCTAAACGAGAAAGACAATAGATGTAATGAACGGTATTAAAACCGCTATAGTGCATCAACGGATTTTCATTCAGATATGAGGCAAGTACATTAAATCGATCCAAATGCGGTAATCCTGCCATATCCAAACGCCATAATAATGAAATGGCATCGATTTGCTCGGTTATAATTTCCGGGGAAAGACCAAAAATCAGAGGATAAAGATCCATCACTTTATCTGCTTGACGTAATGCAATATAGAATAACGCTAAATGCCAACTGTTGTGCCCACGAAGAAGGGATGAGATTTCGTCCCAACTCCCTCGGAATCTTTCCAAAGCCACAATTCCTTTGGCTATATTATTTGTATTCAGATAGGCGTGTGCCAAGGTATGATGAGCCCAAGGAGTAATCGGCTCCATTTTAAGCGCATGCTCAGCCAAATGTTGGGCTTCTGTCACATGTCCTGACAACTCAGCAGCAAAAGAATGCATGGCTATAAAGTGAGATTCATCCTGATTATGTGCGGCAATTCGTTCACAAAAAGCTAAATAGTTGTGGCTGTTATAAGCTTGTCCCGCGCAATAAAATAACCATTCAGCAAATTTTGCCGCCAAAGTATCACGAGGATATAAAGCCGTTAAACTTGCTAAAATGGTTAAAGCACTTTCATACTCCAAATTCATCCAAGCTTTAACCGCTTGATAGGTTAATTTTTCTCTTAAATTGGCTGTAGGCAATAGTTTTTCAGCATGTAATAAATGTTCTTTTGCCAAAGCAGTAGTGGAATCAGTCTGACCATAAAGATAAAAAGCAGCGGCATAGGCTTGAAGGAGTAAATTATCAGGATTATTTTTAACTGCATCTAAAATAAAATGAGGCTCCTTCCCTGCTCCCAAGATTTGATGATGAAAGTGATTAATACTTTCTATAACCTGCAATGACTTTGTCGTCACCGCTAGGCCGCGATTCGTTTCCATATTGTTCCTAAATTCTTCCTCCTTCTTTTTATTATATATGTCTTTAAGAAAAACGGAGAGAAAATAAATACCTCAGAAAAATAAACTCAAGTGTGGATTTGATTGCATCAATTAAGGCCATCAGATAAGCTAGCTGCCCAAATAAAGCGGGATAAAATAACGATGAAGAGTCAAAAAGAATTATTCGAATTTTTATGTGAATTGATTGATATTCAAATAAAAAAATATGTCGCCTTACCCAAAATAGGTATAGGCCCAGATGCACGCCTCAATGGGCAACTTGTTTTTGAAGAAGTGAATGAGTTGTTAGGGTTTGCTGAACAATTGATGGCTGAGATGGAAAGCAAATCGGTTTCTTCCGAACTCTTCTCCTCAATTTTTGAGCAAGTTAAATTTTATCTTGAACAAGAGCATTTAAGAGGGTATGCGGGTTGGCTTCTTGATGAAAACAATATTCATACACCACTGATGGCACGAGTAAATGAGCAAATTAGACGATTAAATGGAATCGCTAGTTCAGCAAATATCCCGTGTTTTTCCTCATCAAGACCCATAACAGAAACACAGAAACAGACCGAATATGATAGTGTTGCCATTGCTTTTTACATTTTGGACCTCGCTATAAAAATCGCTGAAAATCCTGAGATGGAATTAGATGATAAGAGTCTAAAGCATGCGCTCCCAATATTAAAACGTAATGCGACCACCCGATATTGCAAAGAGGAATTTGCACACCCAATTCGGGAATTACATAAAAAATGCAGTAGCTTTTTGCAGCAATCTGATTCTCAAAAAAGCAATACTCTGCTCGACAAAGCAGATGCCAACGCATATGAAAAAAAACACAGAGAGCAATGGAGTAATTTACTTAAGCGCTATAAAAAAATTGCGCCAGATTCTTTATTATTCGCTCCCGAACATGAGTGGTATAAAATTGGTAAATTAGCAGATGAAAAAACAAAACCAAAATCAACCTATTCTACTCAAAATCTTACATTATTTGGCGGAGTCACTTTAGGTGTAGTACTTGTTTGCATGTTGATTTCATATTTTATGAAACAACAGAATGATGAAAACCTCTTTAATTCAACTTTGAACCCCTAAAAGTAGCCTGGGTTAGGCGCAGCCGTAACCCGGGTTAACAATACCTTCTCTGTGAAAATAAAATTGCCAAATCCCTGTGCGCCACGACATTCAAAAAATAAAACAATTACTCCTGAGTAAAATCAAATAAATCCTTATAAGTATGAAAATTCATGGCATCTTCCTCAGTCACGGTTAGATTATAATCTTCACTGAGAATGGCCAATAATTCAACGATTTTCAAAGAGTCTAAATGCAGGTCTTCGATCAGTACCGTATCATCATGAATTTCGTCTGCTTTTGCTCCTGATAACCTGGATATAATTTTTTTTAATTCACTGTCAGTGATTTTCATACAACACCTATTAATTATCTTTTGAGGCTAAATAATACCATGAAGCGAAAGAACATAACCCTAAAATAAGCAATATTATCGCTAAAGAGAATTGGCCATACCATTGCCCCAAGGCGATAATACCAGTAGATAACGCCGAACTTAAATCTTGCATACAGGCGTATAAAGCCCCAACTGTACCTGCCATCTGAGGAAATGGATGAAAAGCGCCGGCAAATGCATTGATAAAAGTAAACCCAACACCCATGCTAAATAATGCTACGGGAATCATGATGGAAAGCACATTTTGGAATCCTAACATAGCAAGGGCCAGCATGGTAAAACCACCGATGATCATGAATACAATTCCTATAAATACCATATAGGAGACCCCTTTGCTCATCACCAATTGGCTATTAATTATCCCACTCACACAAATAGCTCCAGCAATAAAAATGGTTAATTGACCAAATTCTATAGGACTAAGTCCTAGTACATCCTGAAAAAGAAACGGTGCAATCGCCAGATAACCAATTAAACCCGCAGACGCAAGACAAGCGCACAATGCATAACCTACAAAGACTTTAGATTTTAATAAAGTAAAATAATTTGCACGCATTACTTTAAATTGAGTTGCATCAGGATTAAGGTTTTTATTGGTTTCTGGAAGAAAGGACAGGGCCAAAATCCATATGGCAATGCCGAAGACTAATAAAAATAAAAAATTCATTCGCCATCCAAAATGCTCCTGGATATATCCACCTAGAACTGGAGAGGCGACCATAATAAATACACTTACAATGCCTACATAAGATCCGATTTTGGATAACACTCTGTCAGTAAAAAGATCTCGCACTAAAGAACGCCCCACTGAGCCGCAACATCCAATACCAAATCCTTGAATAAATCGACCAAAAATCAATACTAAAACTGAAGGGGCAACAAAACAGATTAAACTACCCAAAATGCTCAAACCAACACCAAACATCAGTGGCGGTTTACGACCGATTTTATCCGATAAAGGACCATAAAATACGTGGGAAATGCTTAAGCCCAACATGAAAAGAGATAACGTTAATTGAATCGATGCCTCATTGCTGTTAAAAATCTTGGTAATTGCAGGCAATGAGGGAACATATTGATCTGTAGTCATCTGCATTAATACCATGAGCATTAATACAACAAAAACCAATAAAGGTTGAAGTGAAACCTGCTGAACATCATTTTTTTTGTGCATCAAAAAACCCTTTTAACCTCTTATTAACAGCGCCTTCCACATAAACTCATGTACCAATCACACCATACATAGCCCCAATATAATCAAACAACTAACAAAACCAACAAACCACACGGCTGATCTCAATGAAGCCTTATCCATTAAATAAAAAAAGCAATAAATAATTCGGGAAATAATATAAACAATCGCCAAAACTTGAATTGAAATACCTATATGTTTCGTAGCCATCGCAGTTAATGCAGCGGTTGCAAAAACAAGCAACGATTCAAAACTGTTTTGATGTGCGGCAACTGCCCGCGCTCCCATTCCCTGCAATCTTGCCTGTTGTGCTCTTGGATAATGATTGTCGTAACGGCCTTCTTTTTGCATAAAATAAGCAACAACCATCTTGAGAAGGTAGGGTAATAGTATCGCAATGAACAAACATAGTATCAAAGTAGTCATGATTGGCAAATTTCCTCAATAAACGTTCTTGCTTTAAAAAATTTGTAAATTGTAGTTCGGATCTCTTAACTCCTTCAAAAAGAGATGGCGACTCATTCCTGAATAATGCATAAAAAGCGAATCATAATAGCGAGAATATTCACTTAGCACAATGACTTATGACTCCCTATCCATAAAGGGAAAATAGTACTTTATACCAATTAAATTCTTCTGTTATGATAAATTGATGTGGTCATCATTTAAAGGATTAGTACTATGGTTCAAGATGAGTCAAAAAAAAAAATCCAAAGGACATATTGTTTTATCATCACATCCATCCGGACATACTGCTGCTCCATTAAAAATTAAATGGGGAGCAGAAAACCCCAAAGAACGTGGTCCTGTTATCGCTTCGCTTACTAATATCAAAAATCGCAATGCAGTCGGCACCCACTCAGGCTCATATTCAGTTTACCGTGCTCTTGCTGTTGCTGCCGGTGTATTGGATCCGGAGCATGTACCCGATCTAACAGATACGACTCCACCAGTCACTATAGGGCCTCATCCTCAATGGAATGATACCCAGAAGATTGTTTCACTTGATCCTTGGGGACATCTCGTGGCAAGCGTATTCGCTGATGAAATTCAAGCAGGATATGATATTCGTCCCACAATAGCAGTGACTAAAGCGCATATTAATATTCCTGAATTGCATACAGCAATTCAAAAAGGTCGTCTCATACCCGACGGAAAAATATTAAAAGAGTCAGGGGATGTTGCAGTGACTAAAGCGGCTCTTGAGCCAGTCTGGTATTTACCTGGAATTGCTGAGCGCTTTAAAATTTCCGAATCACATTTACGTCGGACCTTATTTGAACAAACAGCAGGCATGTTTCCCGAACTGGTAACACGCTCTGATCTTGATGTTTTTTTACCTCCCATAGGCGGATTAACTGCTTATTTTTTTGGCGATGTAACCACCATCCACGATCCCAAAATTGAATTGACTTGTCGTATTCATGACGAATGTAATGGCTCTGATGTGTTCGGTTCTGATATTTGTACGTGTCGGCCCTATTTAGTGCATGGAATTGAATTATCCATTGAATCAGCCCAGAAAGGTGGAGCTGGCTTGATTGTTTATAATCGCAAAGAAGGAAGAGCTCTCGGAGAAGTAACCAATTTCTCGTTTATAACGCCCGCAAACGACAAAAAGGTGGCGATACCGCCGCAAAATACTTTGAACGAACAGAGTGTGTGGCAGGAGTTCAAGACATGAGATTCCAAGAGCTCATGTCGGATGTCTTACATTGGCTTGGTATTACCAAGATTCATCGCTTTGTTTCTATGTCCAATATGAAATATGAGGCATTACTCAAATCAGGAATTCAGGTCGTGGAACGAGTATCCATTCCTGATGAACTGGTTCCCCCTGATGCCCAAGTTGAAATGAATGCCAAACGTGCAGCGGGTT
Organism: Legionella cherrii; assembly: GCF_900635815.1. NCBI lineage: Bacteria > Pseudomonadati > Pseudomonadota > Gammaproteobacteria > Legionellales > Legionellaceae > Legionella > Legionella cherrii. The sequence goes on from NZ_LR134173.1 coordinate 3,548,011, forward strand.
ACTACTCACCTGATCGTATTGTTGATATCAATGAACTAGCCAGAACTAAAGGACGTGATCTTAATGAGTAAAGAACAACAAGAAATTGCCCACGTATTGGCTACACTAAAAGATCCTCGCACCATACGCTTACGATCCCAAGCTATTTTGGAACGAGTGAAACACGATCAGTCAGCCTACTTTTGCATAGATCCAGAAAAGATGACCCGCACTGCTTCTTTTGTTATTGAGGTCATTCAAAATAATTATCCGGAGCTGGATATTCCTTATCATAGTCGCTGGCGTCATTTTGAAGCCGGAGGGATTAATCGAATAAAAAAAAATGCTGGACCATTTGAGTGGTTTATCTACAGATGAGCAAGGAAAAATACTTTATGAGCTCGTTATTATCAGTGTATTCCTCGATGCCGGCGCAGGCCAATACTGGCGCTATACCGAACCTGAGACAGGAAGAGAATATTCCCGTTCGGAAGGCCTTGCTTTAGCAAGTTTATCTCTTTATCAAGAAGGGATGTTGAGTGCCTCTCCCAATGAGCCCCTAAGAGTGGATGCTGAACGTTTATTGAATTTCAATGAAGATGACTTACGGCGCGGATTCCAAGTTACTATCAACAATCCTTTAGAAGGTCTTTCTGGACGTGTTACTCTGCTCAATCGACTTGGTGCATTAATACAACAGGATAAAGAACATTTTGGAGAAGAAAACCGCTTGGGTAATTTTTATACCTACATCAGCTCTTTAGCAAGAAATCACACGCTAACAGCCGCACAAATTTTTCATGAAGTCCTTAATGCATTTAATGGGATATGGCCAGCCAGACTTTTATTTCATGGAATCCCTCTTGGCGATGTGTGGCAATATAATGCATTAAAAACGAATGAACCCGGATCAGAATATATTCCCTTTCATAAATTATCACAGTGGCTCACTTATTCCCTAATTGAACCCTTAGAACAAGCAGGAATTTCCGTGACGCACCTCGAAGAGCTCACTGGTTTACCAGAATATCGAAACGGAGGATTATTCATTGATTGTGGAGTGCTACATATTAAAAATAAAAAAATTCTGGAAACAGCACTTCCTCCTGATTCAGAAATGATTGTGGAGTGGCGTGCATTAACCATTGCTCTCTTGGATGAATTAGCCGACCTAATCAGAAAGAAATTACAAAAAAATGCCAAAGAACTCCCTTTAGCCAAAATTTTACAAGGAGGTACCTGGGAAGCTGGGCGACGGATTGCGAAACAGAAACGTCCTGAAGGTATTCCCCCCATACAGATTATTAGTGATGGCACCGTTTTTTAAGTTAAGACAAATACAGCGGGGCTACAAGAAGCCCAAGTTACCATTTAAAATCGCAGTTTGGAGTTAAAATGAACAATCAACAGGTTGTAGTAGTGAAACATCCGTTAATTCAGCATAAATTAACGATTATGCGTCGAAGAGACACCAGCACAGTCAAATTCCGCACCTTGATGCATGAAATAAGCATGTTGCTTGCTTATGAAATCACTCGTGATTTGGAAATGGAATATGAAGAGATCGAAACACCTTTGGCCTTGATGCAATCACCTGTTTTAAAAGGAAAAAAAATGGTTTTTGTTTCAATTTTACGTGCCGGAAATGGTTTGGTTGATGGCATGTTACAACTTGTGCCGACAGCACGAATTGGCCATATTGGTTTGTATCGAGATCCTAAAACTCTTGAGGCGATTGAGTACTATATTAAGCTTCCAGAACATACTCGCGATCGAGATGTTATTGTGGTTGATCCTATGTTAGCCACTGGAAATTCGGCAATTGCGGCAGTAAAAGAAATTAAAGCCATCAGTCCTAAATCCATTAAATTTCTCTGTCTGCTTGCCTCGCCGGAAGGAATAGCTGCTTTCCATGAAGAGCATCCCGAGATTACTATTTTCACAGCAGCAATAGACCAACAGCTCAATGAAAAAGGGTATATTATCCCTGGCTTAGGTGATGCTGGAGACAGGCTTTATGGAACAAAACTGGAATACTAGCTGCTAAACATTAAATAAATTACTCGAGCGCATGAGCAGCACAAGCGAGGTCTGTTGAAATATTAGCTTCACAGTGTTAATATTGAACACAGTGCGCGGTATTACAAAAGGAAAGGATATTTTAATGTCATCAAATGAATCTACAGCAATACTTTCATCTCTTGCAGTGAATAAAAAATATTCTTGGACAAAACACGATACCGTCTGGATGCTTAGCCTTTACGGTACTGCAGTAGGCGCGGGAACCTTATTTCTTCCAATCGATGCCGGATTAAATGGAATCTGGCCTCTAATTATAATGGCTGTACTTGCCTTCCCTATGACCTACTTCTCCCATCGTGCACTATGCCGTTTCGTTTTATCCGGATCTTCGAACCAAAATGACATCACCGATGTAGTTGAAGAGCATTTTGGTATTTTTGCAGGAAGAATACTCACGGGTTTATATTTCTTTGCCATTTACCCGATCTTATTAATGTACAGCGTAGCCATTACCAATACCACTGAAAGCTTTCTTGTAAATCAGTTGGGCATGTCAGCTCCACCTAGAGCACTTTTGGCCATAATACTCATCCTTGCGCTCATGGCTATAGTCCGTTTCGGACAGGAAATTATCGTTAAATCAATGTCCTTAATGGTGTATCCTTTTGCAACGATATTATTATTTTTATCACTTTATTTAATTCCCAACTGGAACAACGCTATTCTACAACAAAGCAATTCATTACATGCGAACGGTGGACATGGCCTTTTAATGACGCTATGGTTAGTCATTCCAGTTATGGTATTTTCCTTTAATCATTCACCCATTATTTCATCTTTTGCCGTCAATCAAAAAGAACGATATGGTAGCGATGCGGATAAACGTAGCACATCAATTATGCGCTACAGCCATTTACTTATGGTCTTTTCGGTTATGTTTTTTGTATTTAGCTGTGTTTTTAGTCTTTCACCTCAAGACCTTATGCAGGCAAAACAACAAAACATTTCCATCTTGTCTTATTTAGCGAATCATTTTAAAACACCACTCATTGCGTGCATTGCACCGATCATTGCCTTTATTGCGATTTCCAAATCATTTCTAGGTCATTATTTGGGCGCTAAAGAGGGTCTAAGCAGCATTATCGTAAACATGTTAAAACCCACTGGAAAAACAATAAGTCAGTGCAAGCTTCAGCGAATTATTGAAATTTTTATGGTAATAACATGCTGGATTGTAGCGACCATAAACCCCAATATCTTAAAAATGATAGAAACATTAGGTGGGCCGGTCATTGCTGCTTTATTGTTTATCATGCCTATGTTTGCAATTGCCAAAATTCCGGCAATGAAAAAATATCAGTCAAATACAGTAAGCAATCTATTTACCACAGCTATAGGCGTCATCGCTATTTCAGCAATAGTATATGGTCTGTTTTAAAATAAGATTAGGTCGCCCCTTGGGCTGAGGGATTTCACTTTTTTGTACAATCATATTAAGTTTCCCCCAGCCAAGTTCTTTATTTCATTAAGATCTAAAAGGAAATAACTTTTTTTTCTTTGTCTCGACAACCTGATAAACTATGTCCCTGATCCAAGATTGTTAACACTGTATTTCAGCAAGCGTAGCTTATCGCAGTCAAATTATTTTACCCCCAATAGTTTTTTCAAATGGTCCTCTTCTCCATTCCAGGTACCCATTTTGTCCTCCTGGATAAATTTGATTGCTTCTTTAAAAAGTAGATTGGCCCTTCGCAAATTTTTCGGATTCCTTACCCCTGGAAGTCCCTGGTGAATTGAGGATCGTATTGATTGTTGGTACTCATTGAGCCCACTATCGTCTTTTGGCATCAAAATCTCCGCTAATTGATCAACTTGTTTGCGAAGTTTATTGCCTATTCCCTTATCAAGATTTTTTGATAACAGAAATGACTGCGCTTCAACACGATAAGACTCCATATCTTGGGTCAGCTTTTCCTTTCTCTCAGAGTCAACCACACCTGTCATTATATAATTTTGCATTAAATTGGCTAACTGAGCGTAAAAATATCTTGATTGCAGCGTTAAAGATCTATTTTCTTCTAGCGCTGGACGTAATGGATGTTGTGGCGTTGAAAGAATAGTATAAGCGAGAGGCATTCCATTTGTCCCTTTCACTAAAATGGAGGCTCCATGGCGAAGCAAAGTAGATAAACAAGAGGCCATCGACTTTTTCTGACACGTACTAAAACAGTAGTGCACTGCCGATTTGAACGTTTGATCTTCTATTCTTATGGGTTGATTGTCGAGAGTATATTCTCCGTGATCCAATAAAAAATCCAAGAATTCTCCATCCGCCTGTTCTAAAGCCTGGATAAGGAATTTCTCATCTAACTGATAATGGAAAGGCGTAAATGTCTTTGCTAAGTCAAATTTTCTTTGTGCTATCAAGCGATGCAGTAATGTCGTAGCCTTAAGATTGATTTGCAATTGCAAAGTATTAATTTTATCCATAAAGTCTTTAGGAAGAGCATCATCATCCTCACTTAATAATAAAATAGAATTGACTTCGGTATATAGATTACAAATTTCGTTAACCGCTCTTGCATCATCATTTTCTAGACTATTGAATTTTACAATTGCGGCTTCTAAATCAGCTTCAACATGAGAAGTTGAAGAAGATTTGGGGGCTTGGGATTGAGGAGATTTTTGCGCTGATCTCGAAGCAGATTTAGGTTTTCCTCCCAGCGATTCAGCTTTCTTAGAATCGGCTTTAGGGGCTTGTTTTTTTGTCTGCTGACTCGTAATTTTTTTTTGCTGACTTACTGCTTTTGGTTGCTGAATAAATAACTCAAGCGATTTTGCAATTCTTATGTAGGAATCATGTTTGAATAATGGATTTAAAGCCTTAAGTGTCTTTATCATGCGTTGAACAACAACCTCATGCTCTAATTTCTTTGCTATGAGATCTTTTGATAACTCGGATGCCTGATGTTCATCTTTCTCGTATTGAATTTGCAAATTCCTGATTTTTTCACTCTTTCTTCGCTGAACTTCAGAGATAATCGGATCGACTTTTTCTCTTGCTAATGTAATGAATTGATCGCATAAATACTCCTCAATTTCTAGATGCGTTTTTTTATCATCACCAGTTATCAAGGAAAGTACCGGCAATTGAGATAACTGGTTACGCTCGTTAAAAAACACATGCAATACGTACTCCTGGTTCTTTTTATCCACAAAATACGCAGAATAATGAAATTGACTTAGCGATGGATTCTCTGAATTTTCACCTTCATAAACACTAATATGATGTTTCGAGAGATTCAGTTCCAAGTCCTTAAATTTAAAGGAAATGGGCTGTTCGATGGGCAAATCAAAGCGAAAATAGGGACAATTTGTCTTGTCTTGTGTTTTAATCAGATAAACATCATTACCGAGATGCAGTTTTTTATTTTTATAAACACAGAGATCAAGAAAGTTATAAAGCGTATTTTTAGCCATTAAAAAACCATAAAGATCACAAATTTAGCAATGCTATTGTTCTACGCACCTCTTGTCAAGAAACAAATAGACCAGTTAAACTGAATTAACTGCAAAAGCAAAGACAGGAAATATTTTATTTAAACCTGTCATGTAGAAGTTCTAGTTTGCTCATTTCCATTTACTGCTCAACAAGGCCAGCTATTTGGTTCTTGAATCCATCTTTTGCAAAAAGAGATTGCGGAATAAAGTCCGGTATAAGTTTGAGCTAGGACTATTTTAAAGATTGATGTTTCATTCTAAATCCATCATTATACGCTCCCAATATATTTAGTGGTCTTTATTTGTCCATTAGCTTAATTTTTAAAAGATGGAATTTTTATGAGCGATGATTCTCCCAAACTAAAAAAACAATCTGCTTCCCCGGATTATCTAAAACGTACTGGTGGCGTTCTCCTTACTTTTGTAAGTACTATCGGACTAATCTTTACCTCACCTCTCCTCCTTTTGGGAGGACTTACAGGCTGGTTAACCGGGCTATTTACAAAAAGTAATCCTTTAGAAACCAGTCTTCAAGGTGCCAAAATCGGTTCCTTAGGAACTATCAATGCACTGCTTTTCGGATTGAAGCTCACTCAAGCTACGATTGAGATGAGTGATATTTCTGAACAAGAGTTACTATTAAATGAACGCTCAGAAAAGCAAGATTCATATACAGATGAAGCATCTATCGAGGAACAAACAGAAACTCTTACTGCCCAGCCAAAAGAAGAGCTCAAAGGCATCAAACCTCAGGAACAACTGATTGTCGATCAATACCAAGGTTCAGCAAATGCCCCTCAAATTATCAGAGCAAGCACTGTTCCTAATATTTTTTTCTCAAAGACCGGAGAAAAACCAGAAACGTCTAAAACATCTGCAAGCCATTACTTCGACCGCCCCGAACACATTCAAGCATTTATGGCTGAAGTAAACGCTTTGATCGCTCAAAATGAAGCACAAGCTGAATTAAAAGAAGAAGAGGATTTATCTAAGGTAGCGGAACAAGAGATCACCGCACTCGTTGAAATAATCAAAAATTCAACTCGAGCTCAGAATGAATTCTGGAATAAATTAGAGAAGTTATCTAATCACGATATTAAATTATTTGTAAAGAGATTAAGTCCAATAAAAGCCAAAAGATTCAGCTCCAGCGAGCTTGATGATTTATGGCGCTGTTTTACAGGTTTTGAATCTGAGCCCTCCAAAAGAGAATTTCAAAGCAAAAAATTTGCAGTGATGCTTGAAGCACTTTCTGAAGAACAGCTAAAAGCCTCTTTTGAATCACCTGATTTTTTAAAAATATTAAATAAAGACCATTACGTTACGGCTGCAGCCAATACCTTAAGTCGTAAGCAATTAGAGCTGTTTGCTTCGAATAGCAAAGGACATGATATCCTCAATGCCATAATAAAGAAATTGAAACCAAGCCCCTACACATTAGGCAAACTTGTTTCTATCCTGCCTTTTGCTACTGAAAAGGTGAAAGCCGCTCTAATCGATCAGCTCGCCCATTTAGCCTGTCCTGCTTCATTTAATATCAGGTTGACCCAATTAGCGGATCATTATATTAAAGTAAATAATCAAATTGCCTTAAAACAAGCTGAAGCCTTAAAGTCGAGCACTACGACGTCGAGCACTACGACGTCAAGCACCACGACTCATTTAACGAGAAGTAACACCGCCCCGTCCAAATGGACTGTCCATCTTCCCGCTAAGCCTGTTTATACTCATCTTCTTGTACAAAAAAAAGAGTGGACTGCTGAGGCATTAGATGCATTTATTTCCGAATTAAATGCAGAAGATTACCTTATAAAGATAGAAAAGCTATTTGAAGAGTTAACGAGTGTACCGGATCACCAAATTAAAATCATAGTGGAACGAGCCTCTTCACCTGATTTTACAAGACTACTGCCACATCTTTGGCAAATCGATTCAAAAACCACCAACCATCTGTCTTACAGAGAAAACAGAAGCAACCGCTTAAAGGTTGTGCTGGAAACCTTATCGGAAGAACAATTAAAAAGTTCTCTGAAAGAAAATAAATTTTGGGAAATTTTTAGAAATACCCAAGAACCTTACGGTAAGATGGCGGCTGAAGTATTATCTCCCCAACAATTTGCAACAATTATTGCTCATGCCTCGATTGACAGACATACAGATATTGCGGTGCTCATCACTCAAATTAGTAAAGACAGTCCGGCAGAAAAACGAAGACTGCATCAAATCCTGGAAGCAGTTATACCTCATACAACCCCATGGGTGGTATTAGCGTTAGAACGACAAATAAAAAATTTATTATCCTATGATCAGAATGTTTATCATCGTCTTAACCATGATCTAAAAAAATATCTTAAGGAATCATTAGAAAGACCAGAGGTTAATTTGAACTATAAAAGAGATGGCAGTTTAGACAAAAAATCCATTTCACTACTCCTTAACGAAGTTGAGTCCTCTCATTCTCATTCTTTAGCTATGTAGACCACAATGAAAAATGGTAAAGAGTCTAATGAATTAGACTCTTTATTTTTAGTTTCAGCAATGCCAATAAGCAGCCCTGATTAATATAGGTTATTAAATAAAGCGTCCTTTATAATACAGGAAATGCAGCCTGTGAGTGATATCGTGTGCCGAGGGCACATCCTATATTCCCTATTTCCATTCCCATCAAAATATGAAACAATTCTCAAAAATCCCATCCAATACTTTGTTTCATGCACGTTGAATTTCATCAGATACCTATAGAAAACATTCAAGCAGGACAGTATCAACCCAGAGAAGATTTTAATGACGCTGCTTTGAAAGAACTCGCGCAATCGATTGTATCCCAGGGACTAATTGAACCTTTAATCGTGAGAACAATAGCGAAACAACGTTATGAAATTATTGCTGGAGAGCGAAGATGGCGCGCAGCAAAAATGGCAGGATTACACACAGTACCTTGCCTCATCGGAAACTATACTGATAAACAGGCTTGTGCCCTCACTTTAATTGAAAATATTCAACGAGAAGATTTAAATTTGATTGAAGAGGCAAGCGCTTATCGGCGTTTGATTGATGAGTTTCATTATCATCAAGATGAAATTGCCACTTTAGTAGGAAAATCACGAAGCCATATTGCCAATATCATACGGTTACTGAATTTGAGTGAAAAAATAAAAGATTTAATTCGAGATAAAAGCTTATCATTTGGTCATGCGCGAGTTCTCGTGGGGCTAAATCCCGCCCAGCAGGAATACTTAGCGGCACAAACTATAGAACAACAATGGTCTGTAAGACAGTTAGAACAGGCTGTTCGAACACAAAAGAACAAAGATTTTGCCCTCCCCAAAAATGCGAAAAAAGATCGGGATGTCGAACGACTCCAAGCCGTATTATCAGAACAAGTAGGTGCGCCCGTGCAAATAATAAACGATAATGAGCATGGTGGATGGCTGCAAGTGAAATTTTTTGATAATGATACCCTTGCGGGACTTTTGGAGCGTTTAGGCTTAAGATATGATTAATGTTTACCAACTCTATATTCTGCATAGGGTACAACAAAAGGAACGACATCGATGAGAAAGACATTGACTGGCGTGTTTTTATTGGCCTTATCCGCATTCGCATATAGTGCCAGTATCCAAACTGAAGTAGATCGCTTAATTAATCGCGTTAACCCCAATGTCAATCTTGGAATTGTCGTCCTTGACCTCACTTCCGGTAAAGTTTTATATCGTCGCAATGCACAACGATTATATATCCCTGCGAGTAATTTAAAACTTTTTTCTGAAGCAGCAGCATTAATGGTACTTGGGCCAGACTATCGTTTTAAAAACCAATTAAGTCTGAGCGCAGGAACAATACAACAAGGGGTGCTACAGGGGAACGTTTATGTGCGGCTGAGTGGGGATCCTTCTTTTAGTCGTGATGATTTAAATACCCTGCTTTCTTCATTGAAAGAATGGAACATCCATGCCATTCAAGGTAATGTGTACATTGACAGTAGCCTGGCTAATGTAGATCCTTATCCACCCGGATGGCTAACTACTGATTTATCTTACAGCTATGGTGCACCCAACGCGCCAGTTATGGTTGACTCCAATCGCTTGACCGTCACCGTAAATCCTGGAGCGCAAGCTGGCGATCCTGCTGTGGTTGAAGTAGATGATGGCGGTGGCGCCATTGCCCTAAACAATCAGACAACCACCAAAGTGGATAGCAAAGGCTGTGGTGTAGGTTTTAGTCTGGATCAAGAGAATCATTTAACTGTTCGTGGTTGCGTTGGGGTTGGACAGTGGGCAGTGCAACAACGACTGGCAATAAAAAATCCTCTAATGTATGCCCAAGCCATGATCAAGAGTCAATTAGCAAAGTCGAATATCCAACTCAATGGCCAGGTCCAATTGGGTAAAACTCCAGCAGGCTCTTTATTAATCGCGACACAGCACTCCAAACAGTTATCACAATTGATGGCAGATACATTAAAGCCTTCAGATAACCTCTATGCAGACAGCTTGTACTTGCATGCTGCGGAAAAACTCAATAATGGAATACCCGTCAACTGGCGAGATGCTCAATCCTTGGTTAAGAACTTTTTACAGTCACAAACAGGCATTGATTTCAGTAATGCAATTTTTACTGATGGTTCAGGTTTATCAAGGTACAGTTTAGTAACCCCAGAACAAACCATATCCCTATTAAAATTTCTATACCAACGTTTTCCATTATCTTATGAATACATCGCCGCATTACCAATATCTGGACGTGATGGAACATTGCAAAAAAGATTTAAAATTCCAACTCAACAAGGATTTGTGCGCGCTAAAACAGGGACTATGACTGGAATAAACAGTCTTTCAGGGTATTTATATACTGCCAACGGCCATACTTTAGCTTTTGCAATGTATGTTAACCGACAACCAGGTAAAGCTTCTGGCCCTGGCCGACCCGTGTTGGATGCCATATGCACTTATTTCTTACAAAATAGTCCGGGAAGCAGTCGCTTGAGTCGAATTTTTTCACCGCATCAACGTATTAGTTTTCAATTGAATCCGACGCAAGCAGAAAGACAAAAAGCACATCAGGCAAAATGGCGACGATTGGAGTCAGCACTCCGAACTGCTCTCCGGGGCCAATCGGTTAATGTCATCTATCGAGGCAATGAACTGATAGTGAATGACAACCAGGCTGATCCTGGAAAAGTATGGTCAACATTGCAAGCGGTGGTCAAAAAATATCCTTTTGCGGTCATGTTGTCGGCTAAGACGCTATCCATTAATCCTTCTGGTAACCCCGCGCTACTCTGGGTAGAAGCCGTCGATTTACCCAATCAGGTACAAAGAACCTGGAGTATTCGCGAAGCTGCTTAGGGATATGGTGAATCATCCCTTCCCCTATGTGGAGAAGAGGCTCATCGGGCCGATGGCATATTGCAGTTAATGCCCTCCCCCCGGTCCCTCACCCAACAGTTGGAGAGGGGATTCTCTTAATAGCATTTGGCCTGGGTGCAGCCACTGCGCCATAAGTTGATATCATTGGATTGGCTCATAAACATAATTAATCATCGATGGAGATGCAATTGAACCCACTTAAAGTTGTTTTATTGATTTTTTGTTTTCTTCATTCCGTTCATGCAGCACCTAATTTTTTAACCATTAGTGATATTCATTACGGCAGTAGTAACTCATCAAATGATGGAGAAGACACGGGGCCGGAATTTCTAAATATTGCTATGAAACAATATGAAAAATTAAGCGAAAAAGTAGATTTTATTCTTTGCTTAGGTGATTTACCCACTCACTCTTTATTCAATTCATCGAAAAAGGGGGAGTTTGAAAAAACCGTATTTGAAGAGTTATATAAAAACGACAAAGGGCAGAAACCTATTTTTTATATTACAGGGAATAACGATTCCTTACTTGGTAATTATCAACCTTTTGAAGCGAATGGAGTTTCTCCATTAAGTTTTGCTGCAGGCTGGAATGGAGCCTGTGCTCATTGTAAAGAACTGATTATCGATGACAGTCATATGAGCCACGATGGATATTATTCCAGTTATGTGATCCCTGGAAACAAACAAATTATCTTGATTGCCCTAAATGCAACTCAATGGACAAAAACACCCGTACTTTCTCAATACCCCAATCAAGAACACGATGCCGCCATCCAACTTTCATGGCTCAATCAACAATTAAAAACACATCATGCCAAACAACTATTAATTGCTATGCATGAACCCCCTGGGAATTCATACCAGGGAACACCTATTTGGCATAAAAAGTACGTCAATGAATTTATAAAAATATTAAATGACAATAAAAAATCATATGGAGAAATTACGCTGCTTTCTTCACATACGCATATGGATGAACTCAGAAAAATCACTTTAGATCATGGCACCAATATATATGCTTATTCTACGCCAAGTGTTAGTCGCGTCCATCATAATTACCCGGGGATGAAAATATTTAACCTGGATAATCATCTTAAAATTAAAAATTATACTACCTATTACACGAGCGATATAAACAGCTGGGGTGATCAATATTATCAAGCGATAAGTAAAACGGATGCAATTTTTCCACATTGCCAGCACAAGACCTTATCCCAATGCCTTAATTCATTAAATACAAATCAGGTATGTAATTATTTAGATAAAGGTTTGTTTTACGGAGTAAAAAGCCCTAATGTGCCAATTCATGAATGCAATATAATATATAAAGTTACTTCTGATTGACAAATTCATCAATCAACTCTAACTTTGTTATTCTTTATAATTAAAGGACTAAAAAAATGAAAGCACTTTATACCGCAACAGCGCGCACACATGGTGGTCGAGAGGGTCACATAGAAACATCAGACGGCTTATTAAGACTGGACCTTGCGAAACCTAAAGAACTTGGTGGCCAAAGTGACGGTACCAATCCCGAAGAATTATTTGCTGCCGGTTATGCTGCATGTTTCGAAAGTGCCATGCGTCATGTCGCTCGTTTACAGAACATTCCTTTAAAAGATGCCTCTATTCTTTCTAAAGTCTCCCTGTATTCCACACCAGAACACGGATTTAAACTTGGAGTTGAAATGCATGCTCATGTCGTGGGCCTAAATCAAAAAGATGCAGAAGATTTAGTAGCCAAAGCTCATGAAGTGTGTCCCTATTCTAGAGCAATTCACGGCAATGTGGATGTGGCATTTAAAGTAAGTGCAGAATAAAACGACTTCTACTCATTCCGTGAAAGGTCGGTCATTCCGGGCTTAGCCTGGGATCTCCATGCGGTAGCACATTATTTTAAGAGATTCCTCATGGCACCAGGGATGACCACCTACCGGCAGGGCAATTTCTTTCATCACATGCTTAGTTGTTCCGGAACATTAAGATGTGCTTCAAGCGCTCGGCTTAGTTCACCAATATGATCTTCTGAGCGGGTCGTTTTTTTACCCGCAAAAAAATCAAATATGGGGTTATTGTGTTTTTTGATTATTTTCATATTTTCTGGATCGCGCATAAATGATTTTATAAAACCATCAATCTCTCGTAAATTACCACTTTGACACTTCAGTTCAAAAATAAATTGTTTCAATAACTCCCCTTTTTCACGACGTGATGAGCTAAATGACTTAGCCATATTGATTGCATTGCTATGCATAGTACTTATTATTTGTAATAAATCTTGCGGCAAATGGGCGTAAGAGGCAGGTAAAAAATGCCCCATTGCATCTTCTGCTTCCCTACGGCATTTTCTTGATGATTCAGGAGGAGTAAATTTAAAAATTTTATTGTATACCTCTTTAAATTTTACTGCTAACCAAGAATGCATATTCATAGTAGGATGTAAGACGTCCCAAAACATGTAGCCTTTGGCTGGCGAAATATGTTCTTCTTGATCGACAGGATTTTTTTGATTTTGCTTAAATTCATCCGACTCAATATATGGAGATGTTAATTTATCCTCATCAAAACCATAATCTTTACAATGATCATAAATTTCTTTAAATGGTTTACTGACATCGAAAATTGAAAGATTCAAAGGGATGTTTAGACCATGATACTTTTCGAGGATTTGTTGTACTTTAATTGCCAACTGCTCATTAAAATGTGCCGAGCATTCAGCGGCTTTATTTTGTTCTGTTTTACTTTTAGCCTTGTATTTTGGCGTTAAGGATAGATCGGGTAAATTCAATAAAACAAAATTCCTGTACCCTTGTTGAATCAAGGTTTCAAGATTGGCGATTCGCGCATTGATTGCATTATCTGCTTCAAGAAAAGTAGGTTCAGAATTTACCGTAACTAAATCATTCGCCCCAGACCATTCAATAACTAAAGTTTCAGCTTTTTCCTGAGCGCTAATATGATATTTTTTATCATCCGCACTGAGTAACTTTTGTTTCTCTTCTAAATAGCTTAAGACCAGTCGAGCTGCTTCATCCATGGGATTGAGCGTGAGTTGTGTCTTATAATCGTATGAGGTTAATCCCGCTTCGCAATAGAAACGAGCAAAGCGTTCTCCTTTGTATAAAATATGTTTATCACTATTGAGACTAAATGCCCTCTCATTTTTGCTCAATAAATGATGATCATTAGCTAAAATCGCATCGGCCACGTCTGCATTCCCTCGCGCATCCCGCATGACTTTCAGTTTTTTACGAGCATGTTCTATTTCAAATTGTTCAATAATCGCTGTGACAAAATAATCTCCCCAGACAAATCCATTGGTAAATCGCCCTCTAGGTGCATCAAAACCTACTTCATAAATATCCCCCAAGGGAATAAAACCAAAAAGCATCCGTTTATTAAAAGTACCCCTATCCGATAAACTATCTCCCAAAACCACCAAACGACTAATCTTAATCTCAGATGCTGGCATATTAATCTCCTTATTAAAGATCATTGACCAAGATCTCCGTCCTCTTGCAGAAAAGAACTAGGATAAGTCTAAAATGCAACCCAAAATCTCCTAGACCTAATCCTTGATAAGCCTCAAGAAAGAGATCCGAAAAAAATGATTACAAATTATTTAAAAAGATAATTCAGTTTTGAAATCAGCTGCTTTTGTACGACGTAACAATACAAATTAGAGCGATATAATTTTGCTTTCATCACCTACAGATATTCTGGTTAGAATCTAAGTTATAAAAGCAGGACCACTGGAAAAGCATCCCATTACTCACACTTCATTTATTGGGATTTTATATTGGTTGCTTGCACAGTTCCTGATAATATAGACTTATTTTTCAAAAATTGTCTATGAAAAACAACCATTTTGATCTTATTGTATTAGGTGGAGGCAGTGGTGGCATCGCCAGTGCTGTTCGAGCTGCAAAACATGGTGCTAAAGTAGCAGTGGTAGAACCCAATCACTTGGGTGGTACTTGCGTTAATTTAGGCTGTGTGCCAAAAAAAATTATGTTCAATGCATCCATGATTTGTGACATCATGCACCATGCATCCGACTATGGGTTTTCTACTACCTCAACCCAACTTGACTGGAATACCCTCGTTACTAGACGTAATGCATATATAGACCGACTCAGGGAAAACTATGCACGACGTTTTGCTCAATTTAATATCACCCTGATTCAAGGTTCAGGGGCATTTCACGATAAACACTCGATCAAAGTGAATGATTCTTTTTATCAGGCACCCCATATCATCATTGCAACGGGTGGCAAGCCTTCACTACCAATAATTCATGGGATTCAGCATGCAATTGACTCGGACGGCTTCTTTGCATTAAGCAAACAACCTGAAAAAGTTGCAATTATTGGAAGCGGCTATATCGGAGTGGAACTAGCCGGCGTATTAAACAGCCTAGGTAGTGAAACCCATCTTTTAATGCGAGGTTCTCGACCTTTATCTCGTTTTGATAAAGTTTTGGGAGAAACATTAATGGATATGATGCAACAACAAGGTATTCAGGTTCATGCAAATCATAAAGCACAAGAAATCAATTTACATAGTGATGGCAGAAAATCTATAGTATGCGCCACGAGCGGTTCCATTATTCAGGATATAGACGTAATTATTGTCGCCGTGGGAAGAACACCCAGAACATCGGGCTTAAATCTAGAAAAGGTAAACGTTGCAACTGATGAGCAAGGTTTAGTTTTAGTCGATGCCTTTCAAAATACGAGCGCGCAGGGAATCTATGCTTTAGGTGATGTAACGAATGCACCTGCACTTACCCCTGTAGCAATTGCTGCGGGTCGACGTTTGGCTGATCGTATATTTGGCCAGCAACCTGAGGCGTGTTTAAACTATGATAATATTTGTACTGTAATCTTTAGTCATCCTCCTGTGGGAACAGTTGGGCTTAGTGAAGAAGAGGCCATTGAGCAATACGGTAAAGATCAGATTAAAATATATCAAACTCGTTTCACCCCTATGTTTGATGCATTTGCAGAAATAAAAACACCTACAGTGATGAAATTAGTCACCTTAGGCAAAGAAGAAAAAATTATTGGCTTGCACGTTATTGGATTAGCAGCGGATGAAATGCTCCAGGGTTTTGGTGTGGCAATAAAAATGGGCGCTTGTAAAAAAGATTTCGATAATACGGTTGCGATTCATCCCACGAGCGCTGAAGAATTTGTAACTATGGTTTAATCACATGAATAATGCAATTCGTAGTTTTCAAGGTAAATCACCTTCAATAGGCCAAAGAGTTTTCATAGATCCTACATCAGTAGTCATTGGTGATGTTTTTCTGGGCGACGATGTATCTGTTTGGCCTATGGCCGTGATACGCGGAGATGTGAACTCCATTAAAATAGGCAATGCCTGTAGTGTACAAGATGGGGCTGTTTTGCATGTTACCCATGATGGCCCTTATACAGCTGGGGGACAACCATTAATTTTAGGCCAAGGGATTACAATTGGACATCAAGCCGTATTGCATGGCTGCAGGGTGGATGATTTCTGTCTCATTGGTATGGGCGCTTTAATTTTAGATGCCGTACACATTGAGCATCATGTAATGGTTGCTGCTGGTTCTGTAGTCACTCCTGGAAAAAAATTGGAGAGTGGTTATTTATATCTTGGTAACCCAGCTAAAGCAATTAGAAAATTAACTGATCAAGAAATCGAAAGGTTAGAATATTCAGCACAACATTATGTGCGGCTGAAAGATAAACATTTGGTATCGATTTAGGTATGTATCAAAATTGCAGCCTGTATAGGGCACAACAGCCCCATTCTATACGATAGCACCAGGTTAGGATGTGAAGGCCTGCCTTGCAAGGTATTGACGGAACATGTCCTCGGTTCAGGGGAACTGAATTCAAGCCAATAATTGTTATTTATAATTTTAATCTAAAATAAAAGAAATGGACTTCATGGGTTAGTGTAAATGACTCAATCTCATTTGGAATTGGAAATATTAAAAACTGAGAAGTTAAGAACAACCATTTTATCTATTATTTTTATTCTAATGGCTCTCATTTGGACAATATTTTTTATTCATTCTCCCGAAGTATACTATCGACAAGCGCAAGTATCCCCGATGGTTATGCCGAGTTCTTTAGTGGCGATCGCGTTTTATTTTTTATTAATGCGACTTGTTGTTTCTCAATACATGCTCCATCAGAAAAATATACCCCTCGTAATACAATATATTAAAGCGTTCATCGAAATAAATATCCCAACACTAGGAATAATCGTTCTAATGAATTATCACACCCCAATATATGTTCTTTTAATGCCACCTGTTTTACTTTATTTTATTTTCATTATTCTGTCTTCACTCACCTTAAATGAATGGTTATGTGGGTTTTCAGGAATGGTTGCCGCCATTGAATATTGGCTTTTTTCCTATTACGTACTGCATTACACTCCAATCAAAGGAATTGATTACTATTTAATCGCATGGTATGCCTTTGCCAATCGAGGAGGAATGTTATTAGTTGCTGGGGTCGCTACCGCTTTTGTCACATCACAAATTAAAAAGCAATTGTTTGTAGCCTTTGAGGCACAAAAAGAACGGGACAGAATTGAAGGTATTTTTGGACAGCATGTTTCACCTGAAGTGGTCTCCAAATTATTATCTAAGGATGGTAATTTGAGTGAATACATACCGGTTTGTGTTATGTTTTTGGACGTGCGAAATTTCACTCATTTTACCGAAGTAAGCGAACCATCAATTGCAGTTAATTATCTCAATAATATTTTTAAATTTATGGTCAAAATCATTCATGACAATAAAGGGATTATCAATAAATTTTTAGGTGATGGTTTTATGGCTGTATTTGGTGCACCTATATCGAGTGGTAATGATGTGGTTAATGCCGTAAACGCCGCGCTTGAGATTATGAAACGCACTGAAGAGGAAGTAAAAAAAGGCCATTTACCCGATCTCAAATTAGGAATAGGACTCCATTTTGGTCATGCGGTAACAGGTACGATTGGGACTAAAAAAAGACAGGAATATACCATTATTGGTGATGTAGTCAATTCAGCAGCCCATATAGAGCAGTTAAATAAAACCTATAATTCTCATATTCTTATTTCTGAAGATGCCATGAAGGAATTACCTGAAATGAAGGGCGAATTTGTTGGTAATGCCATGCTTAAACATCGCGATCATCCAATCAAATTATACAGATTAGCTTGATTGCTTTTACAATGAGTTCAGAATGTGCAATCCATTTAGCTGATGAAGCAATCAAGAAATCTGAAAACTTAACGTAAATCACAGCAGCTTCTACGGTCCTAAAATTAAGGGGCCTATTGCCGTAATTCAAGGACGACAGGGCTCCAATGTGGTTGTTAACGACTCTTGCTGGCTTGGTGGTTTCATAATGCCATACTTATTTAGTAACTCTCCATTACTCAATTTTATTTGTTGTGCTGCATTTAGAGCATTCTCATATTGATTGAGTTGCTCCTCCATTTGCTCAATAAGGGCTTGCAAACGATCATTGTTTTATTCAACTCCAAATTCATTAATTTTACTTCTTCAATACCAGTTTCCAGGCCATTAAGTCCTTTTTCTATTTTTTCAATGGTCATCTCATTTCCTTATGCATTTTTAAAATCTATATAAACGTAAATTATAATGGGTTATAAAAATATTTTCTCCGAATTGAAAACGAAATGGATGTTAACACGGATTAACCAAAACTCGCGTGACTTCAGGTAGTTCCATGATTAAATTTTCTGTATATGCACTGGAGGGGGTTTGAAAACCAATCGGAGCATCTCCTGATAAAATTTTTTGAATTATCAATAACGTTGATAAGGCAGTTAATGTATAACCATTAGGTGTCGTCATTACTGCAGCAACTTTTTTGCCCGCTTCATTGGTTACCTCAGCATATATTTTTACAACTGAGTTTTGTCTTTGATCCTCAGTAGGTCCAGCGGGTAATTGATTAATTTTATGCATTAGATAGCTTTTAATTGGAGTCCAACTTAAAAACCATTTAAAGAAGTTAATAAAAGTTTTAAGCTTTATTATTTTTTTCGGTAATGCCATATACGTTTCTATATGTGGAATCTGTGTAGACCACCAAGCAGATGACAAATCTCCCCATGAAATAGTGGCACACAACAATTTCTTGTCGGCTCCAAAATCAAAAAAATGGGTTTTTCCACAAAACGGAATTGTCTTTAAAATTCCTTCATTTCGTATTTTAGTTCCTTCAGGGATATCTTCCAGCATCGTTTTAGCAGTACCATGAGAAATACTTAAATGCGCACTTTGAGTAAATGTACCAATGGCAAGAATCAATCGATTTGCATCAGGTAAAGAATGCTTTAAAAAAGCAGCCAAACAATCACTAGGGACTACATCAAATCCAGAACCAGGTAAGAGCATGATACCATTTTTTTTTGCCTGCTCATTCATCGCCATAAGCTGTTCTATTACCATCACTTCACCGGTAATATCCAAATAATGGGTTTTTGTGGCAAGACAGGCCAGCGCCATGTTTCTGTAGGTATACTTAAATGGACCCGCACAATGAATTACCGCTATAAGGTCGCGAAGAGCATTTTTAGCTTGCTCCAAATCGTTCACATCAAATACTCGATACTCCAAATTCAAAGCCGCTGCTTGCTGTTTTAACTTCTTTTCATCTCTTCCGGCTAATATCGGCTTTAATCCTTGCTGTAGACTTAACTGAGCAATTAAATTACCGGTATATCCATAAGAACCATAAATAAGGAAATTTTTTTTCATTCAATCTACCTGAATAATTTTTAATTCAGTGTATCTCGATAATTAGCTTTTATCGAGATAAGGTTAAATTAATCGTACTACATCACAAGATAGAAAAAAATTAAGGAGAAATCTTATTATGGAGATGGAGTAACTTAGGGTGTTTATTATCTCGAGAAAAATTAGGGAAGTCAGCGGTCACCTTGTTTAGAAATATGATATATCTTGAATGTAACGCCACAAATAATCCTTTTTTTTAAGTCAATTTTTTTCACGTTTTGCAAAAAATACAGCAAATGAAAAAGTCAGTGGTTTTGGAAATAAGAGCCCTTCACGGTGATTTTGAAAAATTTTAAAATCAATATCAGTATAACCTTGTTGTTGTAACCAAATAGCAGCTTTTTTTATACAAGGAAAAGATTTACTTTGTTGAACAGAATAAGTATTTTGTCCTAAAAAGCAGTAAATAACCCCTCTTCCTTTATTCCAATCACGAACAGCGTTGTATGAGGCGGGGGGATCTGATGGAAAACTAGGATAAACTTTGACTCTAGCCCAACTTTTATTGTAAAAAGATAATGTAGCTGCTTTTTTCTCGGCAACAATCCATGAAGGCTTCTCTGAAGGGTATAATTCTTGCCAATGTTTAAAAATATCTGCTGCTGCTTCTTTCTGTGGCAAATAATAGTGCGAGTCTTGTGTATGCGCAGCATGTGTAGCGACAATTAAAATTGCGTTTTTTCGGAAGCAAAAATACCCCCTTAAAATTCCCTTTTCTGCTGGTTAGTCAAAAGTTCTATTAGTCACCTATTATTAGTTGATTAGATTGTCTTTTTTAAAAATCGACAAAGGGACTTCTTGGCGAATGACAATAACCAATCAGCAGGTAAAATTACTCATGAAAAAACTAAAAAAACATAACCAGGAAGTATCTGCCGCAAAATCAGGAATGTCAGCTAATACAGCAAGGAAATATATTAAGAGTGGTCAACTGCCGTCAGAGATGAGCAAGCCACATACTTGGAAAACCCGAGTTGATGCGTTCTCTGATGTTTGGGATGAGCTTGCAAAAATGCTGGAGGGTGCACCAGGGCTAGAAGCCAAGACACTGCTTAATTATCTTATGGCACGTGCCCCAGAACAATATAATCAAAGCCATTTACGTACATTGCAACGACGGGTTCGCGATTGGCGGGCTGCCTTTGGAGCCGAACAAGCGGTTATTTTCAGGCAACATATTCAACCAGGTAAGCAAAGCCAGTCTGATTTTACGTGCATGAACTCACTTAACATCACCATTAATGGCCAACCATTTAAGCACCTCCTTTTTCATTTTATCCTGACGTATTCACGCTGGGAGTCGATTAAAGTATGTTTCAGCGAAAGCTTTGAAAGTTTAGTCAGTGGTTTTGAAAAGGCAGTATGGGAACTAGGTTATGTCGCCGGTGAGCATCGTACAGATAACCTCACTGCAGCAACTAAAGCGATGGGGAGTAGGCGCGAGTTCACCGAGCGTTGGCAAATGGTTATGGCTCATTACCAAATCAAACCAACTACTAATAATCCTGGAGTAAGCCATGAAAATGGCTCTATAGAAAAAAGCCATGATTTGTTGAAAAACGCGATTGACCAGACCTTGATGGTGCGTGGCTCTCGTGATTTCCTAACTCAAAAAGATTATATTGAGTTTTTGCAGAAAATAGTTGATGGGCGCAACAAATACCGGATGGCTCAGTTTGAGCAAGAAGAGGAGCTACTGCAAGAGCTTCCTGATAGAAAATGGAATTCACCTGAAATTGTTACTGCACGCGTGAGCTCAGGCAGCATTATCCAGCTTCTGGATAAGCCTTATAGCGTCCCCAGCAGGCTAATTCACTATACATTAAAAGCTTATATTTATCCTGAAGAAATCATCTTGTTCTATGGCAACAAACAACTGCAGGTCATGCCAAGAAACTATGGTGATGGGCTTGAAGGGATTAACTACAGACACCTTATTGATGCTTTAGTTCGAAAGCCATCTGCTTTTGCTAATTATCGTTACCAAGGAGCCTTTTTCCCCAGGAGCTGCTTTCGTAAGGCTTATGATGAGCTTTGCAACAAGCGGCCAGCTAGTGCTGATAGAGTCTATTTAAAGATTCTGCAGTTAGCAAAAATTCAATCAGAACAGCAAGTTGCTCTTGCCCTTGAGTTATTGCTTGAGGCACGCGAAATCCCTCTTCTGGAACGGGTTAAGGAGTTAATCGATGTCTACCAAAAAGAGAAAAGAGCTGTTCACGTCATGGAGCCAAACCTGGCTGATTATGACAACTTATTGACCTCCTACAGGAGTCACTAAGCATGAACATCAATTTGAATTTAACTCATAATTTAAATCAACTGCTGTCCAATTTAAAATTACCTATTTGCCTTAAAGATTATCTGGAGGTGGCACAGCGTTGTGAGAAAGAAAAACTGTCTCATGTTGAATTCTTTTATGAAATTCTGCAAAGAGAAAGCGATTATCGCATGCAAAAAAAGATAGATAAGCTCGTCAAATCAGCTCAATTACCGCGCGACAAGTTACTGTCTGATTTTGATATGACTCGTATTCCTGGGCTTGCGCCAAGCCAAATTATTCAATTGGCCGAAGGGGAGTTTATTGACCGATACGGCAATGTATTAATTTTTGGAAACCCAGGTACTGGAAAAACCCACTTAAGTATAGGGCTTGCACGTGAATGGTGTTTGTCCGGAAGACGAGTTTGTTTTTACACTGCAGCGAGTCTTGTCCAGCAACTGCTGCAAGCGAAGCAGGTATTGAAGTTAGAGCAGTTCATCAAAAAGTTAGACCGATTTGAGTTGCTCATTATTGATGATATCTCTTATGTCCCTTTTGAGCGTCATGAAACCGATGTACTATTCACGCTGATGGCCGCACGTTATGAGATGCGCAGTTTATTGATTACCAGTAATTTGCCATTCTCAAAATGGAACTCCATCTTTAAAGATGAAATGACTACGAATGCCGCCATTGATAGGCTTGTGCATCATGCAGTGATCCTTGAACTCAATACATCGAGTTACCGTAGTGAGTGCGCCAAGAGGAATAAAGTAGAGCCCATCAACGCCGACTGACGCGCCTTCTGTGAAGGCTTGTCAACCTAAGGCCAACTCTTCCCTATAGATCAGGAAAGAGTTGGCCTTAGGTCCTATAAAATTAAATCCTGAAAATCCCCAATTATTACTCCCCATCACTAATAAATTAATAACGAAAAATAGAGACAAATTTAGTTTAATTGATGTACACTTCTGTTCCTGCAGAAAGGCTTATTTTAGCTTAATTTATTGCTGTCCTCTAAACGCAAAAATAATTGTCGCTACACACAGCATAAATGCGTATGCTCACAGCAATCAAAATTATGATATAAAAATACATTAATCCAATCATTTTTAACTGTATTGGCTGAAAAAAAAATTTTTTTTCTACCCTACTTAGAATAAGTGAGTTGCGAAGCCATAGTAATGGAAAACCAAAACCCAAAGGAATAGCCCAAGGATAAGTCAATTTAACAAAACCCAAAAAACCTGCCAGAACAGTTAAGATAAAAGGCAAAATAGCGATCCACCATAAAGCATCATCCCCCAAATGAATCGCGCGCCAGCTATTCAACATACGCTGATACCATGGCCCTTCAAAAAATTTTAGTAGAACCCAATACCAGGGTATGCACCAATATAATAAAGGTGCGAACAAAAATTTTAGACATAAAATCCAATATATTTTTCCATCTCCCTTTGTTTGCAAGTACACTAACGTAGGATAATCATTCTGAGTCAACCAATAAAAATGAGGTGCTAAGCAGATACAAAAAATCAATAAAGAAAGATAAGGAGAAAAACTGCGATACCAATTACGATACAATGGTAATAAACTAACAAAAAATAAAGTAAGCAAAAGTATCCCTGAAAAATATTTTCCAAGCATTGACAAAGCAGCCATAAAACCAAGGAAAAGGCTATTCAATAAACCCCCTAATAACCTTTGAGACTTGTGTGTCGCCCTTAAAAAAAAATAGATTGTCCATGGCCAAAGCATAAGCAAGATACTATTTGCGTTATATTTTGCAGCTAAAGTGGTATAGGGAAAGGAGAGTAAAAGCAAAGCCACACTCAAGAACCCTAATTTTTTGCAGCACTTTAGATATGCATCGCTAGAAAAAGCCGAATCAAAAACATTTCTCAAAAAAAGAGGAGTCAAGCAGAAGACACCTAATAAACCTAAAGCAACTACTGCATAGGACAAAAGGTAAAAAAACATATTGTCATGTGGAAAAATTTGAAACCAAGCAGCAGCAATCCAACCAAACAGTGGAGGATGCTTATCATGTCCCCATGACCACAGACTGCCCCATGAATAGGCTTCTAACATATCATCATATTTATCTAAATTCGAATCACTAATGACATGGGCAAGCCACCAGATTAATAGGGTATATAGAAGTAAAGAAAAAATAGAAGAACAAGAGATGTTCTCCATTCCGTATGATAGGCTATTTTTTTTTATAGGAAATAACACATGGGTTCCTACTTAAAAATTTTAATTGGAATATTTCATTTAGTAGGCATTTGAGCTATATCAGTAAAATCAATAGTTCGTGAATTAGAAAAATCTATATGCTTATTTAAATTACATATATTAAAAAATACTGGTTTCGAAGATTATAAATAAAAAAAGCGGCTTTATTAGCCGCTTTTCAGAATAAAACCCTGGCGATGACCTACTTTCACATGAGGAAACCTCACACTATCATTGGCGCGGGTTCGTTTCACTTCTGAGTTCGAGATGGAGTCAGGTGGTTCCAAACCGCTATGGTCGCCAGGAAAACTGGTTTCACATGATTAATGGGCGCATTATACCCGAATCATGCGTTAGGTAAATAAAGAGTACACATTTTTTTTGCTGATTGGGCGTTAGCCCAACCGGCTTTTCTTGTATTTGCATTCAGTTAATCTGAAGTAATTCAGATTATATGGTCAAGACAATCAGCCAATTAGTACAAGTTAGCTGCACACATTACTGCGCTTCCACACCTTGCCTATCAACGTCGTAGTCTTCAACGGGCTTCATGGGAAAACTCATCTTGAGGGAGGCTTCCCGCTTAGATGCTTTCAGCGGTTATCCCGTCCGAACTTAGCTACCCGGCGATGCGACTGGCGTCACAACCGGTACACCAGAGGTTCGTCCACTCCGGTCCTCTCGTACTAGGAGCAGCTCCTCTCAATTTTCCTACGCCCACGGCAGATAGGGACCGAACTGTCTCACGACGTTCTAAACCCAGCTCGCGTACCACTTTAAATGGCGAACAGCCATACCCTTGGGACCTGCTTCAGCCCCAGGATGTGATGAGCCGACATCGAGGTGCCAAACACCGCCGTCGATATGAACTCTTGGGCGGTATCAGCCTGTTATCCCCGGAGTACCTTTTATCCGTTGAGCGATGGCCCTTCCATTCAGAACCACCGGATCACTAAGACCAACTTTCGTTCCTGCTCGAGCCGTCGCTCTCGCAGTCAAGCACCCTTATGCCTTTACACTCTTGGTACGATGTCCGACCGTACCGAGGGTACCTTTGTGCTCCTCCGTTACTCTTTGGGAGGAGACCGCCCCAGTCAAACTACCCATCATACACTGTCCTCATCCCGGATTACGGGACCAAGTTAGAACCTCAATAACAACAGGGTGGTATTTCAAGGTTGGCTCCATGAGAACTAGCGTCCTCACTTCATAGCCTCCCACCTATCCTACACAGTTATCATCAAAGTCCAGTGCAAAACTATAGTAAAGGTTCACGGGGTCTTTCCGTCTAGCCGCGGGTACACTGCATCTTCACAGCGATTTCAATTTCACTGAGTCTCGGGTGGAGACAGTGTGGCCATCGTTACGCCATTCGTGCAGGTCGGAACTTACCCGACAAGGAATTTCGCTACCTTAGGACCGTTATAGTTACGGCCGCCGTTTACCGGGGCTTCGATCAAGAGCTTCTCCGAAGATAACCCCATCAATTAACCTTCCGGCACCGGGCAGGCGTCACACCCTATACGTCTTCTTACGAATTTGCAGAGTGCTGTGTTTTTAATAAACAGTCGCAGCCACCTGGTCTCTGCGGCCCTCTCCAGCTCTGAAAGTAAATCCCATCACCAGAAAGGGCGTACCTTCTCCCGAAGTTACGGTACCATTTTGCCTAGTTCCTTCACCCGAGTTCTCTCAAGCGCCTTAGTATTCTCTACCTGTCCACCTGTGTCGGTTTGCGGTACGGTTCTCTATAAGTTATGGCTAGCAGCTTTTCCTGGGAGCCGGGCATCAATAACTTCGCTGTACACCGAAGTGTCAGCACCACGTCGCACCTCAGAGTTAATAATGGTCCGGATTTGCCTAAACCATCCCCCTACATGCACGTACCAGGACAACCAACGCCTGGCTTATCTAGCCTTCTCCGTCCCCACTTCACCACTTATAAAAAGTCCAGGAATATTAACCTGGTTCCCATCGACTACGCTCTTCAGCCTCGCCTTAGGGGCCGACTCACCCTGCTCCGATTAACGTCGTGCAGGAAACCTGGGACTTCCGGCGTG
Source organism: Legionella cherrii (assembly GCF_900635815.1). NCBI lineage: Bacteria > Pseudomonadati > Pseudomonadota > Gammaproteobacteria > Legionellales > Legionellaceae > Legionella > Legionella cherrii. Next base: position 3,574,260 of record NZ_LR134173.1, read on the forward strand.
AGGGCTTTTCACCCTCATTATCGTTACTCATGTCAGCATTCGCACTTCTGATACCTCCAGCAGACTTCTCAATCCACCTTCATCAGCCTACAGAACGCTCCCCTACCACGTGCACTTAGTGCACATCCGCAGCTTCGGTGACTAGTTTTAGCCCCGTTACATCTTCCGCGCAGGCCGACTCGACCAGTGAGCTATTACGCTTTCTTTAAAGGGTGGCTGCTTCTAAGCCAACCTCCTGGCTGTCTATGCCTTCCCACATCGTTTCCCACTTAACTAGTACTTTGGGACCTTAGCTGGCGGTCTGGGTTGTTTCCCTCTTCACGACGGACGTTAGCACCCGCCGTGTGTCTCCCGTGATTCAATTAGCCGGTATTCGGAGTTTGCATCGGTTTGGTAAGCCATGACAGCCCCCTAGCCGAAACAGTGCTCTACCCCCAGTAATCATTCACGAGGCGCTACCTAAATAGCTTTCGGGGAGAACCAGCTATCTCCGGGCTTGATTAGCCTTTCACTCCTAGTCACACGTCATCCGATAATTTTTCAACATTACCCGGTTCGGACCTCCAGTTGGTGTTACCCAACCTTCATCCTGCACATGACTAGATCGCCCGGTTTCGGGTCTACTCACAGCGACTCGCGCCCTATTCAGACTCGATTTCTCTACGGCTTCCTTATTCAGTTAACCTCGCCACTGAAAGTAACTCGCTGACCCATTATACAAAAGGTACGCAGTCACACGGA